>DBGBVX010000097.1:0-7103 GCA_048370055.1 Candidatus Gallimonas sp. | reverse complement strand
TGAAAATTTTTTTCTACAACCATTCCCGTGGACGAAAATAATTTGCCTATCATATGAAAAATACGCACGCACTCGATTGCATAAAGCCCTCCCCTGCCGCATACGCCGCAGGGGAGGGCTTTGCAAAATTGAAGTTAGATCAGTCTTCCGTGAGGAGGATCAGACGATGATTGAACTCCGTGAGCCATGTATCGGAGAGGTTGAGTCCGATCTGCATATAGTACTCGCCCGTGTGCACGGCGCCGTCAAGCGTATTGCGGTAGCGCTTTTTCGCGTCGAGCCCCTTCAGGCGGATAAAGCGGTACATCTCGAGCTCCTTGAGCTTATTCATGAAGAGCACGACAGACGCGGTTTTATCCTGCGAGACGCACTGCATGCACATATAGTTCCCCTCGAAAGGCGCGCAGATGTGGTAGAGCGTGCCGTCCGAGATGACGCTGCGGTGGTACTTCCGATAGATCTCAGCCGTCTCCGCGAGCGCGGCGATCTCCTCCTGCGTGAGCAGATTGGGATTCATTTCGTAGCCGTAGGTGCCGAACAGGGCGAGCGCCGCCTTTGCGGCATAGGGCGCCACCTTGCTGTCGTTGACGTGCGAACCGATACAGGAGAGCGGATAGCCGATCGAGGTATTGAACTGAATATCGATGCGCTGGGCGGGGTTGGATTCGTCGCTGCACCAGATCTGCGGGCAATAATAGAGCGTACCCATATCGAAACGCCCGCCGCCCGAGGCGCAGCCCTCGAACATGATATCGGGATACTCGCGCGTGAGCCTGCCGAGGAGCGCGTAGTACCCGAGAACGAGGCGGTGATAGACCTCGCCCTGCCGCTCGGGCGGATAAGCCTGCGAGACGTGCTCCGCAACGGTACGGTTATAGTCCCACTTGATATAATCGACGGGGTATTCGTCGAGGAACGCCTTCATCTGCGCGTAGATATTTTCGACGACGGCGGGATTGGCAAAATCGAGATGCAGCTGATGGCGGCTGAGGGAGAGCTCCCCCTTCCCCCATCCGAGCGCGTACTCGGGATGGGCGCGGAACAGATCGCTGTCGGGATTGACCATTTCGGGCTCGAACCAAATGCCGAATTTGATCCCGCGCGCGCGGCAGTGCGCCATGACGCGCTTTAAGTCGATCTTCCCGGCGTTCACCGTCCAATCGCCGAGCCCCGCGCGGTCGTTGTTGCGCGCGCCGAACCATCCGTCGTCGAGCACGAAGAGCTCGGTGCCGATCTTGCAGGCGTCGTCGATATAGGAGAGGATGAGATCGGTGTTGAACGTAAAGTAGCACCCCTCCCACGAGTTGAACAGCACGGGCTTGTATTCGCGGTCGTGCGCATACGTCATCAGATTTTCGCGGATAAAGCGGTGGAAGGTCTGCGACATGCCGTCCGTGCCCGCCGACGAATAGGCGATGACCGCCTGCGGCGTGTAAAACTTCTCGCCCGGAGCGAGCGTCCACTCGAAATCTTCGTCGTTCATGCCGTAGGTGACGTGCAGCCCGCGGAAGGAACCGACGAAGGTGCGGAACTTAAAGTTCCCGCTGTAGATGAGGTTGAAGCCGATCGCCTCGCCGCGGTCGAAGGAGGCGCCCTTTTCTTTGAGATAGACGAAGGGATTTTCCTCCGCGGACGACCGTCCGAGATTGGAGGAGACCTCCTGCACGCCGTCCACGACGGCGTTGACGCAGTAGTCGCGCTCCTTCGCCCAACGCCCCCTGAAGTGCACGAGCTCATAGTCGGCGCGCGGGAGATCGAGCTGCATGGACATGGCGCGCGTCAGGCGCACGCTCTTTTTGCCCGTATTCTCAAAGCAGAAGCTCTTGACGATGATATCCTTATCGGAAAAGATCGTGATGTAGAGATGCGCGCGCACGCGGAGCGCCCTGTCTTCGAGCAGGATATCCGCGGTCTCGCAGTTCGCGCCGTGGGCGTGCGGCAGCCCTTCGATGGTGGGCGCGCCGTAAAAACGCTTATGACTGCGGTAGCGGAAGTCGGTGACGAAGGAACCGTCCGCCCCGCGGATCACGACGGGCGCGCCGCGCTTATCGGTGAGCCCGTGCGGCGAGATCTCGAGCGGCGCGCAGTCCGCCTTGAACCCGTCCGCGTAGCCGACTTCTTCGCCGCGCGCCACATCGAGGCGGGGCGTGGCAAATTCGCCCGCTTTGCGCGCGCAGGAGAAATCCGAATAGCTTGCGAGCTTCCTGCCGAAGTATACCGTTTCGAGATAGCCCGCGTCGTTGATGTAGACGGCATAGCCGATGCTTCCGTTATCGAGCGCGAGAATGCGCTCCTCTCTGTTATACCGAATCATAAAATCCCCTTAAAATTCAATTTCCAAACCGTCGTAAGAGACGATCATTGCGTATTTTTCGGCGAGAACGCACAGTTCGTCATATGTGCATCCGCCGTTGTGCGAGAAGTGATTGACGACGAACACGGTCTTCTCGTCCGCGAGTCCCTCCCGCCGCATGCGGCAGGCGACCTCGCCGTCCGTTTTCAGGCACATGTGATTGACGCGCCACCCCTCCTGCGCTCCGCCGCCCGTGCAGTCGAGCGAGACGAGATCGAACTTGCCGAACGACTTCAGCCCCTCCCATGCCGCCTCGGGAAAGATGCCCGTATCGTGCGCGTAGAGCAGGCGCTTCCCGCCCTTTTCGATGGCGTAAAAGACGGGCGAAGGCACGGAACCGTGGTCTGCGGGAAGAGGCAGAATGCGGTACCCGTCCGCCTCGAAGGGCTCGAGCGGCGTGACGAGACGGCGTTCGATGCGCTCCCGCGTTTCGGGCGCGATCGACCCGAGCGCCGCGCCGATGCGTTCGTAAGCCTCTTCCGCGGCGTAATAGCGCATCGTGCGGTTGCCGTGGCAGAAATCGGTGCGACCCATCAGGATATCTTCGGGATAGAAATGGTCGCTGTGACCGTGCGTGATGATGCAGTTTGCGATCTCGTTCCAATCCAACCCGAACCGCTGCGAATGCCACACCGTATCGGGCGGGAAGTCGATGAGGAGCCGCCCGTCGACGACCGCCTGAGAGCGGGAACGAAGATTTCTCCCGCCCGCCGCGCGCGAAGCGGTGCAGACGCGGCAGTTACAGAACAGGGACGGGATGCCTTCGTACGCAGCCGTGCCGAGGAACCTGATCTTCATGCGCCGCCTCCCGTCACAGCTTCGTGACGATGATGCCGTCCTCTACGGTGCAGTCGTAGAAGGAAGGCGCGTAGCCGATCTTCTGCGTGTAGGCGCGGGAGACCGTCTGTTTGAAGTCCTCCACGCCGCTTTTGCGTACGACGGAGACGGTACAACCGCCGAAGCCGGCGCCCGTCATGCGCGAACCCGCGCAGGCGGGATGCGCCTGCGCAGCCTCGGCAAGCGTATCCAACTCGACGCCCGTCACCTCATACAGATCGCGCAGCGAGGCGTGCGAGGCGTTGAGCAGCTCTCCGAGCAGCGGGACGTCCCCGCGCTTCATCGCGCTTGCCGCGCGGCGCACTCTGTCGCACTCGTATACGACGTGGCGCGCGCGTTCCATGACCTTCCCCTCCCATTTGAGCGTACCTGCGATGCGTTCGAACGCGTCGGGCGTGAGGTCGGCAAGGCAGGAGATATCCGCCTTTGTCTGCAGGAGCGCGAGCGCGCGCTCCGTCTCGGCGCGGCGTTCGTTGTATTTGCTCTCCACAAGGTTATGCGGCTTGTTGCAGTTCGCCACGACGAGCGTATAGTCGCCCAAAAGGATGGGCACATACTCGCGGACGAGCGTCTTGCAGTCGAGAAGGATGGCGTGATCCTTTTTGCCGCAAGCCGAAGCGTACTGATCCATGATGCCGCAGTTGACCCCTGCGTATTCGCGTTCGGCTTTCTGCGCCACAAGGGCAATCTCGACGGGATCGAGCTGTTCGCCCGCGATCGCTGCGAGCGCCGCGATAGTGGAAACTTCGATCGCCGCGGAGGAGGAGAGCCCGCTCCCGAACGGCACGGTGCAGTCGTGCAGCATATCGCATCCGACGATCTTATGCCCCGCCTGCTGCCAAAAATACGCGCTCCCTGCGGGATAGTTGGCGTATTTTACATCCTTATACGCGCCAAGCCTGCCGATATCGAGCGAAACGCGCACGGGGATATCCGTCCACGCGAGATTGATCTTATCCGTTCCGTTGGGACGGACGTACACGGTGTTTTTCAGGGAGAGCGCGGCGGGCATGACCTTGCCGCCGCAGTAGTCGATGTGCTCGCCGATGAGGTTGACGCGCCCCGCAGCCGAAACTTTATAGGTATATTCTTTTTCGTTAATCATGGAGAAATCCCGCCTTTTCGATCATAAATTGCGCCGTCTCCGCCTGCGTTTTGAACACGGCGGTATTTTCGAGGATGCGTTCGCACACGCTCGCAAGTTCCTTTTTCACAGCCTCGTGCGCCGACTCTGCCGTGAAGGATGCGCCCATCGCCTTCATTTCGCGGAAGATCATCGCGTAATCGGCATACCGCGCGGGGAGCTCCCCGCCCGATACGAGAAGGGCTTCGAGATCGGCGAGCTCCTCCGTGAGCCGCCCGGGGAGGATGAACAGCCCCTGCGCCTCGATGAGCCCGATGGACTCCTTCTTGATGACGTGAAATTCGGGGTGCGCGTGGAACACGCCGTCGGGGTACTGCTCGGAGGTGATGTTGTTGCGCAGGATGATGTTCATCTCATACCCGCGCGGCGTTTTTACGACGGTCGGGCTGACCGCGCTGTGCACGCCGTCCTTATCCGCGGGAATGATGCCGCGCGCGGCGTCCTCATAGGAGCACCACGCCTCGCGGACGATCTCCGAAAGATCCGCCACGCGCTGCGCGTCCCGCCCCGTGATCCGGACGACCGTGCCGCGCCAATCGACGACGCCCGCCTTCAAATCGGGAAAATCGGGATGGCGGAGCGCGACCGATACGGGCGCGCGGTGCAGCGGGAGCACTTCGCCGCCGCCTTGGTAATGGTCGTGCGCGAGCACGCTCCCCCCGATGCGCGGCAGCGGCGCGTTACAGCCGATGAAATAGTGCGGGAACATATCCACAAACTGCATGAGCCTGACGAACGTAGTCCTGTCGACGTGCATGGGGATGTGCTTTTCGTTGACGGCGATGCCGTGCTCGTGAAAATACCCGTAGGGCGAGAACTGCCAGAACCACGGCTCCCCGCAAAGTTCGATCGAGACGGTGCGCAGCGTGCGCTTATTGCGGCCGAAATAACCCTCGTTCTCGCGGCAGATGGTGCATTTGGGATAGCCGCCCTTCACGCTGTTGCCGCTCACCGCCTTCTTGGGATCGCGGAATTCGGGTTTGGCGCGGTTGATGGTGACGACGAGCCCGTTTTCCGCCGTAAAGCGGGGGTTGGCGTCAAGCTTTTCCTTTTTCACATAGTCGGAGAGCACGCAATAGGAGTAGAGCCAATCCGTCGCCTCGGCGGAAGAGACCGCCATATGCGCCGCAAACGCCTCTTCGACCGCCTCGGGCGGGAGCATGAGCGCCCCCATCACGCCGTCGGTGAGCCGCTCGGGCGCCTCCGCCGAAGGCAGACCCGCGCGCGCGCACGCGCCAACAAGCTCTTTCAGCAACGCGGAAACGCTCCTTCCGTCGTATACCTGCCCCGTTCCCTCGTAACTTTCTAACCCGACGAGATCAAGCAGCGTGTTGCGCACATACGTCTCGTTGCGCCGCGAGAGCCCGAGTTTTTCATGCGCGTAGACGATCAGCCGATCGAGCGCGTCGCACACTTCCCTCATTCTTCCACCTCTCCCCTCATACCCCTTTTATATGACAATAAGGCGATATCGCTATCGCCTTGTTGCCAAACTATAGGGGGAATGAAGTATAAGCATTTTTTTTGCAAGCAGGCACCAAAGCGTCGGCGACATATCCTCAGCAGCCCGTCCCTGTTTACATCTCATATTATATCTGCAACGAGCGGTTTTTGCAAGCAACATATTGACCGGTTTTAGACATTTATTGACATAATCCGCTTGACTTTTGAAGCATTTTACGTTATGATGAAATAAACGGAGAAAAACGTATGATCGCAAAGCGAGAAATTTGGAAATACCCCGAAGAGGCGAAAGTCTGGGTGGGGAAATACCGCAATTCGCACAACCTTTTGCATTGGCATTACGACTGCGAATTTATCTATGTGGAGCAGGGCTCCATCGACGTGTTCTGCGAAAAAAAGACGCACCACCTGCGCCAAGGCGAGGCGCTGTTTACCGACAGCGGGCAGATCCACTATCAGCGCGCCTGCGAGGCGGATACCGTGCTCATCGTGATCGTATTCGATTACAGCATCATCCGCCCCTTTTTGGGAAACTTTCAGCTTGCAAGCCCGAAACTCTACCGCAGCTACTCCATTCCCGAGTACTACCGCCGCCTGCGCGCCATCCTCCGCGCGCGCGAACCGTTCTACGGCGAGGAGGCGCGCTGCGCCGTGAGTGAAATGATGATCGAGGTATACCGCGGCGAGCAGCTCGTGCACCGCGTCGGGAGCGACCGTACCGAGGAGGCGTTCAAAAATCTTTTGGAGGACATGCAGGAACGGTACGCGGAGTACACCTTCGAAGACGCCGTGCGCTTTATGGGCATGAGCGACGCCTATTTTTCGCGCTACTTCAAAGCGGTGACGGGCACGACGTTTTCGCAATACCTCAACTATGTGCGGACGGATAACGCCGTAAAGCTCCTGCGTTCTGGAAAAAATTTGACCATGACGGAGATCGCGGAAAAATGCGGATTCGCGACCATACGCACCTTCAACCGCATCTTCCGCGAATTCACGGGGAGCGCGCCCTCCCGCCTGCCGAAGGACTACGAACTCAGCGAGAAGTACTCCTACCCGAGCGAAAAGGCGTTCGACCCCACCCTGTACGACTGCGAACTCATCGAAAGCTGTGAATGACCTTCCGATCATCGAAAGCCCCGCCTGAGGCGGGGCTTTTTATCGTTCGGTGAATTATACTATTAAGTGCAACAGATGAGGGAGAAAAAAAGTAGTTCATACAAATCTGTGGTAAAATAGAGTTGCGAAACCAATTTACGTCAAAGGAGATCTGTATGAACTACCACCATTTTACCATAGAAGAGC
>DBGBVX010000096.1:0-13447 GCA_048370055.1 Candidatus Gallimonas sp. | reverse complement strand
TCTCAATTTGGCTTGACAACCCCCTTTGCCTGTGCTATAATGAATTTACTTTGGAAATCGATTTCCAATAAGGGAGGAAAACGCGAATGCGAAAGAGCAGGATTATTTCCGCCGCACTCGCTGCCGTCGTCGCGGCAAGCGCTTTCGGCGGGTTTGCAGGCTGCAGCGACGGAAGCATCTCGTCGCGCGCCGAAGAGATGTTCGGCTTCGGCGACGAATATTACCGCAGCGTAGAGGAGCGCTACTCGCTCAATTACGATGAAATGATCTACGACGACTTTACGGGGAACGACATCGACCGCAGCAAATGGGTCGTATCCGACTCGGTATGGGATCAGTGGGGCACCGATCAGAACGGCGTGCGCCCGCAGAACGTATTCCTCGTGGACGATCCCGCAGACCCCGAAGCACATCTGCTCATCCGCGCCAACGGCGCCTATTACGACGGTGAAAATCAGCCCCTCTCCGATCAGGTGAACGGGATCACGACGGGCGGGAGCATCTCGACGGTGCAGGCGCTCGGTCCCGGCAGGTACGACGTGAAGATGAAACCCTGCCCCCGCGTGGGCGCCCTCACCTCGATGTGGGTGTTCTCGTGGTTCACGCAGAACGACGGCTCCGTTCAGCAAAACGAGATCGACATCGAGATCGGACTGCAGCCCGACTTCTCCAACGTCTTCTTTACGACATGGACGAGCCCGAGCAACAACTCCAACTATGCCATTCCCGTCGATTATATGGTAAACGACGGCGATTGGCACATCTACTCCTTCGATTGGGTGACGGACGCCGAGATCCCCTATGTGGATTATTACATCGACGGCGTGAAGGTACATACGATCACGACCAACGTTCCCACGACGAACGCGACCCTGACGCTTGGCGTGTGGGTCCCCTCTTGGGCGGGCGGCGGCGTTACGGACTCCGTATACAACGTCTCCTCCGGCAGCCGCATGTGGGAGAGCGATTACGCGCAGTTCAGTTGGTGGAGATATATCCCCTTCGAAATGGAGGGTTGGGAACAGCGCCCCGTGACCAACCGCAATTACGACGCAGATTACGTTGTGCCCAAGCTCGATAAGATCCCCGAAGTCAACAAGACCGCAAACGGCGACTTCGAACGGGACGCCGAGAGCTATATCTACCCCAATCTGCGGGACACCGACGCCGCCACGACCATCGATTGGGATACGCCGTGGAAGGATTACACGGAAAGGGACGAATCGAACAGCTTTTATGTACCGGGCAGCGACGCAGGGATCGTTACGGATCCCGACGATCCGAACAACCACGTTGCATGGGTCGTGAACGGCGGTTCGCTCGGACAGTGGCTCCGCGCCGCGGGCTCGGGCTTTAAGTTCCGCGTCTCCGGCAGATACAAAACGCGGAACGCCACCGCCCTGTTCCGTTACACGCACTACCTCGGATATTCCACAACGTCGCGCAGCAACGGCTCGACGAGCATCGAGATCGGCAACGCGACGGAGTGGACGGACTTCTCCTTCGAATTTACCATCGATAAAGAAGATACGCAAAGTATCCGTTACTATCTTGAAGCGCTCAACAGCTCCGGTACTGTCTGGTATGACGATATCGTCATGACCTATCTCGGTCACGAATAATACACTCCCCCCCCCATTATTGACATAACCGGGAATCGCATGACGGATAACAGACCAGATGTACAAAACGCACCGCGGATCGCGGTGCGTTTTTGCGTATCTGCATTTTTATGACGGAACTCCTGCGCCTTTCGCCTCAGCTTTTTTTCGAAAAAACGCAGCCGCAGTAGTTCTGACGGTACAGCCCGTACTCCTTGGAGAGCGCAACGGAGTGAAGATAGCCGCCCCGCTTTTTGAAGTCGGACGGAAGATATTCCACGCCGTACTTCTCCCCCGCCTCGTACCCGATGCGGTTGATGAGTTCCGCGTTTTTCAAGGGCGAGAGCGTGAGCGTGGTGCCGAACATATCGTATCCGTTTTGCTTTGCCGCCTGCGCGGTGCGTTCGAGGCGGAGGCGGAAACAGCGGGCGCAGCGCGCGCCGCCCTCGGGCGCGTCCTCGTATCCTGCGGCGACCGCCGCGAAGTCCTCGGGGGAATACGCGCAGTCGAGCGCGTCCGCCCAGCCCGTTTCGCCGATGAGGCGCAGGAGCTCCGCCCTGCGCTTTTCGTACTCCGCCGCGTCCGAGAGATTCGGATTGTAGAAATACACGGTGACTTCCGTCCGCCCCGCAAGCTCCGAAAGGCAATGCGAGGCGCACGGCGCGCAGCACGCCTGCAAGAGCACGCGCTTTTGCCGTGCGCCTTCGAGCGCGCGGAGCATCGCCGCGTCGTAATTGATCTTATTCATGCGCGCCCAAAAGGTTGTTCAGCGCCGAAACGAGCGCCTGCACCGCCGCGCGCGTGATATCCGAATTTTCGCCCGCGCCCCAAAAGATGCGCTCGCGGCTCTCTACGCCGAGGTAGCTGATCGCCTGCGCGAAGGAACCCGAAGAGAGCGCGTGCTGTTCGTAACCCGTGAGGTTGTACTGCACGCGGAAGTGCTTTTTGAGCGCGTTGGAGACGGCGTCCAAGCGCCCGTTGCCCGTCGCCTCGACGACCGTAACGTGATCGCCCTCCTTGATCTCCACGACCGCCGTGATGCCGTTCTCCTGACGGTAGTGCACCTCGCCGAGGTCGAAGTAGGCGCGCGGCGTGAGGAACTGCCTGCCGAATACCTCGAAGATCTCGGGCGCCTTGAGCTCGCGGTGCTCCACGTCGGAGACGTGTTTGACGGCGTAGCTCATCGCCTCCTTCATGCGCGCGGGAAGTTTGATGCCATAGGCGTGTTCGAGGACGTACCCCACGCCGCCCTTTCCGGACTGCGAGTTGATGCGGATGACGTCGGAATCGTATTCCCTGCCCACGTCCTTGGGGTCGATGGGAAGATAGGGAACGTCCCACACGGTACGCCCCGTCTCCTCGCGGAACTTCATGCCCTTGGCGATGGCGTCCTGATGGGAGCCCGAGAATGCCGCGAACACAAGCTCGCCCGCATAGGGCTGACGGGGAGAAATGTGCATGCCCGTGTACGTCTCGTACAGCGCCGCGACGTAGGGCATATTGGAGAAATCAAGCTTAGGATCGACGCCCTGCGAGTACATGTTCATGGCGAGGGTGACCACGTCGCAGTTACCTGTGCGCTCGCCGTTGCCGAAGAGCGTGCCCTCCACGCGGTCGGCGCCCGCAAGGAGCCCGAATTCCGCCGTCGCCACGCCCGTGCCGCGGTCGTTGTGCGGATGCAGGGAAATGACGACGTTCTCGCGGTATTTGAGGTGTTTGTGCATGTATTCGATCTGCTGCGCATAGACGTGCGGCATGGCGTTCTCCACCGTGGCGGGCAGGTTGATGATCGCCTTCCGCTCTGCCGTGGGCTGCCATACGTCGAGCACCGCGTTGCACACCTCGAGCGCGTAGTCGGGCTCGGTGCCCGTGAAGCTCTCGGGCGAATACTCAAAACGGTAATCCGCGCCCGCCTCGTCGGTAAGTTTTTTGAGGAGCTTTGCGCCGTCTACGGCGATCTTTTTGATCGCCTCGCGGTCCTTGCGGAACACCTGCTCGCGCTGTGCGACGGAGGTGGAATTGTAGACGTGCACGATGACGTTCTTTGCGCCGCGGATGGCTTCGAACGTCTTTTTGATGATGTGTTCGCGCGCCTGCGTGAGCACCTGAATGGTCACGTCGTCGGGGATGAGGTCGCGGTCGATGAGCGCGCGCAGAAAATCGTACTCCGTTTCGCTCGCGGCGGGGAAGCCCACCTCGATCTCCTTGAAGCCGATCTCCACGAGAAGGTTGAAAAATTCAAGCTTGGTCTCCAACCCCATCGGCTCAATGAGCGCCTGATTGCCGTCGCGCAGATCCACGCTGCACCACACGGGCGCGCGCTCGATCATGCTCTTTTCCGCCCAATCCATGCACCGTTCGGGGGGAAGGATGAACTGCCTGCAATACTTTTTCACGTCCATATCGTCACCTCTCTCATTTTCTGTACAAAAAAACCGCGCCTCTTTGGAAAGAGACGCGGAAAATCGCGCGGTACCACTCTTTTTGCGGGAAAACCCCGCCTCTTTATCGGGCACGATCATGCCCTTCCCCCGTAACGGTGGGATTCCGTTCCCCCTTACTTACATTCGGGAGGACCGCTCGGCGGCGAGTTCGCTCATTCCCCTCTGCCGCCTTTCACCAAACGGCGGCTCTCTGAAAGCAGGAGAGAAGAGGTACTATTCCGCTTCACAGCGTTATCTTACTACCATAGTAGCACACTTATGCGGAAATTGCAAGCAATTTTCGAAAACTTTTAATAATTTTCGGGCTTGACTTGGAAGTAGGACTGCGGGTGCGCGCAGACGGGGCACACCTCGGGCGCCTCGCTCGCCTTGACGATCGCGCCGCAGTTGAGGCACTGCCAATACACCTCGCCGTCTTTGACGAACACTCTGCCCTCCTCCACATTCTTGAGGAGCTTGAGATAGCGCGCCTCGTGCTCCTTTTCGACGGACGCGACCTTCTCGAACATGACCGCGATCGCCTCGAAGCCCTCTTCGCGCGCGACCTTGGCGAACGTGGGATACATATCCGTCCACTCGTCGTTCTCGCCCGCCGCGGCTGCCTTCAGATTCTCCGCCGTCGTGCCGATGCCGCCCGCGATGAGCTTATACCACATCTTTGCGTGCTCGCGCTCGTTGCCCGAGGTCTCCTCGAAGATCGCCGCGATCTGATTGAAGCCGTCCTTTTTCGCCTTGGAGGCAAAATAGGCGTACTTGTTCGTCGCCATGCTCTCCCCCGCGAACGCCGCCATCAGGTTTTCCAACGTCTTGGTGCCTTTGAGTTCTTTCATGATGTTTCTCCTTTTATTCTTCTTTTGCGTTTGCACGCATCTGTTCCCGTTTGCAGTCGGCGCACACGCCGAAAAACTCCACCTCGCAGCCCTCCACGCAGAAGCCTCCGCTCTCCGCCCCCGCCGCGATGGAGGCGAAATCGGGCAGGAACACGTCGCACACCTTTCCGCAGACGCGGCACCTGCCGTGCGCGTGCGGCGCGAGGGTGTGGTCGTAGCGCGTATCGCTGCCGAAGAGCGTGACGCGGCGCACCTGCCCGCCGTCGGCAAATCCCCCGAGGACGCGGAAGACCGTCCCGCGCGAAACGGTGGGATGCTCGGCGTACACGTACTCATATACCTGCGTCGCCGTAGGGTGATCGAGGCGCGTGAGCGCTTCGTAGACCATCTGTTTTTGCCGCGTATTGCGAACCGCGCCCATCACAGCCTCCTTAATAAGACTTATTCTTGATAAGAGTATATCATAAAAAAGGAAGGCTGTCAAGCCTTCCCGAAAAAATATTTTTGGAAATTTCAGGGCGCGTCATGCGTCCGCGCCGTCCGCGCCGTCTAATTCGGCAGCCTCGTCGGCGTCCTCGAAGTCCTCGTATTGGGCGCAGAACTCGGCAAACACCTCGTCGAGCTCGTCGTCGTCCTCGATCTGCACGAGGCGCTCGTCGTCCTCCTCGCCCTCGATGCGGTAAATGGCGACCTCTTCGCCCTCGTCCTCGTCGTCCTCGGGCTCCTCCGCGGCGTCCTTGATCTCGGTGAGCGCGCAGTACCATCCCCCCTTGTATTCAAAGGTCATGAGATGTTCGAAACGGAAGGTGTTGCCGTCGTCGTCCACGAGTTCGACGATGTTCTCTTCTTCGTTGTAATCGTTGCGTTCCTCTTTCATGTCTGTTCTCCTTATTTTTTATTTTTGGCGAGGTAGCTCTCCAAAATATACGCCGCGGCGATGGAATCCACCTGCTTTTTGCGCTTATCCTTTTTGACGGAGACGCCCATCTCGAGAAGATCGCCGCGGGCGGCGCGCGTGGTGTAGCGCTCGTCCTCCAAAATCACGTTCAGCCCCGCCGCGCGAAGCGCCTCGGCAAAGCGGCGCGTCTTTTCGCTTTGGATACTCTCCGCGCCGTCCTCGTTGAGCGGGAGCCCCACCACGGCGGTGCGCACCCCGCGCGCCGCGGCGATGCCGCAGAGCGCCTGTACGTCGCGCCGGAGATCGCCCGTGCGGAAATAGGTATCGGAGGGCACGGCGTAGTCGCCGAAGGGGTCGCTGAACGCGACGCCGATTCTCTTGTCGCCCACGTCGAAGGCGGCGATCTGCTCAAACATACTCCGATTATACCATGTTTTTCCGCATAAGTAAATACTTTTCTCTGCGAAAAGGCGGGCAAAATTTTTTGCCGCAGGGCATAAAAATTCCCGCACCGCGGTGCGGGAACAGCGGCAAGAGGTCACTTGCCCTTCTTTTCGGACTTCTCGCCGCCCTCTGCGGGAGACTGCGCTTTGAGGCGCTCGTCCATCATCTCGTCCACTTTCTGCAGCAGTTCCGCCTGACTCTTTTTGACGAGCGAACGCGCCTTGTAGCTGTTCGCAACGATGAGCGCGCCGCCCACCATACCGAGCGCAAGCCCGAGACAAAACATCTTTTCCATGCTATCCTCCGTGGCGGTTTCCGCCGCCTGAGAACAGTTTGTGAAAATATGCGCCGATTATTCTTTGCCGCCCCCTTCTCCGCCGCTGCGCAATTTTTCCAATTCGGCGCGCAGGCGGGCGTTTTCCGCCTTGAGATCGTTCGCGATGCGTTCGTAGAGCGCGTCGATCTCCCGCTCGAGGCGGCGCTGAAGGAAGGTCTTTTCTTCGGGCAGTCCCGCTTCCCGCGCGGCGCGCTGCACCCGCTCGGGCTGCTTTTTGACGAGATTGCGGTACTTGTTCTGCATGCGCAGCATGAGCTTTTCGTCCCCTTCCGAAAGGTTTCTGATCGCCCTGCGCACGGACATGCCCTTGCTCTTTTCGGTGAGGACCTTTTTGAGCATCTCGTCCGTCTCCGCCTCGGTGAACGGCTTGATCTCGCCCGCTTTGAGGTCTTTCCCCGCGAGAATGCGCTGCACGCGCTCATCCTCCCGCTTTTTCAGAAACGCGTAATAGTAGTTGCGCACGCTCCCCTTTGCGCGGTTGTGCGCGCGGCCGTACGTCTCGAAGAGATAGGAGAGCGTCTTGCCCGCGTTTTTGCCCGTGTAGATATACTCGATGAGCCCCGTTGCCTCTTCTTCCGTATAGCCGTTGATCTTGTTCATGACAATCACCTCACAGCAATGATTGACATAATTTTGCCCGAATATACATTGAATAATAACGATGCGAGTATTTTTTTGCGCGGATACGACCTGCGTATTCTTTGTAAACGGTATGTACTTGGGCACGGTGGACGCCTTCGAGCGCTCCGTCGAGCTCGACCCTGCGGACGGCGTGTTCTGCGAGCTGAAGGCGGCGGGCTACGCGCCCGTGCGCTTCTGCCTCGACGAGGATTTCCTCTTTGCCCCGCCCGAGGGCGTGGAACTCTATTTCTTCGGCGGCGCGGTCTGCGTGCACGCGGTCGGGTTCGTCCGCGCCGATCCCTCCCTGCGCGTCGTATGGCAAAAGCGCCTTGCGGGCGCGCTGCTCACCCTGTGCGTGCAGGGGCGGGTGCTGCTCAACCTCGAAAGTTCGCACGGGTTTTTTCAGATCGCCCTGCCCTTCTCCTTTGAGGACTGCACCCCTTCGCGCGCGGGCGAACTCTTCCTGCTCGAGAGCAGAACGGCGTTCGCGCTCATCGGCGAAGACGGCGAAGTACGGGTGCTCTCCGAGGGGAAGGTGACGGAGCGCGGCGCGCGCGTGACGGCGGAAGTGCCCCTGCACGACAGCCTCGGGCACATCATCCGCCGCACATGGGAAAACGGCGCGGCGGGCGAATGCGCCGTGCTCTCGGCGCGCGAACCTTCCGAGGCGACCTTCGCGCTCGCGTTTTTCGAGAGCGTGATCACGGGCAACGACCCGACGCCCTACCTTGCGCCCGCCCTCGCGCCCAAAACGGGGCTTTTAAGGCAGTTTTTGGGGCAGTACCGTGCGGCAGTCCTCACCGAAAAGACGGACGTGATCGGGCTCGTTTACGCCCGCAAGCCGCGCGTGTTCGACGTGCGCCGCTTCCGCGTGACGGTCGAGAACGGCAAGATCGCGAACATCGCCGCCGAAGAAACGTAAAAATAAAAAACCTTCGGAAAGGAGAAAAAACAAAGCCGCCGTCATATGACAGCGGCTGTTTGGTTTCTCTATCGAGCGCGACCAAAGATTTCAAAGAAAGATTTTTTGCGAAGAGGAGCGGCGAGCGTTTCAGGCGCAGTATTTGATGCCGTCAAATACTCGCAAACTGCGCTCCGCCGCGACGACGTCAGTTCGCGGGAAATCTGTGAACTTTTTTAATACTTCGTCACGACCACCGATTTGATGGTGATGGGCATCATCAGCGGCGTTTCGAAATCCGCCGTAAGATCACCCTTGCTGACATCTTCAAAGTAATCGTATTGGTTGAGACGAATGTTGGACTGCGTTTCGGTGAACGACGCATCGTCGCTGAGCGTATTTTCGTACTCCGTGATCGCGGCGAGAAGCCCGTTCTCCATCTGCTCATCGTAGTTCATCGCCATGCCGAACACGCAATAGGAGGAAGCGTTCGTATCGTTCTCACCCGTGAAGGTATAGAAGAGCGATGTTGCGCTGTTGTAGGCGTAGCCGACGTTCTGCACTTCTTCGCCGTCGTTATCCGCGCCGCCGTCCGCGCGCTTGACGTACACGTCGCCGTTGAAGTTGCCCTTGTCGGTATAGTACATGACGAGGGCTCCCTTGGTCGCGGAAAGCTCCTTGCCGTACTGCTGCTCCACGCCGTTCGCCGTAAATTCGCCGTATACGGAATACAGCCCCTGCGTGCAGGCGGCGTCCGCCCAAACGGACTGCGTAAACGTGATATCCTGCTCCGCCTCGAGCGCGCGGACGGTCTCAAGGTAGTTGACCTCATCAAGCTCACCGTCAACGAGGCGATAGCCGCCCGAATACATTCTGTAATTCTGATAATCATGCACGACGAGCCCGTCGTAGAAGCCCGCGTCGGCAAGCTCGATGAAATGCTGAACGGTATTGGGCGCGTCGCTGCGCGAAAGGCGGTAATCTACCTCGTAATCCTTGCCGTTGAAGTTATAGGTGATCCTGATCTCAGGATTGTTGGACGAACAGCCCGCGAACATCAAGAGCGCGCCTGCGGAGAGCGCCACCGCCACGCCGACCGTGATCGCGCGGAACAAAGATTTCTTTTTCACGAATAACGAACCTCCGGATGATTCCCCTCTATTTTACTTTGAATTTGCCATTCCGTCAAGCGCTTTCCGCACCTTCCCGATGAAAATTCTGTGTTATAGCGGGTTTTCGGGCGTTTTGCGCGCCCGCCGCCGCAAAATGCAAAACCGCCGCCCTGTGGCGACGGTCCTGCGTATCCCGCCCGTTTTCACTTGCGGGAGATAAATGCGATTTACTCGAGAACAGCCGTAGCGCCCGCTTCCTTGAGCTTGGCGACTGCAGCCTCTGCGTCTGCCTTCGGCACAGCTTCCTTGAGCACGCCGAGGGACTCGACCGCCTTCTTCGCCTCTGCAAGGCCGAGACCCGTGAACTCGCGGACGACCTTGATGACGCCGATCTTGTTTGCGCCGAAATCCTTGAGGACGATGTTGAACTCCGTCTTCTCTTCCTCTGCGGGAGCAGCCTCGGCAGCCGCACCGCCTGCAACGGCAACGGGAGCGGCAGCGGAAACGCCGAACTCCTCTTCAAGCGCCTTGACGAACTCGTTGAGCTCGACAACGGTCATCGCCTTGACTTCTTCGATAAACTTCTGAACGTCCATGATCAAATTCTCCTTGTTTGTTTTTTAAGATTTGGATTGTGCGACCGCATTCAATGCGTACACGAGGTTCGCGATAGGCGCCTTCAGGCAACCCACCATCTTTGCGAGCAATACCTCTCTCGAAGGGATCGCCGCGAGCTTCTTCACGCCTTCTGCGTCGACGTACGCGCCGTTCACATAAGCACTCTTGGGAACGAGCTTGCCGTCGAGCGTGGGCGTTTCCTTGACTGCCTTGGCGATGATCGAGCAGCCGCTCGTCTCGTCGGGGCAGAACACGAATGCAGTTGCGCCGTTCAGGTCGTTATCGAACGCCGTGACGCCAAGCTCTTCGAACGCCTTGCGGACGAGGGTGTTCTTGTACACCTTGTACTCGCAGGAAGCGTCTCTGAACTTGCCGCGCAGCGCCGTAACTTCCGCTACGGTGAGACGGTCGTACGTTGCAAGAACGACGGACTTGCTCGCGGAGATCTTCTCTTTGATCTCCTCGACAACTGCCTTCTTCGCCTCAAAATTTGCCGACATAATTACCTCCGTAAAACTCTTTTGGGAGCCGATTGTCGCGCCCGTGGGCGCAAAAAAACTTCCGCACCGCAGACGGGTACGGAAGTGAAAATTCTTTCTCTTTCCTACCTCGACGGGATATTGAGCGCAGCGTTCTGCGCACCCGTTGTCTGCGGTATATATCAATTATACTGTCTGCGCGCGCCGCCGTCAAGCGATTTTGCGTAGTTTTTTAGCCGCGGTTGAAGTTGACCTTCACGCCGGGACCCATCGTCGACGTGAGCGTGACGCTCTTGACGTACTGACCCTTTGCAGCGGCGGGCTTTGCACGGACGATCGCGTCCATCAGCGCGTTGAAGTTCTCGAGGATCTTCTCGGTGCCGAAGCTCTTCTTGCCGATGGGGCAGTGAATGATCGCCGTCTTATCGAGACGGTACTCGACTTTACCTGCCTTGACTTCCTGCACGGCTTTTGCAACGTCCATCGTGACCGTACCCGACTTGGGGTTGGGCATGAGTCCCTTAGGACCGAGCAGACGACCGATGCGGCCGACGACGCCCATCATGTCGGGCGTGGTGACCATGACGTCGAACCCGAACCAATTCTCGGATTGGATCTTTTGGATCATCTCCTCCGCGCCGACGAAGTCTGCGCCTGCGGCTGCCGCCGCGTCCGCACGCTCGCCCTTTGCGATGACGAGCACTTTCTTCGTCTTGCCCGTGCCGTTGGGAAGGACGAGAACGCCTCGGACCTGCTGATCTGCCTGACGAGGATCGATCCCGAGGCGGACGTGAAGTTCCACCGTCTCATCGAACTTCGCCTTTGCGTTCTCGAGGACGATCCCTACCGCCTCGGACGCGTCGTATGCGCGCTGCTTGTCGTAAGACTTGATACTTTCAGCGTATTTTTTCCCGTATTTCATCAATAACCTCCTGTGGTCCGAACGAGATCAGATCTCTCCCACTCACTCCTCGACGGTGACGCCCATGCTGCGCGCCGTACCCTTGATCATGCTCATTGCGCTCTCGAGGCTTGTGCAGTTGAGATCGGGCATCTTCATCTTTGCGATCTCCTCTACCTGCGCCTTGGTGAGCTTGCCGACCTTGACCTTGTTGGGCGTAGCGGATGCGGTCTCGAGTCCGAGCGCCTTCTTGATAAGGACGGGCGCGGGGGGCGTTTTCAGAACGAACGTGAACGAACGATCCTGATAGATCGTCATCACGACGGGAATGATGAGCCCTTCCTGACCTGCCGTCTTGGCGTTGAACTCCTTGGTAAAGCCGGGGATGTTGATCCCGTGAGGACCCAGCGTCGAACCGACGGGGGGACCGGGCGTAGCCTTACCGGCGGGAAGCTGCAGTTTGACGACTGCGGTGATCTTCTTTGCCATAGTTACTTCCTCCGTAGTGGTACTTGCAAGGCGGCATGTAGTGGATTTACCGCCTCTCCCACGTTATATCTTCAGGCGCGTGCGCGCCCTCGGAACGTATTTTACTCTTCCTCGCGGGGGACTTCCACCGCGTCGGGAGAGATCTTCTGCATCTGAACGTATTCGACTTCGACGTCCTGCTGACGGCCGAACATGACGATGCTGACTTTTGCGCGCTGCGTCTCGTCGTTGACCTCGCGGATGGTGCCCACAAAGCCCTCCAAGGGCCCGTTGTCGATGGAGACGCGGTCGCCCGCCTTGAAATCGGCGTCCACGACGTACTCTTCGAGGCGCATCTTGCGGATCTCATCCTCCTTCATGGGGATGGGTCTGCCCTGAGGGCCGCAGAAACCCGTAACGCCGCGCGTATTCGTGACGAGGTACCAAAGCTGATTGGAATATACCATCTTGATAAAGACGTAACAGGGCAAAAGCTTGCGCTCGACGACCTTCTTCTTGCCGTTCGCCTTCTCTTCGATGGTCTGCTCGGTGGGGATCTTGACGTCTACGATGCTGTCCTGCAGGTTGTTGTTTTCGATGAGGCGCAGGAGGTCTTCCTTCACGATCGCTTCATAACCGGAATAGGTGTGAAGGATGTACCACTTGGGCTCGTTATCGACCTTAGCCATAGCCCCTCCCTTTACAAACCGACACTCGTCATGAGATCGAGCAATTCGGAAAGACCGTAGTTGATGCCTGTGAAGACGACCGTGAACACGAGCACGACGACGAGCACGACGCCCGTCGCTTTGAGCGCCTTGCCGAAGGACGGCCAAGTGACGCGCTTGAGCTCGGAAAACGTCTCCTTGATCTTGCGCCCCATGCGCACAAAGATGTTCGGCTTTTTGTTTTTATCGGCTTTCTTGTGCTTTTCGGGCTGTTTTTTTGCGTCCTGAGGCTGCGTATTGCTCTTTTTTGCGAGCTCCGCCGCCGCCTGCTCTTTTTCGAGCTCTCTGTTCTTTTTCGACATAGCAGTTTCCCCTATGGTTTGAGCTTACTTGGACTCTTTGTGCACCGTGTGCTTCTTGCAGGTGGGGCAGTATTTTTTCAGCTCGAGACGATCGGGATCGTTGCGCTTATTCTTGAAGCTGTCGTAATTGCGGTTTTTGCACTCCGTGCACTCGAACGTTATTTTCATTCTCGTGGATTTGGTAGCCATCGTGAAAACTCCATACAAAAAAATTACACCCCGTCAGGTGCGTAAGCATAGTTTAGCACAACGGGGCGTAGGTGTCAATCGATTTTCGAGGCTAAAAGATAATTTTTTTGGGAAAGTCCCCTTTCTATTATTTGAATGAAAGCAGGATCTGCTTGCGTGAGACGCCTCGCTCGTGGACGTTATTTATCGCTTGCTTCCTGCGTTGAGGGAGGCGCCCCGAAGGGGCGGTGGGCGTTGGAAACGCGCCCTTTGAATTGCGCTGCTTGCCAAACTCCCTCAGTCTGTGCGGCTATGCCGCCCAGCCCGCTCCCCCGACGAGGGCGCCAAGGGACTATGAAATGTTCGCCCCTTCTCCCGCCCCCTTGCGCAAAGTTTTATGAATATGGGCGAACGCAAAAAGAGAGCCCGCAACCGCGGGCTCTCTTTTTTTTCATTCGGTGAATTATACTATTAAGTGCAACAGATGAGGGAGAAAAAAAGTAGTTCATACAAATCTGTGGTAAAATAGAGTTGCGAAACCAATTTACGTCAAAGGAGATCTGTATGAACTACCACCATTTTACCATAGAAGAGC
>DBGBVX010000095.1:0-7204 GCA_048370055.1 Candidatus Gallimonas sp. | reverse complement strand
CAAGACGGCGCACGAGCTGCTCATTTTATAAATTATTAAAATCAGTTGACGATAAAAGGAGATCAGAAAAATGGCACAGATCATGGCAGGCGACATCAGAAAGGGCACCACGTTCGAATATAAGAGCGGCGTGTACACCGTTACGGAGTTTCAGCACGTCAAGCCCGGCAAGGGCGCGGCGTTCGTGCGCTGCACGCTCAAGAACGTCGTTACGGGGCAGGTGCTCTCCGACGAGACCTTCAACCCCACCGCCAAGCTCGAGACGGCGCAGGTCGAGACCAAGAAGATGACCTATTCCTACAACGACGGCGAGTTCTACTACTTCATGGACGAGGAGTTCAACCTCACGCCCCTCAACTATTCGCAGGTCGAGGACGCGCTCCGCTATATCCGCGAGAACGATATGGTCACCGTCAAGTTCCTCTACGGCAGCGCATTCTCCGTCGAGCCCGAGAACTTCGTCGAGCTCAAGGTCGTCGAGGCGGAGCCCGGCGTGCGCGGCAACACCGCGACCAACGTCACCAAGGCGGCAAAGGTGGAGACGGGCGCGACGTTCCAAGTGCCCATGTTCGTCGAAGAGGGCGATACCATCCGCATCGATACCCGCACGGGCGAGTACATGAGCCGCGTGTAATGAAATTTGTAGCACAGCGTGTGAGCCGTGCAAAGCTCACCGTAGGGGATGAGCCCGTATCCGAGATCGGACGCGGGCTCGTCGTCTATTTTGGGGTAAAAACGGGCGATACGGAGGCGCAGGCGCAAAAGTGCGCCGAAAAGATCGCCCATCTGCGCGTGTTCGAGGACGACGCGGGCAAGCTGAACCTCTCCGTGCGGGACGTAAACGGCGAGGTGCTGCTTGTTTCACAGTTCACGCTCTGCGGCGACGCGCGCAAGGGCAACCGTCCGTCCTTTACCGAGGCGGAGCGCCCCGAACGGGCGAACGCGCTCTATCTGTCCGCCGCGGAGGCGCTGCGGGCGCAGGGCGTGCCCGTCAGACTCGGCGTGTTCGGCGCGCATATGGTCATTGAACAGGTCAACGACGGACCCGTGACCATCATCTATGAAATTTAAGTTCTGCGTTCAAAAGAGGACCCGATGAAGATACAGTATCTCGGAACGGGGGCGGCGGAGGGCGTGCCCGCGCTGTTCTGTAACTGCGCATATTGCAAGGATCTGCGCGCCCGCCTCGCTGCGGGGGAGAAAACGCGGGAACTGCGCACCCGCATGCAGGTGCTCATCGACGGGGAGCTCTCCGTCGATTTCCCGCCCGACGCCTATCAGCACATGGCGGCGCACGGCGTCGATTTTTCGGCGATCCGCTATCTGCTCGTCACACATTCGCACATGGATCATTTTTATGCGCACGATTTTATCCTGCGCGGCTATAAGTATGCGGCGGAGATGGCGGCGGACGAGCTCATCATATACGGCAACCGCGAGGTGTGCGACGTGTTCCGCGAGTGCACGCGGCGGGAAATGAAGGAGTCCGTGGCGAAAAACGTGCGTACCATGCCCGTGGGCGCCTTTGAGGAGATCGCTTTCGACGATTGGCGCGCCTACACCATGCCTGCGCATCACTCTTCGCGCGATCCGCTCCTTTATATGGTCGAGCACGGCGGGAAGCGCTACCTGCATCTGTGCGATACGGGGCGCCTTCCCGACGATACGATGGATTTTCTCAAGGCGCTCGGCAAACGGGTCGACGCCGTTTCGTGCGACTGCACTTTCCTGTGGGAGGAGTCCGATCCCAACGCCCGCCACATGAACCTCAGGGAGGCGGTGTATACGCGCGAGCGCCTGCGCCGTGCGGGCGTAACAGACGACGCCACAAAGTTCGTCGTCACCCATTTTTCGCACAACAGCGCGCCCACGGCGGACGCCGTCGCGCGGGCTGAAAAAGAGTATGGGGTCATTGCCGCATACGACGGCATGATTTTGGAAATATAGAGAGGGGAGGGGCGCGGGCTGCGGCGGCGCCCGATCGGAGAGAGACTGCATGGACAATACGCTTTATCTGAGCGATCTCGACGGCACGCTCCTCAGAGCGGATCAGCGGACGAGCGATTACACGAACAGGGTCGTCAACCGCCTTGTGGACGCGGGCGTGCATTTTTCGTACGCCACGGCGCGCTCCATCGATACCGCCGTGCGCGTGACGAAGGGCATCGAGGTGGATATCCCCGTCATCGTGCATAACGGGGCGTTCATCGTCGACAGCGTTACGCGGCGCGTTCTGCACGCCGAAAAGTTCACGCCCGAGGAGGAGAGCCTCATTTGGGGGAGTTTCCTTTCGCATGGGCTGTACCCGCTCAGTTATGCCGTGATCGACGGGCGCAACCGCTTTTCCTACCTCCGCGAAAAATGCGGAAAACAGCAGTGGGAATTCGTGCTTTCGCGCACCTGCAACGCCGAGGACCACCGCGCCCGCGAGATCTTTTCTCCGGACGAGGCGCTCGACGGCGACGTATACTACTTTGCCTGCATCGACGGCGAGGAAAAGCTCCGCCCTGTGTATGAGTTCCTCAAAGAGAAGTTCCGCTGTATCTTCTCGCGCGATATCTATACCGGCGCCCCGTGGCTTGAGGTGCTGCCCAAAAACGCCTCCAAGGCTTCCGCCGCAAAGATTTTGAAGGAAAAACTCGGGTGCGACCGCATCGTGTGTTTCGGCGACGAGATCAACGATATCCCCATGTTCGAGATCGCCGACGAAAAGTACGCCGTCGCAAACGCCGCGCCCGAGCTCAAGGCGCTCGCCACCGCCGTGATCGGCGACAACGACGAGGACGCCGTGGCAAAGTGGCTTGCGGCAAAATTCGCGAAATTTTGCGAGGAAAGAATCTGAGAGAAAAGCTGCGGATATGCAGAGCCCCCTGCTGAGATCGTATCGGCAGGGGGCTTTATACGTTATTCTTATTTTTCGATCAGGCTCTTGCCCGTCATTTCTTCGGGGATGGGAAGCCCCATCACTTCGAGGAGCGTGGGCGCGAGATCGGCGAGGATGCCGTCCTTTCTCAGCGTCACATGCCTGTATTTCTCGTCCGCGGAGATGAGCACCACGGGCACGGGGTTGGTCGTGTGCGCCGTGAAAGGGGAGCCGTCGGCGTCGAGGAGCTTGTCCGCGTTGCCGTGATCCGCCGTCAGAAGGGCGCTGCCGCCCATCGAGAGGATCTTGTCGACGACCTTCTTCACGCACTCGTCCACCGCGTGGACAGCCTTGACCGCCGCGGGGATCACGCCCGTATGTCCGACCATGTCGCAGTTGGCGAAATTGAGGATCATCGCGTCGTAAGTGCCCGTCGAGAGCTCTTCGAGCACCTTATCCGTCACTTCGTATGCACTCATTTCGGGCTTCAAGTCATAGGTCGCGACCTTGGGCGAGTTGATGAGGACGCGCACCTCGTTCTCGTTGGGCGCCTCTACGCCGCCGTTGAAGAAGAAGGTGACGTGCGCGTACTTCTCCGTTTCGGCAATGCGGAGCTGCTTTTTGCCCATCTTTGCAAGATATTCGCCGAGCGTGTTGTGCATGCTCTGCTTGGGGAAGGCGATCTCCACGTTCTTGTATTCGGCGTCGTACACCGTAAAGCAGACGTAGGTGGGGTGCAAAAATCCCGTCTTGCGCTCGAACGCCGTGCCCTTGGGAACGACGAAGGGATCCTGCGAGAAGGCGCGGGTGATCTCTCGCGCGCGGTCGGGGCGGAAGTTGAAGAAGATGACGGAGTCGCCCTCGCCGACGAGCGCCACGGGCTTGCCGTTTTCCACGATGTTGGTGGGCAGCACGAACTCGTCCGTCACGCCGTTTTCATACGATTTTTTCAGCGCTTCGGCGGCGTTCGTCTCGTGGACGCCCGTACCGACCGTGAGCATATCGTACGCCTTTTCGATGCGGTCCCAATTGTTGTCGCGGTCCATCGCATAGTATCTGCCCGAGAGCGAAGCGATCTTCCCGTAACCGAGCTCGTCCATCTTCGCCTGCAGCTCCTCCACATAGTGCACGCCGGAGGTAGGGGAGACGTCGCGCCCGTCCATAAAACCGTGCACATAGGTCTCGGGAACGCCGTGCTGCTTCGCCATTTCAAGGAGCGCAAACAGATGCGTGATGTGGCTGTGCACGCCGCCGTCCGATAAAAGCCCCCACAGGTGCAGCTTTTTGCCGTTTTGTTTTGCGTTCTCCATCGCCTTCAGAAGGGCGGGATTTTGGAAGAACTCCTTATCCTCGATCGCCTTGGTGATCTTGGTGAGATCCTGATAGACGATGCGCCCCGCACCCATATTGAGGTGCCCGACTTCGGAGTTTCCCATCTGCCCGTCGGGGAGCCCCACGGAGCGCCCGCTCGCGCCGAGCGTGGCGGAGGGATAGTTCTCGCGGTAGTAGTTCACGTTTTTGCTGCCGTCGATGGAGATGGCGTTGCCCTTGCCCGCAGGCGCGAGCCCGTAGCCGTCCATAATGATGATCGCATAGGGTTTTTTCATATCTTCTTTCTCCTGAACATGATTGGAAAAATAGTGTTTTTGCGACACGTCTCCGTGCCGCAAAACAGGTTACATGAGTTCTTTGGGAAGGCGCAGGTTCTGCATGCCCTGATCAAAGTGCACGATCTCGGAAAAATCCTTCGCCTTGAGTGAGGCGCCTCCGATGAGCCCGCCGTCGATCTCGGGCATATCCATGAGCTGACGGCAGTTGCCCGCGTTCATCGAGCCGCCGTACTGAATGCGCATGCGCATTGCCTTTTCCTCGCCGAAGAGCTCCGCGCACTTGCTGCGGATAAAGGCGATGGTCTCGTTCGCCTGTTCGCAGGTCGCCGTCCTGCCCGTGCCGATCGCCCATACAGGTTCGTATGCGATGACGATTTGGGAGATATCCTCGACGCCCGCAAGCCCTTTTTCGATCTGACGGGCAAGTACGTTCTCTGTTTTGCCGCCCTCGCGCTCTTCGAGTGTTTCGCCGATGCAGACGATGGGGGTGAGCCCCTCCTTGATAGCGGTCAGCGTGCGCATGTTCACCGTTTCGTCCGTCTCGCCGAAGTACTGTCTGCGTTCGCTGTGGCCGATGATCACATATTTCACGCCGTACTCTTTGAGCATCTTTGCAGAGATCTCGCCCGTATATGCGCCGTGATCCGCGAAGTGCACGTTCTGCGCGCCGAGTTTGATGTTGCTCCCTTCGAGTGCGTCCGCGACCGCGGGAATATCGATGGCGGGTACGCACACGACGACTTCGCACGAGGCGTCTTTCACGAGGGGCTTGAGCGCGTTCACGAGCGCAACGCCCTCCTTGGCGGTGTTGTTCATTTTCCAGTTACCCGCAATAATGGGAGTTCTGAAATATGAAGGTTTCATAGGTTGCCTCCTGATAATGATTTTATCCTCAGATTTATCCTCATCCCCCGCAGACGATTATAGCACAAAATTTCGGAAAATGCAACAGTGCCGTAAGCCATTGCGCGGCTATTTTGTATTTTTCTCGTGAAATGCCCGTTGCCATAAAAAGCCGCCCGCTCTGCGGAGCGGGCGGCAGGGCTGTTTTACGGCGATGATTTCGGCGGTGCCTCTTCGGGGATACGGTAAATATCGCCTTGGGAATGATCGGTGAGCTTGATGAGCGTAATACTGCATTCATATAATCCGCGCGCGTCTGCCGTTTTTGAAATATGAATGTTCAGCCGTTTTGTATTCAGCATCCTGTATCCTTCCATGATATCGTCATAGCCGTCGAGGGGAGCAGCCGTATAAAAGAAAGAGTAGGAGATGATGCCCGCGTCGGAAGGACTTCTGATGTAGTCGTTCAGGTCGCTTGACGGACTGATGATATAATAATCGATGCTATCCCATAGTTCGCCCTGCGAATCTGCAGCCACAAAATACCCGAATACATATGAACCGGCTGTAAAGCCGTCAAGAACACTTTGCGCATAGGGAATCATGGCTTCTTTATCGGGAACATAGGCTTGATAATCATAATAATGATTGATTATCTGTTGCGTTTCCTCTGTGGCATTTTCGGGCTTGGTTAGCCACGGGATATCATAGTCCCGCAACGTCCGTTCGGAAAAAAGTTTATTGGAGCGGCACCCCGTAAAGCAGAAGAGGAGAATTGCTGCGCACAGGATATTTGTCAGAAATAAAATGGATTTTTTCATATTCTTCTTCTATGTTTTTTACATTCTACAGCAACCAAGCCGCCGTCATAAAAAGCCGCCCGCCCTGCGGGAGCGGGCGGCAGGGCTGTTTTACGGCGATGATTTCGGCGGCGCCTCTTCGGGGATACGGGAAATATCGCCATATTTTACGTTCCGGCTTTCGGCATCCGGAAGTAGCTTTGTTCATGCCCGTGGGATAGGGTGATGCGAAAATCGTGCATATCGTTTTGGTCGGGCGCGTGGGTGAACCAAACGGTGAGGTATTTCAGTCCTGTCGCACTGTAACCGCCGCGTGCTTCCTCATAATCGCCGAACAGATCGGCGGTATAATAGATCTCACAGATCGTAACGGTATCGTCGGAATAAAGGTGAAGATAATCCTGTAAACTTTCGGACGGCGCAAGGACGATATACGAATCGTAGTCGAAAACGTTATCGTCTCCTCCGACGGAAACAAAATGCCCCACGTTATACGCGTCGGCGTTCATCCGGCTGAGTATGCTTTGGCAGTAGGCGAGGTATGCCTCCTCCGATCCGATCTCCGCCTCATAGGCGTAATACGTATCCGTATGGTATTGCCTTTCCTCTGCGGTATTTTCGGGCGTGGTCAGCCACGGGATATCATATTCCCGCAACGTCCGTTCGGAAAAAAGTTCTTCGGCGCGGCACCCCGTAAAGCTGAAGAGGAGAATTGTTGCACACAAAATATTTGTCAAAAATAAAATGGATTTTTTCATATTTTTTCCCTTATGCTCGATGGCTCATAGAAATAATATAGTCGGTAAAAAGTTGTGCGCAATAAACGCGGACACTTGTTGGCGCCGAGAGTCCAACTCCTAAATTATCCTTAAATACATATCCTGAGGCTAAACCGAGTTCATTCATATAATAATTATATTCAGTAACTGAAGTCCCAGTTTTTTTTAGGTTCAAAAAGTAGTGAACGTAAGTATCAAATTCGTTTGTAACACTATTTTTGCTGCCAGAATATTTTGTTTTTTCAAGGACGGAAGTGAAAATAAATTGATAATACCTGTTACCTTTTGAGGCAGCATCAGAAAAAGTTT
>DBGBVX010000094.1:0-1031 GCA_048370055.1 Candidatus Gallimonas sp. | reverse complement strand
TCCTTGCTTGCCTCGTCTACCACGAGGCGCGCGGCGAGAGCTTCGAGGGACAAGTCGCCGTCGTCGAGGTCGTTCTAAACCGTATGCTCTCCGACTATTTCCCGGATACGGTCGAGGAGGTCGTATTTCAGAAATACGGCGACGTATGGCAATTCTCCCCCGCTCCGTACCTCTACTCGGCGGAGCCGGACAAGGAACAATATCTCGCGGTGCATACCGCCATAGAGGAGCGGGAGCACATTCTTTCAGAGGATACGGTCTATTTTTCGACCGCGCCTTATAACGAGAGCGTCGATATGATTATCGGCAATCACTATTTCTGTAAAATCTTTTGAACGGAGGAAAAGACGATGCAACTCATTACCACAAGGAACAAGGAAATCTCTTTCGTGGAACTCAAAAAGGCCATTTCGAGCGGGAACGGCCTCGAGCTTATCCGCCCGGGCGACAAGTTCGCTATCGAGCTCAAGAACGGCGAGCACGTCAACGCCGTTTGCGGCGGATATGTCAACGAGAAGCGCGCCCGCTTCGTCCTCGAGGACTGCCTCGCGGATAAGTGGCGCATGAACGACACGCCGACCAACAAGGGCGGATACCTCAAGAGCGAGGGGCGGCGACACGTCCTCGAGGATATTCTCCCGCTTTTCCCGGACGAGCTCGCGGAGGCGTTCGAGCCTCGTTTCATGTCCGAGGAAATCGACGGAGAACGTCACGAGTACGCGGATACTCTGTGGATACCCTCCGCGACCGACGTTTTCGGCGCGGGTGTTTGGTGGAACGAGGAGCCGGACAGCGTTCAACTTGAGATTTTCAAGCGTGAGCGTGACCGCGTGAAAGAGCACGTCGGAGATGGGACGTGGTTTTGGTGGCTCCGTTCCCCGTATGCGCGCTACTCCTCCTATTTCGTGTATGTGCGCGCCGACGGGACAGTCGACAACAGCGGCGCGTTCTGTTCCCTCGGCTTCGCGCCCGGCTTTGATTTGTAAAATTAAGGGCTCAATAATTCCCCGGCGGTCTACGCCGGGGATAGA
>DBGBVX010000093.1:0-6203 GCA_048370055.1 Candidatus Gallimonas sp. | reverse complement strand
CTAAATATATGAATTATGCCACTTTCGGCGCGTTTCGGGTGCATAAAAGCGGCAAAACACAGTCCGAAAATCGCTCTCATCGCACGTGAGCGGTCGTTTTTATACCCGTTCCATATCTTCTTGACATTAAAACAATGGAATGATATAATAGAGAAAACTGCCATAGAAAAAACTGCCGATAGCTTAATGGATAAAGCGGGGTAAAACTTGGGATGCCCGTCGCAAGCGAGAGGTTCCGGAGGCACCGAAAGGCATTGCCGACGCCGGGGAAGTTCCGGCAGACTGAAACGTGTAGGGAAGCGGGTTTTCCTCAATCGCTAAGCATTGTGCGAAGAGTGCAAATGCGGGTTCGAATCCCGTTCGGCAGACCAAAGTCCGCCGCAGTTCCGCGGCGGGCTTTTTCATAGGCATTAAAAAAACCGTTGCCGCAATGCAACGGTTTTTTGTTGATCTGATTTTTCTTACTTGACGATCTTCGACACAACGCCGGAGCCGACCGTTCTGCCACCCTCACGGATAGCGAAACGAAGACCTTCCTCGATCGCGACGGGCTTGATGAGCTCGACGGTCATCGTGACGTGGTCGCCGGGCATGACCATCTCAACGCCCTGAGGGAGCTCGATGGAACCGGTAACGTCCGTCGTGCGGATGAAGAACTGAGGACGATAGTGGTTGAAGAACGCGGTGTGACGGCCGCCCTCTTCCTTGGTCAGAACGTAGACCTGAGCCTCGAACACGGTAGCCGTAGGAACGGTGCCGGGCTTTGCGATGACCTGACCCTTCTCAACGTCCGTTCTGTTGATACCGCGGAGCAGCGCACCGACGTTATCGCCTGCCATCGCCTCGTCGAGCTGCTTGTGGAACATCTCGAGACCGGTGATGGTCGTGGAACGGGGCTTATCGATGAGACCGACGATCTCGGCGGGATCACCGACTTTTGCAACGCCACGCTCAACTCTGCCCGTAGCAACCGTACCACGGCCGGAGATGGTGAACACGTCCTCGACGGGAAGAAGGAAAGGCTTCTTGTCGTCGCGCTCGGGCGTAGGAATGTAGTTGTCGATGGTATCCATGAGCTCGAGGATGCACTGGCACTCGGGAGCAGCGAGGATCTCCTCGTTGGAGCAGCCGCTCGTAGCCTTCTCGAGAGCCTTGAGCGCGGAACCCTTGATGATCGGGATGTCGTCGCCGGGGAAGTCGTAGGAGCTGAGGAGCTCGCGGATCTCCATCTCGACAAGCTCAAGGAGCTCGGGATCGTCGAGCTGATCGCACTTGTTCAGGAACACGACGATGTAAGGAACGCCGACCTGACGAGCGAGCAGGATGTGCTCACGGGTCTGGGGCATGGGACCGTCGGTCGCAGCAACAACGAGGATCGCGCCGTCCATCTGAGCAGCGCCCGTGATCATGTTCTTGACGTAGTCGGCGTGTCCGGGGCAGTCGACGTGCGCATAGTGGCGCTTTTCCGTCTCGTACTCAACGTGCGCGGTATTGATTGTAATTCCGCGTGCTTTCTCTTCGGGCGCCTTGTCGATTTCGTCGTAGCGCATCTTCTGAGCCTGACCTTTTGCTGCCATAACCATGGTGATAGCTGCGGTCAAAGTGGTCTTGCCGTGGTCAACGTGGCCGATCGTACCGATGTTGACGTGGGGCTTGCTTCTGTCGAATTTTGCCTTTGCCATTTTGATTTCCTCCAAATTTTCTTTTATAATTTGATAACTTTTTCCGATCCCTGCAGGACCGAAAGCGCAGCTATCTATCAATCTCTGATATCAAGCCTGACGCTTGCTTCCTTATTATACCCGATACGCAAAAAATTTGCAAATACTTTATCGTATTTTTTTCAAATTTTTGCACTTTTTAGCACAAAGCGGGCGTTAGTCTTTCTTTGCGCGGTTGGAGATGATCTTCTCGGAGACCGACTTAGGCACTTCCGCATAGTGATCGGGCTGCATCGTGAACTGACCGCGGCCCTGCGTGCGGGAACGGAGGTCGGTTGCGTAGCCGAACATCTCGGAGAGCGGAACCTCCGCGTCGATGACCTTCGCGCCGTTGCGATCGTCCGTGCCGATGATGGTGCCGCGGCGGCCGCTGATGTTGCCCATCAGGTCGCCGAAGTAATCTTCGGGCGTGATGATCTGCACCTTCATGATGGGCTCAAGCAACACGACGCCCGCCTTGGACATACCGTCCTTGAAGGCAAGGGAACCGGCGATCTTGAACGCCATTTCGGAGGAGTCGACCTCGTGGTAGCTTCCGTCGTAGACCTGCGCCTTGAAATCGACCATCTCGTACCCTGCAAGGAAGCCGTTCTTGGCTGCCTCCTGAATACCCTTGTCGATCGCGGGGATATATTCCTTGGGAATGGAACCGCCGACGGTGACATCCTCGAACTCATAGCCGGAACCCGGCTCGAGCGGGATGAAGCGGACTTTACAGTGACCGTACTGACCTTTACCGCCCGACTGACGCTTGTACATACCCTCTGCGTCCACTTCCTTGCGGAAGGTCTCGCGGTATGCGACCTGCGGCGCGCCGACGTTGGCTTCGACGTGGAACTCGCGGAGAAGTCTGTCGACGATGATATCGAGGTGCAGCTCGCCCATGCCGGCGATGATGGTCTGCCCCGTCTCGTGATCGGTGTACGTCTTGAACGTGGGATCCTCTTCCGCGAGCTTGACGAGCGCCATGGTCATCTTTTCCTGACCTGCCTTCGTCTTGGGCTCGAGGGAGAGCTGAATGACGGGCTCGGGGAACTCCATCTGCTCGAGCACGATGGGGTGCTTTTCGTCGCAGAGCGTATCGCCCGTCGTCGTGTTCTTGAGACCGACGATCGCGCAGATATCGCCCGAGCAGACCTCGCTGATCTCCTTTCTCTCGTTGGAGTGCATCTGCACGAGGCGGCCGACGCGCTCCTTTTTATCCTTCGTGGAGTTATAGACGTAGGAACCTGCGGCGAGCGTGCCCGAGTAGCAGCGGAAGTATGCAAGGGAACCGACGAACGGGTCGGTCGCGATCTTGAACGCGAGGCCTGCGAAGGGCTCGTCGTCCGACGTCTTGCGCTCTTCCTCTTCGCCCGTCTTGGGGTTGATGCCCTTGACGTGATCGACGTCGACAGGGCTCGGAAGGAAGCGGATGACGGCGTCGAGCAGGAACTGCACGCCCTTGTTCTTGTAGGAAGAACCGCAGAGCATGGGCACAGCCTCCATCTTGAGGCAGCGCTCGCGGAGACCCGCAATGATCTCGTCCGTGGTGAGCTCCATCGTCTCGAGGTACTTCTCCATGAGCTCGTCGTTGGCGGAAGCCGCCTCCTCCACGAGCTTTTCATGATACTGCTCGGCGATCTCCTTCATATCGTCGGGAATGGGCTCCTTGCGGAAGTCCTTGCCGAGGTCGTCGTAATAGATCTCGGCTTCCATGTTGATGAGGTCGATGATGCCGCGGAAGGTATCCTCTTTGCCGATGGGGAGCTCGACGGGAACGGGGTTCGCGCCGAGGCGCTCCTTGATCATCTTCTCAACGCGGAAGAAGTCCGCGCCGTTGATGTCCATCTTGTTGACGTACGCGATGCGGGGGACCTTGTAGGTATCCGCCTGACGCCACACCGTCTCGGACTGAGGCTCAACGCCGCCCTTCGCGCAGAAGGTGGCGACGGCGCCGTCGAGAACGCGGAGCGAACGCTCGACCTCGACCGTGAAGTCGACGTGTCCGGGCGTATCGATGATGTTGAAACGATAACCCTTCCAGATACAGGTGGTCGCCGCAGACGTGATCGTAATCCCGCGCTCCTGCTCCTGCACCATCCAGTCCATGGTCGCGGCGCCCTCGTGGACTTCGCCCAGCTTGTGCGTTTTGCCCGTATAGAACAGGATACGCTCGGTGGTCGTCGTCTTGCCGGCGTCGATGTGCGCCATGATACCGAAGTTTCTCGTATGCTGTAAATCGTATTCTCTTGCCATAGACTGCCTCGCTTAGAAACGGAAGTGTGCGAACGCCTTGTTCGCTTCCGCCATTCTGTGAGTATCTTCCTTCTTCTTGACGGAACCGCCGGTGTTGTTGTAAGCGTCCATAAGTTCAGCGGCAAGTTTCTTGCTCATTTCGCGCTCGCTGCGCTTTCTCGTGTTGATGACGAGCCAGCGGATCGCAAGCGTCTGACGGCGCTCGGGGCGGATCTCGACGGGAACCTGATAGTTCGCACCGCCGACGCGGCGCGCCTTGACTTCGACCACAGGCGTGATGTTGGCAAGCGCCTGCTTGAAGATCTCCATGGGGTCCATATTGAGTTTTTCCCCCATGATCTTGAACGCATCGTAGACGATGCCCTGCGCGACGCTCTTTTCGCCGTCAAGCATGATCTGATTGATGAGTTTGGTGACGACCTTGCTCCCGTACATAGGATCGGGAAGGACGTCTCTCTTGGGAACTTTCCCTCTTCTGGGCATAGTATTATCCTCCTTTACGAATTTTGTGCTCCTGCGAGCGTGGCTGTTTGGGTCAGCCTCCCTTCAATACGGCTATCGCTTGCCCCTGAGGGTAGCGAACCTTCTGCCCTTGCGGGCATACTGCCTACTTCATCGGGTAGATATTCCGAAATCAGTAGGGTGACTGCGTCTCAAAAGAGACTTACTTAGGGCGCTTCGCGCCGTACTTGGAGCGCGACTGCTTGCGCTTTGCAACGCCTGCCGTATCGAGCGCGCCGCGGATGATGTGATAGCGGACGCCGGGCAGATCCTTGACTCTTCCGCCGCGGATAAGAACGGAGCTGTGCTCCTGAAGGTTGTGACCCTCGCCGGGAATGTACACCGTACCTTCCTGCTTGTTGGTGAGTCTCACCCTCGCGATCTTACGAAGCGCCGAGTTGGGCTTCTTGGGGGAAGTCGTCGTCACGGAAAGGCATACGCCGCGCTTCTGAGGGCATGCGTCGAGGATGGGGCACTTGGACTTGTTCGCCTCCGTCTCTCTGCCTTTCTTGATGAGCTGGTTGATCGTGGGCATTTGGTTACCTCCTTGTAAGATTTCGGAATATCCTTAAAACCGCAAAGGCGGTCCGTAAAGGAACTGATTGAGTACGCGATGTTTTTTGGCGCAAAGTTGCAAGCAAGACGAGGTATTGTGAAGCAAATATACGTCAAAAATTGCAACGAAAAAATACGCCCATCCAAAAACAGGCGATACACATTGTATCAAAAGCTTATTCCTTTGTCAAATGTTTATAGCAATTTTTCCCAAAAAATTTGCATATATACGTTATTATAATAGTATATAGGGATTTCCGAGGCGTTTTTTGCAGATATACGCCCCCTTTTTCCTGCCGCAGGCTGCAAAAAATGCCCGCACTTCTGCAAATGCAAAAAATTTTACAACTTTTTTACAACTCAGAGACAACTTTATGACAAATTTTTGTGTACCATGGTGTATAATGGAGATACAAAACATTTTGAGAGGACAATATGCGTAAATTTTCTGCAGGAGCAGCACTGTGCGCTTCAGCCTTTACAACAGCTCTTGCTGTTGCGTGCATGACGGCATGCGCGCCGAGCTACCCCGACGAGGCATACGAAAATCATCCTGTGGCAGACCTGATCGCGGAATATCTGCACGATCCTTCCGATGAGACCTTTTCTCCGCTGACCGACGCGGGGTTGGAAAAGGTCTCCGAGAGTGAACTGCGCGCCGCGCTCGGCGGCGCGGCGGAGGTAGTGATCGGCGTTTCCCGCACCTATCTGTACATGGAGCGGACGATAACAAACGGCGGCGAGACGATCGTCTCCCCCATTGTATACGCCTATGCTTACGCGGGCGACAGCGAACTGTACGGAACGGAGACTCTGATCGTGCACACCAACGGAAAGAAAGTTATTGCGGAGGACGGCGTCGCCTATGAAGATCTCCGCGAAACATATACAGCGATCATGCGCGAAGTGGTCACTTATCAGTTTCTTCCCGAAGAAGGAAACGCGAACTATGAATGTATCGCCGTTTCCAACTTTGCGGCGGCAGAGATCTACCGTTCCGTGCCCGACTTTGGTGAATTCCACGATACCGAATATGCCCTGACACAATTCGGACCCTACTGCGACGACGCCGTGACGCCCTACCTCGCGGGAGAACGTGTCGGCAAGGATATGTGCATGACAGAATTTGTCGTGACATACGAAGGAGCGACCGTTGGTTCTGTTCCCATGCCGCACATTGATGAATAG
>DBGBVX010000092.1:0-35764 GCA_048370055.1 Candidatus Gallimonas sp. | reverse complement strand
CACACACAATCAATGCAATTCCCCCTCTGAACTCAAAAAATACATTCGCAAAGCAGGAAACTAAGCTGTGCGATAAAGGCTGCGCCCAAAGTCGCCTGAAAAACACGGCGGACAGGGCGACGCCGCTGACCCGCTTGGCGTTCGCCCTGTTGTTTCCGCCGCGCGGAATTTTTAATTTGCTTTCGGCATTTTGGCGATGGTCTCCTTGCTGACTTTTCCCATGTATTCGCCGTCCATCCAACAGCCGAAATCATCGTGAAGGACAAGCTTTTCCTGTTCCTCGCCCATCGTACAGGCGACGTCCTCGTCCATGACGTCCGAGATGAAGAACTGCGAAAGACCGCGGGAGTAGACGATCTTCTCTCCGGACTTTTCGATGTACTTCATGAGATAGGAGAGCGCGTCGCCGATGCGGTTTTCGTCCGTGATCTTCTCAAAGTCGTTCCGCCCGAAACGCTTCAAAAAGAAGGAGTTCTGCATCGTGACCTGCCGCTGATGCGTTGCGAAACTGTAACTGTTGACCTCCTCCATTTCTCCGGAGAGCGTTCCCTCAGGGACATGAAACACGCCGTGGAAATGCAGCCGCTTCTTTTGCGGCGAACGCTCCCACACGCCGATATACCTCCAGCCCTTTCTGTCCGCAAAGTGCGAGAGCGTGGTGCGCAGCTTTTTCTTGAAACTCTCCTCTGTATGCAGCTTTCCATCATAGGTGAGCGTGACGAAATAGTTGAAAGTCTGCAAATTCGCTTTTCGAGCCATACGGATACGGCGGGCAACCAGATTGCGCTGTTTGCGGCGCAAATTTCGGTCAACGTACTCTCTTACCGCCTGTTCGCTCGGGAAGTATGGCCTCATGCCCTTGATGAGCATGGAATGAAGCGCCCGCTTTTTCAGCCCTCTGCCCTCCGCGTACAATCGTTCAAAGAGCTGTTTGCGCGTCATTCTGCGCTCCGTAGTCGTGATTTTCGGGGACGTATGCGGCATTTCGGGAACATCTTGCTCTATCTCCGCTAATTCCCGCTCCTCATGCACCTGCTCTTCCATATCGTGATCGGCTTGCGGCGTCTTGCTCTCCTGTGCCTCTTGTTCCTGCGGCACCTCTACGACGATTTCCTCTTCCTGTACCTTGCGCCGCGGCTTATACGGACGCTCCGTATGCGGGATCGCAATGTAGTGACTTCTGTCCGAATAGATCTTGCATTTTGGATATGGCATAACCCCTCCTTTTTTGCATGTGGATAACAGAGCCGAATAATTTTTCGGCTCTGCCCCGTTCATGCGCCGTACAGCGCACGGATGAAGTAACTGTTCTGCGCTTTCAGCTCGTCCACCGACGCCCGCTCCGTAACATACTCGCGATAATCGGCAAGCCCCATCCCGCTTTTGCTCGCCATATCGTTGAAGTAATCCGAAAAACAATCCGTGGCAAACCTGCGCGCGTAGATCTTCTGATTCATCAGAAAGTACTTCTTGTTCTCCACCTTGCCGTCCATCGTGCCGCGTTCCTTTTCGATTTTCAGGATGCAGTAGCCGTACTTGTTGTGCATACGCAGGTCGCGCCGCCACAGCCACGCCGTGATACTTTTGAGGATATGTACGAGCAAAGTATTATCCCCTCTGCGGAAACGGAAGTTCATATACAGCCGCATGAACTTGTTGAAAGCCCATTCGCTCACCATCTCCTCAATGGTGTAGAACGGCAAAGCCAACCGTTGATCACCCGAGGAGACGATATGGATGACGTCGCACAGATCCCTCGCATCCGCGCCCCAAGATTCCGGTCGCTGCTCATCCGTAAAGACTTTGATGAACGGGAAGTTGTCCACCGTGGCAGAATGACGGCACATTTTGAGCCATGAGTTGAACAGGTCGTTCTTCTGATTGGTCTCGTCCGTCCCCTTCCTGACTTCTTTGAGTTCCAGATTATTGCCGCGTTCCTTGCCGATCTCCGTGATGGCAACCACACCAAATTCAAAGCTCCCAGCTTTTGGATTGTTCTCAATGACCTTCTTGCCGAGGCGAAGAACATCGAAATCGAGGATATGTGCGTGTCGTCCGTCTGTGATGCCTTCGGGGAAGAAATCGTAACACCACATGGGGAAGTTCCCCCTGTTCGCACACACATTGTCCGTGCGGATGGAATAGTTCGCCACGATGAGGCTGCTCTGAATGACATAGATGAAGTACGCCAGCGCATACGTTTCCAGCACGTCAAAGAGGAACTGTACTTTGAGGGCGTCGTTGAACGTGGCGCCGTATCTGCGGATAGCGTAGCCATAGAGCTGCCAAGCAGCATTGCGGTGACGAAGGTACCGTGACCGTTTTTGTGCTACCCATGTCTTGACCGAGGCGAGATTGTACACGGTGCCGTGCTCCATGCACGCGTGCAGCTCGTCCTCGAACATGATCCACGGGAAATGTGGCAGTTTCATGTCATTGTGTTGCAGGATAGACAGCGCTTTCTGCCGGAACATGACCTCCTGCGAGAGTACCATGTCCGTGATGAGCGTTGTCTTTTTGCGGCCCATACTGCCGCATGACATACTTACGATGGGCAGTTCATTGATGAACCCGCAGTTTCTTGCCTCGAAGTGCCGCAGGCGGTTGAGTGCGATATTCTTGCGCCAACGGTTGAAGATGAGCCAAGCCGCCGTTGCGATACTCCACCACGGGAAGTGGCGGAAGATGACCTGCAAGTCTATCAGCAGCTTGCAAACCTGCACATACAAATTGCCGATATTGAAGCTCAATACTAAGTAGAGGTAGTACGCAAAGAAGCCCATGACGATGCTTGCAAGATTGAGGTGAAACACCCAAAGGAGCGCCCAGCAGACGACGATCCATGGCTGCCGCCGCAGAAAGGCGAGATAACTCCTGGCTGACCTCTTTATGGGCTGATACATCCACTTCGCCAGCCATTTGAAGACACGAAGCGGCAAGGTATCGTGGTTGTGCTTGGTGTTTGTTTTGCGGTACATTGCCCGCACGATGATGACAAATAGCAGCACGCACGGCAGCGCCACGATAAGGACTTTTGCCGTACCTTCCAGCACACTTCCAACCTTCGCCCAATACCCCGCAAAGTTCTCGCCGCTGATGAGCAGGGAGAAAAATTTGCCCGCCGCGTCGGTGAAACCGGCAAAATCGGACGGCAACAGAATATCCCATTGCATGACGGCGGAATACTCCGTGACGGTCGGGGTAAAAGCGTATTCCACCCCGAACAGCTCGCAGAGGTAGTACGCGACGGATAAGCCAAGATCACAGCACGCTTCGCCGAAACGCAGATAGGATTGCCAAAACACCGCCCCGAACGCGAGAAAGGCAAGCGAAATGATGACCGTAATGACAATATTCCTACGCACCCGTCTGCCCTCCCGTGTAAATGAGATAACCGATAAGCAGGGCGATAATGATGAGCGCGGCGACCGCTGCGATGCGTTTCAGCGTCTTCATAGGTCGTCCTCCCAATGCGACATCGCCTCAATGTAGTCCCACTCCTCCTCACTCAGATAATCGTAAGGGAAGTCCTCCGCCATGACCTGCCTGTATCGCTCCTCCTGTTCCGCTTCCTCCCGTGCCTTTGTTCGCCTTTTTTCCTTTCGTCGCTCCTTTGCTTTTTTGCTCGCCGCGCCAATCGCCTTGAACGGCAGGGCAATGACCTTCCCCACCGCAAAGACGAGCACGGGCGCAAACTTGAAAAGAAGGATAACTACAAGGATAAGCGCAAGCACGGCTAAAAGGATCTGCCACCATGAAAGCCCTTTGTCCGACGTGGTATGCACGGGCGGCGTGCCGTCCGGGATATTGTCAATGGGAGATGAAACCACGGGCAGCACCGTCTCTACATTGTCCTTCGTGCAGGTGACGTCGATAATATCGAAATCGAGGTTGATCGTCTCCTGCATGAAGTAGGCGTTGCTATCCTCGAAGTGCCACGCGCCGCCCATCTCCCCCAAGCCCGTTTCAGGAACGAAGTGCTTTGCCTCGGACGCAATATAGTCCGTCACCTGATAGCGGAACAGATAGACGACATTCTCCGCCTTGTTTGCGTCATAGAACTCCTTGAATTCGGCATAGTCCTGCTCGGCGAAAAAGAGCCCGTCGCAGGTCGCCTTTTCATCATCCTTAAAGTCCGCATCCGTCACTTCATAAATGGCTTTGATGCCGTCGAACGTGGACGGATATGTAATGCCCCACAACTTGTCCCACCACGAGGAGCCGAGCACCTCGTTCGTGAGCGAATACTCCTCATCCGCTTGTATATTCACTTCCGTAAAACTGTCCGCCACGGTATCGAACAGCACGCGGCTGTAACGGTCGTTGACGAGCTCTCCGCCATACTTCTGCGTATACTCTTTGAGCTTGGTTTCTATCTCCTCTGAGGACAGCACATATTCGTCCGCGCTGTCCGTTCCGTCGCCCGCATAGGCGAGCCAATACAGGGGCGACACCTCCCGCGCAGACTTGTTGCTCACCGCTCCGCCGATCGTGCTCCATGCACTTGGCAGATTGAAGGTATAGGCGCAGTCCCAGCCGTACAGCGCCGTCACGCCCGCCCAACTCGTGACTGTGTAATTCGCACTCCCCGCATAGGCATGTTCCAGCCCTTCCGTATTCGTGCCGATACTCTGCCCGAGATAGGGAAGGATGGCGTCATATGCCTCTTTATTCCCCGTGACGAGGACGGGCGCGAGCGTTGCGTCCAGCCACGTCGCATGGACGGCGGTCATCTTGCCGTACTCCGAGACGACGCTGCGCGGGATGGCAAAGTACACGGAATGCAGGCTGTCCTGCGTATAGTCGTTCTTGCCGTTCGTCCCTTCGGGGCGGTAATAAGTGGAGTGCACGTCCAGCGTGAGAAACTTTTCAAACCCGTTGACGCGACAGGAGAGCGTATCGCTCGTGGCGAGCTCCGAGCCGTAACCTTGCGCAAAGCCCGTATAGGTATAGCTCTGCGCGCAGGGATAGTCCGTGACCTGTCCTTTGTAAGAAAGCTCTATCCCGCTCACCTTGTACACGCGGGCGTCCGGTTTTATTGTTTTGAGAATATCCTCTTTCTCGCTCTCCGTGAGCTGTACCCTGAACTTGAAAAACCTGCCCTCATACCCTGCCTGCGTGGAGTAGTTGCAGAAAATGAGCGGATATTTGGCATAACTTGCTTTGCTCCCGTAAGTGAACTGGATCTGATTGCGGCTCGTCTGCGTATCGAATGCGACATCCTGCGGGTTATACACATAGACGTACAAGCCGTAATCCCCCTGCTTTTCCGCGTAATACGAATAGCAGAACTCCGTAAACGAGATGATCTGCGGCTTGCCTTCTGAATTGTGCGGATAGTCCGCGAGCGAGAACTTCTTGCCGCCCACCGTTCCGCCCGTGAGGTCGTCCATTACGTTCCTCTTCTCGAACGCTGTCTGCATCTCGCTTGCCGCAGAGGCGGACAGGTTGCCCTGTCCGCCCATGACGACTCCGATACACACGAGCAGCACGAGCAGAAAAGCGATGACTTGCTTTGTGATGTTTCGTAAAGTCATGTGTCCTCCTTATCCGGTAAAAACGATACTCGGCGGATCGAGCGTAATTCCTGTTACGTCCGTACCGAGATCGAACGCGATGCGATAGCTGACGTTCCCGTTGTACGAGCTGATGCAAAGCACATACGGGAAGAGGTCCGCCGCGTTCTCCGGCACTTCGACCTGCTGTCCGGGATGAACGGCCTCCAACACGCTTTGGATCGTCATATCCTCCCGCAGCGTGATCTCAAAATAGCTCTTCTGTTTGTTAAGATTGAACGCCGACGACAGATCTCCCGCTTTGGAGTAGAGATATGTTTCCCCGTCCGCCGTGTACTCGAAGTCCTGCTCCGCGTTCGGCACGATCTCCACGGAATAGTCTCTCGTCTCCGTCTGTCCCGTATCGAAGGTGTACTTCACGTCAAAGCGGTGCGTTTTCCCTTTCGTGAACATCATCTCGCTGTTTTCGGATAAGATCTGCTTACCCTCATGCTCCACATAGAACGTCTTGAAATCCTCGTTAAATCCGTTGGTAAACTTATAGATCACGGCGACCAGCCCCGCCACGAGCAGCAGGACGAGAATGATGCCGATGATCTTCGCCGCCAACTGTCCCTTGCTCTGCATAGTGCCTCCTTAAAACACGACAGCGGGTTCGCTTACATCCATGCCGGCGAGCGTGGACGTGTTCGTATAGCCCGCGATCACGAAAGTCGTTTCGTAGGAATATGTTGCATACTCCCCCGTGAGTGTCGCTTTCAGGTCGAGCATTTCCAAATCGCTGCCGTAGGTATATGTCAGAGCGTTCCCTTCGGGGATCAGGCTTTCTCCCGCATGCGTGAACCGCTGGATAAACTCGGACGGTATATGCTCGCTCGCAGGTCTTGACGTAAGGTTACTCATCCCCCCGCCGACGGTATGCAGCTGCAGATTGTCCGACAGGTATTTGATCCCGAAATACAGTCCGTTATCCGCTACCGAATAACCGCTGAGGTCTGCATACTCGTCTTTGAAATCCGGGGACGGCAGCCAGGTCCCGAAGATATACCAGCCCTCCACGCCGTATCCGCTCGCCGTGTACGACATGAACTTCTTGCCCGTAAGTTCATAGGACACCGTAAACTCCTGCGAAAGCGAATAGACCTCGCTTTTTGCAAACTGTGCATCCGCTGCTCCGCCCGGAGCGGTATCCGCATTTGCATTGATCTCCAAAGTGACGTCCGTATCCCCGCCGAAATTGCAGGAAACTTCCCCGAACGAGAGCGAGAAATTGACCGGCTTCTGGGCATAATCCGCCGTACACGTTGCCGTGATCTCCGGATCGTCCCTTGCCGTTGCCTTGACGACGATCTGTTCTGCAAACGGCTGCAGATTTTCCAGCGTCACGCTCTTGCTTGCCGCATAGTCCTCCCCGCCCGGCGTGAGCGTCACATAGTCCGAAACGGACTTGCCGGACGCCCAAACGCTCTCTGCGTTCTTCCATGTCGCCGTCCAATCCACGCCCGTATTTTCCGCTTCGTTATCCGGCTCCACCGTCGCCGTGATCGTGACGCTTTCGCCCGTTACGGCATTGTTCCTGACAGACGTCAACGACATTCTGTTCCCCTCGCTGTTGCCGACGATGAAGGAATATGCGGGGGCGCCTGCCTGTTCTTCCTTCGCCTCATCCTTTTCAAACCATCCGAGGATGATGCCCGCAAGCATCACACCGACGAGAATGAAGGAGATAAGCGTCAACACCCACTTCACGGTACCCGAACGCTTGTGTTCATACAATTCGTTGCTCATACATCACCTCCGTTAAAAAATAAGATTGCTGTCCGACAGGTTGAGCTTTGCATAGTTCCCTGCCGCGGGCCACGAGTACATGAGATAACTGTCCTCCCGCGTAAAGCTGCCGTACTTGCCTTCCACGCTCGCCGCGACGCGCCAAAGCACCGTGTCCTTATCCGTCATGAGATACCGCTCCGCAAGCTCCTCGCCCGAGAGGTCTTTATAGTACGTCGTGTTCTTGGTCATCTCACCCGAGACAAACGAGCCCGACTCATGGCGGAAATTATACGGCTCGAACATGTGGTTATCAAAGGAGAATGTCTTGCCGATGGCGTTCTCCACCTCATCCACATACGTTGCGCTATACGCGCCCATGGAGCCGCCCGAGCCGTGATTGTTGAAATATGTATGGCTGTCATTCGCGCCCGCGCTCGTGAGGAAGGACACCTTACAGGTAGCCGACTCTGCCAGCGTGTACACGTCCGAATAGGTCGCCGTTGCCCTCACCGTGTACACGTTATACGAGGACGTGCCACCGTAGTAAGTGAAGTTGATTACTACATCTTCGCCTGCGGGGATATCCCTGTTTCCCGTGCGGCTGCCTTCCAATGTGACGTCCATGCCCGTGATGCGTTGCGCGTAGTCCACCGTGCAGGTTGCCGAGAGCCCCGCATAATCCCGCGATGTGCAGGTGACGATGATCTTCTCCCCGAACGCCTGCTTACACTCCACCGTTGCCGTGTTCGCGCCATCACTTGTAGGCGTGACCGTCACATAGTCCGTAACCGTCTTGCCGTTCGCCCACGAGGACGAGGCGTTTTGGAATTTGACAGACCAATCAAACTCCTTCTCCCCCGAATAGTTGGGCTCGACGGTCGCCGTGAGCGTATAGGCGGTGTCTGCCAATGCAGAAACGCCATTCGCCGCATACGCCACGGGCATGATCTTGGCGGACATCAAAGAGATCCCATTTTCCGCCGTCGCGCTGATGATCGCGCCGTCCTTGGGCGTTGCCTCCTGTTCATCGTCACTCGGCCGGATAAACAGCGCGCACAGCAGTCCAATGGAAAGGATCGCCACGAGAACAAGCGCAATGACTGTAATGATCCAATTTGTCCGATCCGTCCATGATTTGTCGTTGTATTCGTTGCTCATTTTACCTCCTGTTTTTGTCATTGAAAGGTATGCGGCTTACGGTTTTCCCCGCAAGCCGCACTTCTTTCCCCGCCGGTCTTATCTGACCAGCATCTGCAAAAGTGCCTTATCCGACTGACGGTACGGCTTGATGGGACATTCGTACACCACGCCGTCCTCGTCTACCGAGCGCACCGCATACGAGTTGCCCGAAATGACCTTGCCCGTTGCCTCGTCCTTGATCTCATAGGGGCGGAGCACCAGCTCTGCAGCCATCTCTTCGCCGAATACGACGTCCAGCACCGTGTACCCGCCTTTATCGGGCGGAACGATGAGAACGCGCACATCCTTCCCGCGCACGTTGCCGCGGATGAAGTACCCGTAGTAGGTGTTCCCGTCCTTTTCGTAGGTATCCCGTTCTACAAAAATCGTCTTATCTTCCATCATGCCGCATCACCTCCGTTATTCCTCTTGCCCCACGGTCTCTTGGAGAGAGCGAGCGCTTCGTCGCGGCTCTTTCCCTCCGCGAGCGCCTTCTTAAATTTGAATATTCCCGCATGATCGCCCTGACATTGCAGGTATCCCGAGCGCATGCCCGCCTCAAAGTCCGTGAGCGGTTTGCCTTCCTTCGGGCCGTAGGTATGCACCCTCGCCTTTCTGTCTGCCGCGTACCCTTTCGCACGCTTCGAGGGAGTCGTCCATCTGCCGTCCCTGTACTTGTTCTCTCTGGGAGCTTCTGCCGCTGCGGGCTGCTCCGCCTTCTTGTTTGCCAATTCTTTCCTCCTGATATTTTGTTTTGTCCGATAAGCCGATGACGCAGCTTTGTCTGCCCGTGTTGCCGTTAGCCAAGCGAAATACAAATATGAAGTTGTAATATGGTAACGAACGCTTCTGACTTCGGGACACTTGTCCCCGTGCGATTCTCTGCGGTGAGCGGCCGCTCTTACACTTGCAAGTACCGCACGGTTTTCCTGCCCTCTTATTCCTTGCGTCCGGTTACATGCCCATTTTAGCAGACTGATCCTCAAATTACGAGGAAGGCATCAGGTACAAATGAGAGGATTTTCAGGTATAAACCAGGGATCAAAGAGGAGGTTTTCAGGAACAAATGAGGGGGCATCGGAAACCACGATACCCCCTCATCTTTACAAATTTTTTTGCAAATATTCACACAGTAATCTGTTGAGCTGCTTGATGTAATCCGGCGAAAAGTCCCAATCATAGGAAAGCGCCGCCTGAGAATTATTCTGTATATACAACGAAATATACAAATCGTATAATCTTGCAGGAGCGTCACGCATCGCCTGATTATAACGCTCCACCTTTTCTCTAAGACTGCTTTGCACCGGTCCGTTTTCAAACACTTCGCGTTTGGAATAGTAATAACGAATCTCTCTTAAATCTGCATAAATTTCTTTTAGCGATTTCATCATTCCCTCCACCCGAATCGTACTATAATTCCTTTCATAACTTTCGAATCCTCTTCGGACAATTCCTTTGTCAGCTTTTCTAAAAACGCCGTCTGCTCCTTTGTCATAAATTCCTTTCCGGATTTCTCCAATATGAATACACCTCCTCCCCGACCTTGTGATGTATAAATAGGGAATGAATACGCAAGGGCATCGATATCTTTCCGCATCGTGCTATCTGCGACGCAGAATTCTGCCGCAAGATTGTATATTGTGTCGTGCCGTCGTAAAAACAGACACTTCAATACTGCCATGCGGCGATCGAATGTGTTCAAGCAATTCACCCCTTATTCATTGGGCTTATTTTGTCATAAAAACCGCTTGATTTTTCGGCGGTATTATAAAAAATCCGACGCAATTCAAAAAGAATCACGTCGGAAATTTGGGGGGAAGAAATTATGAATAAAGTAAATTTTCAAAGACAGTGGCAGAATTCTTTTCCATCGATCGCCTGCCGCTTAAAGAGCTATTTACAATCGGCTCGGCTGAACCGCAACACAATCCGTCCCTCACCTTTGGCAGACAGGCGATATTGTAATGGCAATTTAGGACCGCAGGAACGCGAACCGATCCCGCTCATGCCGAAGTCAAGCGTGAAATATACCGCATCCGATGCCGGCAATTCATCGTCATGCTTTGCTTCTGACAACGTTTCTGCTGAATACGGAATCGCACAGAAAGATTGCATCCCTTCCGCACGAAGAACCGTCTCACCATCGGAGAGCTCGGCAAAATCCGGATCGAAATGACTTCCCGATTCCTGCGGTTTGATGTAACCGTGTTCGTACTCGTCTGCAACATTGCTCTCAAACACATCTTTATACGCTCCGAGGTGTTTATCGATATAACTTTCCCCCGGGCCGTAAGCGCAATAACGTAAACGAGAAAACCGCGCGGGCAGCTTGGATACAAGCCCGAACCGCGGCACATAGTCGCCATATGAAGGATATTCCCACGCAGCTTCCGCCTGTACGCCTTCCGTGCCAAATGTATAGCGCAGCGTATAAAGCAGCATTGGTTTTCTGCTCTCATGGACAAACTGTCCTCTTACGACGATCGCATCCCCTTCGATCAGAATGCTGCGCGCCTCGTTCCATGCCCCAAAAAGCGAACGATCGACGCCCGTATCATTGTCCGTCGGCGCCCGTCGGATCGTAAGCGCAATCCGTCCGAGATCAAGCCCTTTCCACGTTATGTTGCAAAGCTCGCCCGTCACGGGACAAATCTCGCAGGACAGATTTTTCGTATGTACCGCAATGACGCCCCGCCGCGTTATGATTTCAGCGTCCGAAACAACCTTCTGCGGGACAAAGTTATTCGCAAAAAATGCACCAAACGCCCGCTCTTCTCCGCCGACAAACAAAGTTGTAAGAATGACCTGTGCCGATGCGCAGGCGATCTCTAACGCAGACCGCGGAGCAAGTGCAAGTTGCATTCGCTCCCTGCTCAGTTCCCTTCCGTCCTGTTTCCGCACGATGAGAAGTTCGCCGACAAGCGGTGCAAAATAGTTCTTATTGAAAAGCGCAATCCCCTTTTCCGTGCGTGTAAAGGCAACGGGCTGATAGACACGCTTCATCTCCCGCGTGCCGCTCTTTTCCTGCCGGTCGGGGGTCACAATGCCGTCGATGCAGAAATTTCCATCATGCGTACGTTCGCCAAAGTCGCCTCCGTAGCGGAAAGGAGCACCGTGATAAGATACGCCGTGATCTGCCCATTCCCAGATACAGCCGCCTAAAAAACGCTCGCTCGACTCCATCAGATCCCAATACTCTTTGAGACCGCCGGGTCCGTTTCCCATCGCATGCGCATATTCGCACAGCAGCAGAGGACGCCGATCCCGCGCGTCCGGCAAAAATTCGTCGCGCATCCATTCCACGGAGGGATACATCCGGCTGAGAATGTTCACAACCGAGGAATAATACTCCTTATCGCGGGCAGGACGCTCCATATGGATATGGCTTTCGTAGTGTACGGGATGGGCATCGCGCTTCTTGACTTCCGCGCTTGCAGCGGCAATGTTGCACCCGTATCCCGATTCATTCCCAAGCGACCAGATGATGACGCAGGGACGGTTCTTATGCACTTCCACGTTACATATCTGCCGCTCAATGTATGTATCGAGATATTGGCTGTCGTCCGAAAGCAATGCAAAACGGCGGTTTTCATCCATCCCGCCCTGTGCACTTCCGAGTTCCAATACGCCGTGCGTTTCAAGATCGGATTCCGAAATGACATAAAGTCCGTATTCGTCACACATTCGGTAAAACTCGGGGGCAGAGGGATAGTGCGACGTGCGCACCGCATTGACGTTAAGTTGTTTCATGAGGCGGATATCCCGTTCCATATCCTCATAGGAGACCGCCGCACCCTTTTCGGGATGAAAATCATGCCGGTTCACGCCATACAGCTTGATCGGCTGACCATTCAGGAAGAACACGCCGTCCGCAATCACAATCGCCCGCACGCCCACCCTTTCAAAAATGACCTCGCCCGCACAGGCGATCAGCATATCGTAGAGATAAGGCGTTTCCGCACTCCAAAGACGGACGTCCTTCACAAGGAACGTCGCCGTTTCGCCGACGGAAACGCGCTTTTTTTCTCCGCAAAAAGACACTTCCGCATCCGCGCCGCCGCATAGATAGGAAAATGTTACCTCCGCGTCCGTACCAGACAGCACCGTCGTAATTTTATAATCGATCAGATGATCGGCAGATCGTTTCAAAAGATAGACGTCCCGAAAGATCCCCGTAAAGCGCCACTTATCCTGATCTTCAAAGTACGTCCCTGCACACCACTTCTGAACGATGACGTCAAGGCGGTTCACACCTTTCCGTACAAAATCGGTGATATCAAACTCGCTGATTCTGTGCGAGATCTGTGAAAAGCCGACATACTGCCCATTGACATAGACGTAAAAGCAGCTATCCACCCCTTCAAAGACAAGATACAGCCCTTCTGTGCCATCTGCTTCGAATGTACGGCTGTAATGGAACGCCGGGTTTTGAACGGGCACGCGCGGAGGATCGAACGGAATGGGATAGCGGATGTTGGTGTACTGAAAATGGTCGTATCCGAAATACTGCACGCAGGAAGGAACAGAAATACGATCGGGCAGATCGTCTTTGCAAAAATCCTCTCCGATTTCCTCAATCCTCTCATAGGCACGCAGCGCCCATTCCCCGTTCAAAGAAAGGAAAAGATCGCTTGACTCCCTTTTTCCGTTTTTTTGTCCCGCAGCAAATGGAACATAATAGCTGCGTGGAGGGCATACCCCGAAGCAATGCAGTTGTTCACTCAAATTTTTCATGATCATACGTCGTCGCAACGTTCAATGGAACGAATAAACGGATACTGCGCCATGATCTCGCCCAAACGCTGCGAAGAATACTCCTTATCTGTATTTAATGTCGCGTGATAGACTGTCTCCCCGCCCTTGCGTTCAATGACAAGGCGGTTAAATCGATCGGTCTGAAAGAGTTCCTTGATCGTATTGTTTGCAGAGCCGTCGCTCACAAAGCAGATCTTCACCTGAAAAAACTTCTTTGTCTGAAATACTTTACACTTGATATGAAAAATACACTGCACGCCGATGAGAATGACCGTCGCGCCTGCGGCAATGATATACAGCCCCGCGCCCGCCGCCATACCGACGCCTGCCGTCGCCCAAACGCCTGCGGCCGTCGTCAATCCGTGCACTTCGTGCTTTCTGTATACGATGATGCCCGCGCCGAGAAAGCCGACGCCTGCAACGATCTGCGCCGCAACGCGCGCGGCATCCGCCTGCGTGTCGCCGAAGCCATATTTGGAAATCACCATCATGAGAGCAGATCCTGCGCAGACGATGGTATGTGTGCGAATGCCCGCCTCTTTATAGCGGAGTTTCCGTTCATACCCGATGGCAAAGCCCAGAACGACCGCGACCAAGACGTTCAGAAGGTGATATAATTCCTGCAAATATTCCAAGAGTGCATCCCCCTTACAAATATTTTACGACTTCATTCAGACTTTCCGCAATTGCAGAGGGACGGTCAGAGGAGGGAAGACGAGCCGCCTCCTCGGCATTCGTCTCACCGCTTAAAACAAGCAGCGTACCGAATAAGTTATTGTTCCCAAAGCGAATGTCGGTATACGGTCGGTCACCGACCATCGTGACCGAGGAAGGAGACATTCTAAGCTTTTTCATCAACATATCTCCCATCACCCGTTCCGGCTTCCCGCAGATGACGTCAGGAGACCTTCCGGAAGAACACCTTAAAAGCTCGATGAACGATCCGACATCGGGAGGATATACCCCCGGCGCAGGACAGACGCGGTCTGCGTGCGTTGCAAGATAGGGCTTCCCTTCGACAATCAGTTCGTTGATCACGACAAGTTTTTCAAACGTGAGCGTCGTATCATATGCAAGGACGGCAATATCGGCGTCTCTCCCGCCGAGCAGGATTCCCTGCTCCTCAAACGAACGCTTCAACGCGTCTGTTCCGACAAGATAAACGCTCTTTGCGGGATAATGTTCTTTCAAATACTCCGCCGTCGCCATACCCGACGTGTATACCACATCCTGCTGATCGTACAGCCCGAGTCGTTCTAATTTTTGAATATATTCCTCCGCTGTGCGGGAAGAGTTGTTCGTGCAATACACAATGCGCCTGCCGGAAGCACGCACGGCGGCAAGCGTTCTCGCCATATTCCCGATCGGTCTGTCTCCGAGATACACCGTGCCATCCATATCCAACAGAAATACCTGCGTCCCGCCGATGAGTTGACGCAGCCCCTCTTGATCCTTTTCTGACATTCGTTTCCTTAATAAAATTCCCGCTCGAGCTGCGGAATGTAGCGTCCGGTCAGCCCGAGTTCCTCCAAGAGGGTGAGGATGGTGTAGCGCGGGCGCACGGTGTGCGCCTTTGCGATCGTCTCGCGGAAGAGTTCGCGCGAGATACCGAGCGCGGAGAACCGCACGGGCGCGCCCAACTTTTCAAGCGTCGCACGTAGCTCCTGCACGGAGGGGATCGCTTTCGCCGCAAGATAGGTCTGCGCGTCGCCTTTGAAAGCCACACCGTCCCGCTCCAACGCCTCGTACAGATACGCCGAGACGAGCGTTCCCAGCCCCACCTTGATGCCGTGCAGCGGCACGCGCTTTTTCTGCGCAACGAACCACATTTCCAGGTAATGGGAGATATGGTGTTCCGCGCCCGAGGCGGGGCGTGAATTGCCCGCCTCGGCCATGGCAAGTCCCGAAATAATGAGGGCGTCCGTTAGTTTTTCGACCCCGCTCCTCTCCCTGTGAGCGATGTCCTCCACCGAGGCGGCAAACTTCTGCACTGCGTCAAGCATATCGGAGAACGCCCCCTCATTGACCGCCTCGCCCGTATGGTACTGCGCGAGCCGCCAATCCGTGAGGCAGGTGTATTTGCCGAGAATATCCCCCGCGCCCGCCGCGATCATCTGCTGCGGCGCATCCGCTAAAATGGCGGGATCGACGAGGATATCCGAGGGAACGTGCGCCGCCTCCGACACCTTGAATCCGTTCTTCATGATGGCAGCGACGGGCGAGGCATAGCCGTCCATGCTGGGCGCCGTGGCGAGCACGCCGCTCTTTTTCCCCGTCATCAGTGCGGCGTACTTCGCCGTATCGTTGAGCGTGCCGCTGCCCACGGCGAGCACATAATCGCACCCCTTTGCGCCCTCGACGGCCTGCCCGCACACCCTTTCATCGGGCACGGGTTCGTCCTCGTCGATATAGCACAGCTTGGCGTCCGGCAGCGCAAGCCCCTGCGCATATCTGCACGTGTTCCTGTCCGCAAGCAGCAAAATTTTATCGTTGACGTGCGCCATCGCAAACTGCGGGAACGTGCCGCCATTTGCATATTCGAGCGTCACGCCCATCTTCTGCAATTTCTTCTTGACTAGTTCGCTGACCATGCTATACCTCCCCGTTCCGATATGCCGCCGTGGCGATGAGGGGCGTCCCTTCGCCGTCAATGTCGGCAACGAGCACTTCGCCCTGCTTTACGTCGCGGCCGATGCGCAAGGCACGGATGCGCGCCATCACGTCAAAAATCTTCTCCTTTCTGACCTCTCCGTCCGTTTTGACGGGGATCATGCCGTGCGCCGCACGCACGGTGCTCGTGACGATGCGCCGCGGGCAGGTCATCTCCGCCTCGGCATATTTCTTCCCGCGCGGGCAGAAATTTCCCGTGACAAAAACGCCCCCTTTCGTCGCCTCCGCCGTCAGCTCACAGCCGCGCGGACATTCGATGCACACAAAATTTTTCTTCATACTATGCCTCCCGCGCCACGCTGATCCGAATATCCTGTGCATTCGCAAGGTCGGCGGCCTTGACGGTGACGTTCTCCATCTCGCCCGGCGCGACCGCAATGCGCTTGTACGTTCTGAGGATATCCCCCGCCTCCACGCGAATCACGGCATTACGGAAGGCGCTGCGCACGCGGAAGTAGAGTTTGACGTCCTGCCCCCGCTGCGTACGCTGGGGAAGAACATACGTCACGTTCTCGCCCGCCACGGTCGGAAGACAAGCGCGTTCCCCTTCGCCGCGGGCGAGGTACTCCGCCGCAGCCCTGCCGGCAACCTCCGCCTCCTCCGAGACGAAGTCCACCAAGTCATGCACATGCAGCACGTTCCCGCAGGCGAAGACGCCCGCAATATCCGTCTCCCTGTTCCCGTCTACAACGCAGCCCTTCGTGCGCGGATCGAGCGAAAGCCCCGCCCGCTTGGTAAGTTCGTTCTCGGGGATCAGCCCCACCGAGAAGAGCACCGTGTCGCAGGCGATCTCGCGTTCCGTTCCCGCAACGGGCTTCTTTGCCTTATCCACCTGCGCGATGACGACGCCCTCCACGCGCTCCTTTCCCCTGATCTCCACGATGGTGTGTTCGAGATAGAGCGGGATGCCGAAATCGTCGAGGCACTGTGCAATGTTGCGCCGCAATCCGCTCGAATGTTCCATAATTTCACATACGCATTCCACCTTCGCCCCTTCCAGCGTCATGCGGCGCGCCATGATCAGCCCGATGTCGCCCGAGCCGAGGATGACAACCCGCCCGCCTGGAAGGTGCCCGTAGATGTTGACGTACTTCTGCGCCGTGCCTGCCGAGAACAGCCCCGCGGGACGGGTGCCCGCAATGTTCAGCGCGCCCTTACTGCGTTCGCGGCAGCCCATGGCGAGGATGACCGCCTGCGCCTTTATCGTGAACACGCCGCTCTCGTTCATACAGGTGACCTGTTTGTCCCCCGAAAGGTCGGTGACGAACGTGTTCGTCATGATCTCAATGCCGCGCGCGTTCGCTTCATTCAAAAACCGCTGTGCGTATTCGGGACCCGTCATGCTCTCGTGAAAGCGCGTCAGCCCGAACCCGTTGTGGATACACTGTTTCAGGATGCCGCCCGCACGCTCCTCGCGTTCGACGACGACCATATCCCGCACGCCCGCATCGTAGGCGGCGACTGCGGCGGCTAGCCCCGCGGGACCGCCCCCGATGATGACAAGTTGTTTTTTCATCATAATTCGCCTCCCATGATGAGATAGGATTTTCCGCCGTTTTTCGTGACCTCTTCCGCCTTCATGCCGAACTCCTTCATGAGTTCGTTGAATACGCTCGGCTGGCAGAATCCGCTCTGGCACCTGCCCATGCCCGCGCGCGTGCGAAGTTTCACCCCGTCCAGCGTCCTTGCGGGCGGATTGCTGCGCATGGCCTCGAGAATTTCGCCCAGCGTCACCTCCTCGCAGCGGCACACGATCCTGCCGTATGCAGGATCGCGGGCAATGACCGCGTTCTTTTCCGCGGGCGGAAGCTCTCTGAACCAATGCGCGCTGCGGCGGACGGGGTCAAACTTTTCGTTCTTCCTTGCCCCGAGTGCGTTCGAGACCTCTTTCGCGATCCCCGCGGCGATGGCGGGCGAGGACGTCAGCCCCGGCGATTCGATGCCCGCCGCGTGATATACGCCCTCCGCGCCCCATTCGAGAACGAAGTCGTGGCGGTCGCTGTAAGCGCGTTCGCCCGCAAAGGACGTGATGACCTGCCCGAAAGGAATTTCCGCGATCATGGAGAGCGCTTTTTCCTTAATTTCGTCGTATGCGGGACGGCGGACGGCGGTGGAATACATTTCGTCCTCCACGGAAGTCGGCCCGACCAGCATATTTCCGTCTGCCGTGGGCGTGACGAGCACGCCCTTGCCCGCCTTGGTCGGAACAGTGAACACCGTGTGCGAAACGTGTCCGCCCGCGGTCTTATCCAGCAGCATATATTCGCCGCGCCGCAGTCCGATACGGAAGGACGCGCCTCCAAGGAGGTCGGCGACGTATTCCGCCCCCGCGCCCGCGCAGTTGACGACGACGCGCGCCGTCACCTGCCTGCCGTCCGAAGAGAAAAGCGTCCAGCCCCCCTCCTCCTTTTGCGCGCCGCATACTTCAAACCCGCAGAGAAGCTCCGCGCCGTTGTCCATGGCGTTTCCCATGGCGGCGATCGTCAGTCCGTACGGGCAGACGATTCCGCCCGTCGGCGCATACAGCGCAGCCGTTACGTCGCCCGCCGAGTGCGGTTCTTTCTCCAAGACCTGTTCCCGCGTGAGAATTTCCAGCCCGTCCACGCCGTTTTCGCGCCCGCGCGCAAGAAGCGTTTGAAGCTGCGCCTCTTCCTCCGCGCCATGCGCGACGACCAACGAGCCGTTGCGCCTGAACGTCACCCCAAGCTCGCGGCAGACGGTCTCCATCATGGCGTTCCCCAAAACGTTGTACTTCGCTTTCAGCGTTCCGGGAAGGGCGTCAAACCCCGCGTGCACGATGCCGCTGTTCGCCTTGGACGCCCCCGCCGCCACGTCGTCCGCAGCTTCCAGAACGACCGCGGACAAATCATATTTTCTCAGTTCACGCGCCGCAAGCGCGCCGATCACCCCGCCGCCGATGACGGCGACATCAAAATTTGTTTTCATTCGTCTGCCTTCTTAAATATTCCTCTCAATAGCGGGGCAAAAATGCCGCCCTGTACCGTTCTGTTGACAAAATTCTCAATTCTGCCGCTTTCTGCATCGTACCAATCCCCGAAGGGCACGCGCGAGGAGGACTCAGCAAGATAGCGCACCACGGGCTTATAGAGTGCGTCCCGTTTTGCGGGATCGTCCGTGAGTGCCGCACACCACAAAAGCCAGTCCGATTTCGTGTACTGCGCGCGTTCATCGAGCGGAACACCGTAATCGAGTCCCTTTGTGAGATAATACCCGATCTCGCGCTCGATCACATCCTGCCCGATGAGCCCGAACCCAAACAGTTTCTCAAAGAGCAGATTGTATTTGAGCGAATAGCTCCCGTCTCTTCCGTACGCGAGAGGCATGACGCCGCCCTTTGCTGAGGAAAGTGCCTTCTGCACCAATTTTTTTGCGCCTTCTGCGTACTTTTTCTTGCAAGGCTGACCCAATCGCTCGCAAATTTCACCGTAGCAGGCAAGTCCCGTCATGGCTTTGAGCGTGAGGTTGACGTTCCCCGCCAGGTGCCCTGCAAAGTCGTCGGTGCAAAGCTGGCTCTCGCTCCCGATGCCATGCGCGAGCAGATAGTCCGCCCACTTGGTGAGAAGATCAAAATTCTCGCTTGCGAGCTGCGTGCCCCCGCCCGCCGCCATTGCTGCCGCCGTCATGATGAGCATATTTCCGCACTCCTCCACGGGCATCTGCCCGGCGAGCGAATAGACGTTGCTCTGCGCAGGACGCAGATACAGCATCGTAAACGTGCGGCGGTCCATCCAGAACCAATTCAGCCCGCAGCTGTATTTATCCTCCGAGCGGTTCAGCCCGTAGGTCTGCCCGCAGCACCATGGATAGGTGCCGACGTCGTGCGGAGCGAAATCGAACGTCCAGACGGGCATGCGCGCAAAGTCAAAGATGCCGCGCAGCATGCCGTTGACAAGTTCGGGATCGTACAGGAGAAAAAGCGGAATGGACGGGTAACTGACGTCCGCCGTGCCGATGCAGCTATTGGAATCGCACTCGCGCGAGAGAAAGAGCAGCCTGCCCTTTGCGTCCTGCACGAGCTTGTGCGCGCCCATCGCCTGCCGCAGTGCGGCGCACGCGAGAAGGTAATAATCTTCCCCGATCGCAAGGCACTTTTCTTTCAGGTCCCGATCGAACGCCGCGCACTGCGTATCAATTTCCTCGCGGCGCGCCATGCTCTCGCGCAGGGCGTCCACAATAGTCTTGCCGCCGCGGAAATAGTATCCTTTCAGCCATTCGCCGAAGTAGAAGATAGACACCTTATCGTCAAACGCTGTTAAAAATGTGCCCTCTTTCGTCCGGTTGACGGCGACCAGATACCCGCTCTCCAGTTCCCTGCGCCCGTATTCCATAACGCCGTCCGCCACAAAATTGTAGAAAGCGGTTTCCGTCACGAACCAGCTCTCCTCGCCCGCAAGGTAGGTATCGCCGTAGTCGGGCGGGCAATTGTCACTCATCGCCGACATGACAAGGTTGCGCGCGCGCGACATAAACGCCGCCTCGAACGCCCCAAGCGGGAGCACGCCGCCCACGACGGGCACGCGCTCCTGACTGTAACAGTACTCCTCGTGCATGGCGAGTGAGACGCAAAAATCATCGGGCAGTTCCGCGTCCGTCTCCACCCGATAGCGCGTAAAACAGACGGGGCAGGAGGCAAGCTCCCTGTCATCGGGCGGAAGCGGCGAGAGAAATTCCACGTGCAGACGGAAATCATCCCCTTCAAAGGTGCACTGCGTGCCGAACGACGTGACGCGGACGTCCGTCTGCCGAAGCGCGCACGCGCGCCGCAGATGCCCGAGAAAACGATAGGTAACGCCTTTCCAGCGGACAAAGCCGAAAGTGCGGCGCACCTGACCCGTCCAGAATGTCGTCTCGCCGTCGGTCATCGCATCATGCGGAGACCATACGGAAAAGTTCGGATCGATGATCCAAAGCGGATATGATGGCAGTAATCGCTGCATGGTGAACTCCTTTTTGCTAAAATATGGGGGAGGAGAAAGGTGTTCTTCTCCTCCCCTTTCCTTGTTATCATGATCGTATCATGATTTGTCCGATGTATCCACTATAAACTCGAAATCAATTCTCAACCGGCACATTCTGCGCGAGATATTCCGCCACTACGGAGCTGTCCGTCGAGAAAGAGATCTCCGAGAAAGTAAGGTACGTTTTCTGACGCATCGAAAAACCGAACAACTCCGGTGCATCGGTAAGTCCCCACCCTTCTGCACTTGCATCCATGCCGCCGACATATTCTCCGTTGACCCAAAGATACAACTCCGTCCCGTCGCGAACCATCGAAAGTTTAACTGAGCCATCGGAGGCAATGTTGTTCAGATTCAGGGCAGACGTCCAACCGGAAATGTCCGTAGTTCCGAACATATCGCCGTTATTCCACTTCGTGTTATTCAAAAGTTTAATTTTAAGGGTTTCACCCTTGAAATCAAACTGGATCAGCAGATGCAGATCATTCGAGACGCGGAAGCCGTAAATGAGCCCCGTGCTTTTATCTGCCTTAAAGTTTGAGATCGTCGCTTCCAAGAAATAAGTGCTTGCCAGCAAATTCTCGTTTCCGTCCTTGAAGTATGCGCTGTAAGCCTGATCCTTGTTCGCCTCTTCCGAAACGGTAAGATTCCCGTCCGCATAGTCCCATGCGATATTTTCGGTATATTGGAAAGAATAATCAGCATTCGTCAAAACGACAGATATTTTGCCGTCCGAACCGATTGCAACCTTCTTCGCAACAAAGCCGGGAACGGTAACCGTCAGTTCCGTCGTATCTTTGGGAACGATGATCTCAAAGCTTCCGTCGGCACCGATATTCGCCGAAACAGAGCCAGCCGCCACCGTGCCTTCTGCAAGCAGGTTGGAATTCCCTTCGGGCACCATGACCGTGCCGGTCACCTTGACGGACTGCGCCACCGAGATCGTCACATTCACCTGCATATCGCCGTTCACCGTGAACGTATAGGTATACGAGCCGTCCTGCGGTGTGAGCGATTCAAGCGGAACATTTACCCCACCCACCGTAAAGTTCGTGATGCTGTAAACTTCCGTTTCCGTGTTCGCCGTCGGCGTGACGACCACCGTCACTTCGCTGCCGAGCGCAAGCGTCGCACCGCTCTCAATCGTTTCGCCCTGCGCATCCTGCAAAACGACCGTGCCATTCGCGCCATCAGCCGTATCTGCGCTCAAAGTGACAACGCCCTCCAGCTGCTTTGCAATGACACTCTCATCCGTCGAGAAGACAATGTTTGAAAACGTCGCGCCTGTGCCTGCACGTGCATACACGCCGATCTGTACCAGCTGGTTTGCCGTAATGCAATCCTTGGCATCCTCGCTCCCGAGGTAGGTACCGTTAATCCAAATGTAGAACACTGTCCCAACACGGACCAGTTGGAACGTCAGGCTCTCGCCCTCAAACAGCCCTTGGTCGTTTGCGGTAAAAGTCTCATCCGTCCATGCTCCCGCTGCGATTGGCGTTGCAGAATTCCATGCGGAACCGGAATGATAGAGCCTGTAGATGCCGCCGTTCTGCTGAGCCAAATAGGATAGATTGGCATTGTTATAGTATGCTGTAAAGCCAACATCAAACGAATTGAATGTTGTGCCGTTATAATGCCCCTCGTAGATATTTGAGATCGTTGCGCTGATCATATACGAATCCGCCAAAAGATCTTGGAATACCAATGCGGTATGAATATCCGCTTCCGAGGGGGCAATGATGACGTCCCCGTTTTCAACCGTATACTCTCCGTTCGAGGTGAAATAACCCCACTCAAAAGCATAGTCCGCTTTTGTCAGAGAGATAGGATCTTCGATCACATATGCGTTCCCGTCCGGGAGGTCGATTGCGATCTTTTTGGAGAAGCCGGGAACAGTGACCGTCAGTTCCGTCGTATCTTCGGGAACGATAATTGAGAAGTTCCCCTCCTCGTTAATTTCCGCCGAAATGGAGCCCGCCATCACTGTGCCCTCTGCAAGCAGGTTGGAATTCCCTTCGGGCACCGTGACCGTGCCGGTCACCTCGACGGACTGCGCCACCGAGATCGTCACGTTGACGACCGTATCGCCATTCACCATAAACGTATAGGTATACGTGCCGTCCTGCGACGTGAGCGATTCAAGCGGAACATTTACCCCGCCCACCGTAAAGTTCGTGATGCTGTAAACTTCCGTTGGCGTATTCGGCTTCGGCGTGACGACCACCGTCACTTCACTGCCGAGCGCAAGCGCCGTGCCGCTCTCAATCGTTTCGCCATCTGCATCCCGCAAAACAACTGTGCCGTTTGCATTGTCCGAACCCGTCTGCGCATTCAACGTCACGCTGCCTTGAAGTTGCTCGGCAATCACCGCCGGATCCGTAGAGAAAGAGATATCCGAGAATGTCGCACCGACGCTTGCACGGGTGTAGAAACCAAATCCACAAAGTGTATCCGCGCCAAAAATGCTGCTCGCATCGTCTGAACCGAGATAGGATCCGTTCGCCCAGAAATGTACAGTGGAACCATCTCTTACAAGGATAAGTTCAATGGAAAGCCCTTCAAACAGTCCGCTGTCGTCTGCGTCAAAGGTCTCGCTCGTCCAATTCCGATCGGAGACAGGATCCAATTTCCAGACATTCCCGCCGTGGTGCATTCTGGAAAGCACGCCGCTCTGCCGCAATTCATAGGATACGTTGTATCCGTCAAATGCCAACGTAAAGCCTACGTCAAAGGCATTCTCCTTATCCCCTTCATAGATATCCGAGATCGTGGCACGGAGCAGGAAAGAACTTGCCGAAAGGTCTGCAAACGTTACAGCGGTATGCAGGTCTTTTCCGACCTTTGCATTGATCTTGACAGTTCCGTCCTCTGCCGTATACGTTCCTCCGGAGGTGAAGTATCCCCATTCAAACGCAAAGTCCGCCGTGGTCAATTCAACATTGAGCGTTTCGCCCTGCGTCTGTGCGGTATCGAGCGAAGCCTCTTTCGAGAATCCAGGCAAGGTGACGATGATCTTCTGCGTCCCTGCCGGAACATTCAACGAATAGGTACTGTCCGCCGAAATTGCAGTCGAAGCGACCCCCTCTGCACTGACCGTGCCTTCCGTGAGCAGATATTCATACCCGGCCGGCAATGAGATTTTGCCCGTCACGGTCTTCAAAACTTCTTTAGTGATCGTCACCTGAAGGGCGACATCGCCGCGAACGGTAAACGTATAGGTGTACGAGCCGTCCTCCTGCGCTTCCATGAGATCGAGAATATTTTCGCCGTTCAGCGTGGCGGCAGAGATATAATAGATGTCCGTCTGCGTGGACGCATTCGGCGTGACCGTAAGCGTCAGCGCCTCACCTAGGGTTGTCGCCGTAACGGGGTTCCCGGAGCCATCGGTCAAAGTGACTGTGCCGTTTGCGCCGTCATCCGTATCTGCGGTCAGCGCTGCGGTACAGGAAAGTTTTTCTGCAATGAATTCCGCGTCCGTCGAGAAAGAGATGTCCGTGAACGTTGCACCCGTACCTGCACGGGTAAAGAGTCCGAAACCGGCTTCGTAATCAACATACTTTTCATCCAGCACGTCGACGCCGTGGTAGATCGTGTCTTCTCCCGCGAGCTGCGTCCAGACGTACACCTTGTTGCCGTCTCGGATGAGGGTGAGCGTCACCGTCACGCCCTCGATTTTGCCCTCTTCGTTCTCGGGAATGTCTTGGTTTAGCCACGCGCCGTTGGTATCTTGAAACACAATGCTTCCCGTGCCATTCATCCAGCTCACCCACGGGTTGCTTGCATTGCCCTGCAAGCGCGCGATTCCTTCCTCATACACACCGCTCCCTGTGTAATTCTGCCGCAGTTCATAGGCATAGGAATCCTCGGAGAGCAGGATCGGCGCAAACCCAACATCAAAAGCGTTCAGATCATGAGCCGCAAAGATATTGGAAATCGTCGCCTGCAAATAGACCTGCGTACTCCTTACGTCGGCAAACGCGAGCGTCGCATAGGCATTCCCGTCATCCAAAGCGCCGACGGTAACATCGCCGTCCTTCTGCGTAACGCGTCCCTCCGCAGGCGCCCAGACAGCGCCGTTCGTGTAGCGGTAGGTCGAAAAAACTGCTTCCCCCGCCTCATCGTTGTCCGCCTGCACATTTTCAAGTTCCAAAGTGACGTCTTCAAATGCGGGCGCGGAGAAGATAAGCGTCGTATCGCCCTGCGGAACGCCGACGGTGAAGACGCCGACGCCGTCCTCTCTGACGCTGACCTGTCCGACGATGCCGGAAGCGCTGCGCACACTGACGCGGGAGGCGAGGTTTTCATTTCCCTCGGGGAATGAAATCGTACCCGAGAGGGTGTAGCCACCCACTTCCACTGTGATCGCTGCTTGATTTTCAATGTTGTGCCCCGCATACGATACTGTCGCAACGAGGGTGAACCTGCCGATGCCGCTCGCCGTAACAATACCATTCTCGATACTCGCGCCCGTTGTACCGACATCTGCTACCGACCATGCGATCGTCGTCTGTACATCGTTATACTCATAGCCCGAGAGCGCGGGCGTGTACTCCGCTCCTGACTTCATGCTTGCCGCCGAAGTGATCGTGAGCGTGAGCGCGTCGATCTCTTGGAGCGTGGCGAGCTCCGCCTCCGCCGCCTGCAGATCGGCATAGTTGGAGACTTCCGCCTTATCCTCTTCCGAAAGCGCGTCATAGGCGGCGCGCGCCGCATCGATCGCTGCCTGCGAATCGAGCGTAACGTCACTTACCTCACCGATCTCGTCGATCATCACCGTAACGTCGTTGACTGCCTGATTTCCCGTGGATGTACATGCCGCAAGCACGCCGCCAAACACGAGCGCCAGACAAAAAACGAGCCCGATAAGCAACTTTTTCATACATTTTCCTCCTTATGCTTCACATATAACGATGCTTTAACTTCTATCACTCCGCCGCCACGGAGATCTGCCCGTCCCCTTGCACAATCGCGCCATTCTCCACAACGACTGTAACAGGCGTCCCGTCTTTCGGCGTGATCACCCATGTGCCGTCTGCAAGACGCACCGTAAGCCCCTGCGCCGCATTGAGCGTGTAGCTGTTGGCGCCATCCTGCTGCTCAATCGTCACCTGCGCTTCGCCACCCGTGAAGGTGATCGGCGCACCCGACATGACCGGTGCAAATGCAATGACGATCTCCACATCTTCGCTGCAATCTTCTATGGTCAGCCTGCCGCCCTGCGAGAGCGTTGCTTCTTCGCCGTTGACCGTGACGGATTCAATGATATAGGTGCGCGCCGCGTCGATCGTGGGAGTCACGGTCAGTTCTATGTCGGCAGTACCGACGAACGCTATCGTCGCCTGCGAGGCATCGAACGCGCTCCCGTTCACCGTTCCGCTGAACGTGCCGCCCACATTGGATGTGACCGTCACCAAACGGATCCCTGCCTGATCGAGATACGCTGAGATCGCTGCCTCATCCGTTTGATAGGAAATATCGGTAAAGACAGCCTGTGCGCCGAGCGAATACAGCCCGACCGCGCCGCCCTCGGCAAATCTCGGATAGCTGACAGAACCGAGATAAACGCCGTTGGCGAAATAGAAGAAGAGGCTGCCCTGCTTGACGACCGTCAGTTCCACGGGCGCCGAAATGCCATTCGCGCCCGAATAGGGCGAAAGATCTGTGCTGACCCAGGAAACGAACTTGCCGCCCTCGTCGTCGCCGACCTTGTGTGTGAGCTGATATTTTCCGATGTTGTCCCCCTGCACGGCAACGGCAAACGTCTCGGTGTACATGTTGAGATCGGTCTTATTGGAATTTTGCCTTCCCATAACAATCCCCATGCGTGCGCCCGTGTTGTTGACGTCCCGGATAAACTGCGCCTTAACAGAGAACAGGTAAGCCGCCGTGTCGCTTCCCTTGATGTAGAGGTAGTGGCTGCCGCGGGCATTCTGCGTGCTGGAAACGGTATTGCTCTCGGTCAGAGCGGAGATATCCCAGCCGGAGGACTTGGAAAGCCCATTACCCGCGTCCCCGAACAGCAGTTCTTCTCCGTATTCCTGCGTCAGGCGATCGTCGTTGCCGACGTAGCCCTGCGCATCAAACGTATAGTAATCCATGGGCTCATTATACCTGCCCTGCGACCATACCTGCGACACGCGCCTGCCGTCCGAAAGTGAATTGTTGATATAATTGTAACAGGGATAGAGCTTGATGCTCTCGGGTGCCTCCGTCAAAGAAAGAGTATCCCACCCGACGAACATCTCGTACTGCAATCCGCCGTGCGTGACCATGCCGCCGGTGGCTGCGTCCGTTTCCCAGCCTGCCTCCGCCTGCGAAAGCCCGTAGACGGGCAGATACTCCGCCGACCAGGGGAAGGAGAGTTGCGCATCCACTGCACCGAGCGCGCGGTAGCAGGTAAAATCGTTGTTCGGCTCCATGCGCACCTGCAACACGGTCTCATTGAGCGTCGTCGTGCCGACTGGAGAAAAATAGATTTCAATGCTGGAATTGTTCTCGCTGGCACGGTTTTCGTGGAAGTACGCCTCGTTATCCTCCACGTCATACCCGACGTAGAAACCATCCTCACCGAACACGACGTACACGGAAACGGTGACGCCTACGGAGGTATAGGTGAGCGGATAGACCTGCTGCCATGCCGCTTCGTCCAACTTGCCGTCCAACGTAACCCCCTCCCCCGTGAAGGTGTAGCCGCCATCGATCAGCGCCTGTTCGCGCCAAGAGGGTACCGTATCCACATACATGCTGCCCGTAAATTCTTCCCGTACACCGCTGAACTGCGCACCGCTGTCTGAGCAGGCGCTCAGCCCGAGCGCAAGCGACGCCGCCGCAGCGGCTGCAAGACAGGGAATGAGAAATTTTCGTTTCATATCTTTCCCTCCTTATTTCCCCATGACCTTGATCTCGTCAACAGCGATCTGTGCCGCGCCGGATACGATGGGCGTATCGATCGTCAGTTCAATCCTGACAATGGAGATGGGCTCAAAAGCCATGACCGCCGCCGCACCGGGACGGATCGTTTCATTGGTTGTGTTATAATATTGCGTGTTGAACGCAAGATCGTTGACCACGTACACGCTGCCGTCCGACGCCGTCATACGCACTTCGGAAACTTTGGAAAAAGCCTTTGCGTAGGACCGGCTGTTATAGATAAAGATCGCATTCACCGTATAGGAGCGCGGCAAGGTGATTGTAATTTGCGTGGAGCCGTTCGCCACGAATTCGAGCGCGTCGTCGTAGGCGTGGATCGCAGACATGCCGTCCCGCAACAGCGCGGCAGAGCTTCCGTCCGCGGCGTTCGTCGCCTCGACCTGCGCCCGGGGAACGACGTTCTTGTAGCCGCTCGTCACCTCGGGCACGGGATTGAGCGAATAGCTCGGCCCGTCCGAATGATAGATATCATAGCCGAGTTCCTCGTTGTAATACCAATAGACGCGGTCGACGGCGAGGGCGCGCGGGTTGCCGTTGCCCATGGAGCGGTCGCAGTGCGCGTGGTAGAAGATGAAATTCTCCTCTCCCGCCTGCACAAAGCAGTGGTGCCCCGTGCCGGACATATGATCGAAGTCCGCGTTGATCCCGTGGATCGGCGACGGGGACTGGATCTTTTTGAATGTACCGAGCGGGCTATCGGCAGTAGCAAGGCTGACGCTGTAAAACGGACTCGTAAGTCCGAGGATGGAATAGGTGAGATAGTACTTGGTCACCGTCGTGCCGTCCTCCTTCACCGTCGTGTGCCGCTGCATGAAGGGCGCCTCGTTGATGTTCCCTTCCGACGAGCCGAGCGTGACGTTTGGATCGTCCATCGGCGTATACACGCCGTTGACCTTTTCAAAATAGTCACAATCCCCACCCGTTGCCGATGCTGCATTGCTTGCCGCAAGCGGCGTGACTGTGGAATAGTCGGCAGTGATCGGGTCGATCATGCGCATTCCGTAGATCACATTCCCCTGGTTTCCCGTGGTGGCGTGCCGCACAAAATACATGTACAGGGTGCCGTCTTCATCGATGAACGGGGAGGGATCGATCACGGAAAAGACTGCATTCGCCTCGTTCTGCACGCCGTCCAGCGTGCCGTCGAGGTCAACGCCGTTTGCCGCGATCTCCGATAAATGCTCCTCAAAGAGGAACACGGGTTCCGAACCGTCATAATCGCGCCCGTAGTAGTCGGCGACGGAGACCTGCGTGCTGTCGGCATTCGTCCATGCCGTATCCCTGCCCACATCCACAAACGGCCCTGCGGGCGAAGTTGCAACGGCGACGGACATACGAAGATTATCGTATCCGCTCCCGCCAGTGGGATAATTCTTCCATGCGGCGGAGAAATACATATAGTATAGCCCCGGCTCACCGTTGATCTTCTGCTGCGCCGTCTGATAATACATCACTTCCGGTGCCCAGACACTGGAATAGCCCCAGCTATCCGCGGCGCAATTATAGACGACGCCTACAAATTCCCAATCGGCAAGGTTTTGAGAGCGCCATGCGCGGATCGCGCCGGACATATCACTCGCCGTGCCGTAGACGTAGAAATACCCGTCTTCGGCATAGATCACGCCGGGATCGGCGAACCAATCCACGTCGAGATCGTTTCTGTAAAAAACGCTGCTGTCGTAATTGCCCGATTCGGAAATACCGTCATCATAGGCAAAAGACTGCGTTTCCCCGTCGCATCCCGTGAGCCCGCATACGGGCAGCGCAAGCATCGCCGCGCCGAGCAGAGTTGCAAGTAATTTCTTTCCCATAGTTCCTCCTTATCGTATCCGATCAACCTTTGACCGCCGAGACCGAGATCCCGTCGATGATAAAATTTTGCAAGAACAGATAGACAAAGATAAGCGGAACAAGCGCGACGACCGCGTTTGCCATTCTGTTCTGGATCTCCCGTTCGCTCTGCCCGACCATGTTGCTCAAAACGACCTGCAAGGTATAGCGCGACGGGTCGCCCTCCCCCAAAAAGAGAATGGGGCCGAGATAGTCGTTGTAGCCCGAAATAAAATTAAGCACAAACTGCGCAATGAATGCGGGAACACAGACGGGCAGCATCATGATCCAATAAGCGCGGAACTTGCCGAGCCCGTCCATCTGTGCCGCTTCCAGAATCTCATCGGGAACACCGCGCATATACTGCCGCAAAAAGAAGACCGTCCCGGCTGTGCCGAACATCCCGGGGATCATGAGCGGGAAGGGCGTCCCAACCCAGCTGATCATGGAATAGATGGTGTACTGCGGGATGAGGACGACCGTGCCGGGCATGACCATCGTCAGAAGAAGCACCGCAAAGAGCGCCTCCCTGCCCTTGAACTGCATCTTACTGAACGCATAGGCGCTCATGCCCGAAACAAACAGCCCGATGACCGTTGTAGGAATGGTATAGAGCAAGGTATTGCCGAGCCCGATGAGCACATTGGAAGTGATTGCCGCCGTCTCCCAGTTGAAAGCGTTGATGTATCCGGAGAAATCAAATCTTTTCGGCCACCAGGTAAAGTCTGCGGAAATGATCTCAGAAGACGACTTGAAGCTTGTGATGAGCAAAATCCAGAAGGGAATGAGGATGATGAGCGCGCCGATGATCAGTGCAACTTTTGCAAGCACGTCTGCAAAGCGGATTCGCCTGCGGCGGCGAACTTTGCGCGCCGTATCCTGCCCCTGTGTTTCATGATATTGTATCTGTTTCGTCTCAGTCATTGTAGTGCACCCACTTTTTGCTCACTTTCAGGTTGACGAGCGTCATGACGGCAATAATGATGCCGAGGAAGAAGGAGGTCGCCGCACTGACCCCGAGTCCGCCGTAGACGATCGGCTCCTCCTGTGCGCGCATCATGTACCCCACCAGCGTCAGGCCAGAATCGTCAGGACCCATGCCGTAGAGATCGATATCCATCGCGTCGATGCGGGCGTAGGACTGCATAGCTCCGATCACGCCGATGAGCGCTAGATAGAAGATCATGGGCGTCGCCATCGGGACTGTGATGCGGAAAAATTTCTGAACACAGTTTGCACCATCGAGATCGGCCGACTCATACAAGCTTTGATTGATGTTCCCGATCTGCGCCTGGAACATGAGCGCGTCATATCCCATCACATTCCAGATGGTCATAATGATGATGCACACGAGGAATGCATTCGGATCGGTCGTCCAGCCCCAGGGCCCTGCGCCGAACCAGGAAATGATGCGGTTGAACAGCCCGTATTCCTGCGGAGAATACATATATGTCCACACGAATGCCAGCGCCACAATGGAGCAGATATTGGGCAGGAAGAAGATAACACGAAATACCCGCCTTCCGAAGAAGGGCTTGCGCAGCAGATTGGCAATGAGCAGCCCGAAGAATATCTCGAAAGGAATGGAAAGGCACAACAGGAGCGTGATGCCGAGCGCCTTCCAGAGATCGGGATCGGTGAAGATCGTAATATAATTTTGCAATCCGCAGAAGGTCATGTCCGCCAACGAATAGGAATAGCGCGAAAATTCGTTGAGGCTCATGACAAAGCTGATGATGAGCGGAGCAAACGTAAAGATCAAAAAACCTATGACCGGCGGGAGCGCCATGCACCAACCGAGCGCCGTATCGCGCCGCTTGATGAGACTATGAGACTGCCCCCCGCGCTTGCGGGGCACGGGGACGCGCTCCTCCTGCGGGGCGGCAGTGTCCTGCACGGCGGCAATTCTGTTCTCCATAATTCTTCCTCCGTCAGCCGACGAGCGCTTCTTTGTACATTTGCAGGTCATGATTTGTCTGATCGACGACAGCGGCGAAATACTCCGAAAGCGTCATTCCGCTGTTGCGAACGCTGTTGGAATTTTGATTGAGCGGTTCCGACCAGTTTGCGATCCACTCACGGTCCAGCATATACCACCAATCGCCCGGATCCTGATAGCGCGTTTCGACCAGGAGCTGTTCGTAATTCTTGGAGGCATCCGTCAGATAATCCGTCCGTGCGACTGCCTCCGTGTTGGGCAGATAATAATGCTGCTGCGCAAGCTTTTCCTGTCCGGGCATCCCTGCAAGATAAGCGAGCACCCGCATCGCCATCTCTTTCTTTTCGGAATCTGCCGCAATGGCAAGTCCCGTAGATTTGGAGTGCCCTGCGCGTGCACCGAGCTGCACGATTTCATCGCTGTAGCCGCTCGCATACGTCTTGTATACGGGGAGCGGAGCAATGTTCCAATCCACATCGTTGCTCATCGAGGCAACCGACGAGGAATATCCGACGAACATCGCAAGATAGCCGTCCGTATTGAAGCGGCCGAGCGCATCCGACGCCGTGGGAACGACCGAGGGTTTGGGAGATACGGCAAGCCCCGTCGGATCGGAGGAAGTCTTGTCGCGGCTGAGCGCGCAGAAGCGGGTGAATGCATCCAGCGTCGAGGGGTATTCCTCGATCGCGCCGTCCGCGACGAGCTCTTCTGCCGCGGAAGCATTCTCCGCAAGATAGTGCTTGTCCTCATAGGATAAGAAAACGGGCGACTCCTCGGTCCCGGGCGCATACGGCGTGTCGTTGACCGTCGTGTCTTTGAGAACTTTATAGTTGGGCGCGTCGTCATTTAAGGTGAACACGTAGTCGCCGTCGCCCGTCGTATCGCCGATGCAGTCGCCGCCCACCGACCAGCCGTAGTTGAACCACCACTCCGTATAGTAGCCGTACGTCGTGGGCGATGAGGTGTTGTAGGACGACGTGCACAGCATGGCAAGGTCCTCCACCTCGTCCCAGCTCATGGGAATGCGGTTGTTGAACACGAGCGTTGCGCCCGAGGCGGGCTGCTGCCACGTTGTTCCGCTCACCCAGTTGCCGTCCGACCGCCAATATCCGCGGGAAGGAACCGTCACACCGTTCAGCGCCTCGTAATCGGACTTCTTTTTTCCGTTCGCGTCGGCGACCTCGCCCGCATTCCATGCGTCGAGATCCTCCTCGTCCACGCTGATCACAATGATGCCGAGTTTTTCAAAGGCACCCTCGTTGTAGTAGAGCACGGTGGGATCCATGTCCTTCGGAATACAATAGAGCGGGTCGTCCGCGTCGCTTGTGTTGTTGGACACTTCATAGCGATAGCGCGAGAGCGCCGGCTCCCAGATCTCGCTCACGTCGATGAGCTCGGAATCCGCCCAATACTCCTCGATCAGATCGTCGAGCGGCGTAATAAACCCGCCGTCTGCATACCGCTTGAAGTACTCGTCGTCCACATATACGATGTCCGGCGAATTTCCGCGCGCGAAGCTCGTGAGAATGGAATTGTAGTCGGCAAACGTCGCACGGACGACAATGCCGATATCGGAATTTTCCGCCTCAAATTCACGCTCCATTTCCGTAAGCCACGCAGCGTTGTCCGAGCCCGTGATCGCCCAGATGAGCACCTCGTTGGCTGCGACATTATCCGTCGAACATCCGACGCCTGCCGCAAGCATCAATGCCGCCCCTGCAACAGCCAATACCTTTTTTGCCTGCATGATTGTGTCCTCCTTATCCTGATCAGTATTTGTCAAGCGTAAAAAAGCCATTTCTTACCGCGCCCGTTTTTCCGAGTAAAAAACCTTGACACAACCACCTTATATCAAGAAAGCGGCCATGTCAAGGTCCAAATTATGATTTTATACAATTGTTGAATATAAATACTTCAAAACCGATACTTTTTACACTTTCATTACAATTGCGTTACACCTTCGTTACATCTATGACGGTAATCCGTTACAAAATTTTGAGGATGCCCTTATTTTTCACCAGGCTGCTGTTTCCTTCCGAGCCGCCGAACACATACTCGTTGGTGAGCATCGCCTTTTCAAATGTCCACTCTTCGGGAACCTTGCGCACTTTTTCACGATATTCGCGCGGGGAACAGCCGCACAACTTTCCGAATACCCGTTCAAAATGCAACATACTATGAAAACCAAACTCTTTTGCAACTTCCCCGATCTGTGCCGAGGAATTGCGCCGCAGATACGCCTGCGCGCGCATACAGCGAAAATGATTGATATATTCTGCGATCCCCATGTTGAAACACAGACGAAATAGCTTCTGCAAATAGACGCGGCTTACGCCGACCGCCTCGGCAAGGAGATCGGGCGTACAGCCGGAAACATCGTTTTCGATCTCGTTCACCGCACGTTTTACATATGCATATCCGCGGTACTGCCGCTCGTTCTGGCGGTACAGGTCAGCAACCTCGTCAAACAGCACAATGAGCAGAGCTTCCAATTCCGCATATTTTTCCGCACGATCGGGAAAGCGGCGCAGGATCATCAGCAGAATATACAGCAACTCTCCGTTATCAAACAGACGAAATGTCTGGCTTTCGGCAAACAGATCGGCAAGCCGCCGATCCCCCTTCATGATTTGTCCGACCGTCCGCTGATAGGCAAACTGCTGTTCCTTGACGGGGGCAAGTTCCAGATTGACGATGCGCGTTACACAATCGGCGGTGAACAGTTGATGAAACCTGTCGCTTTCAAGGAAGAAAAAATCGCCGGAAGAAAGTTTATACTGTTCCGTTTGCGCGCCGTCAGCGTCGTACATACGGACGATCGCCTTCCCTGAGAGCACGTACATGATCTCTATCCCGATATGTCGATGAATGCGCGGCATAACGTGGTTGGGCTCAAAAATACGGTTGTAGCTCTGCATGATATGCAGATAGTCATTTTCCTTGAAATGATACCCTGGCATACTGCCCCCCTTCCGGACAGAGCGCGCCGTCCGTTTTTGTGTGACACCATTATAGCACATACGTGCATCTTAAAGCAAGAGACGCGCGGAAATCTTCCACACGCCTCTTTGTATTTCTTTCGCTGTTATCTGACACCGAACGCCCGCAGCAGGCATTCGCTCGTCTTGATATCATCCACCGTGAACATCCTCGAGCCGCATTTCAGCGCCTGTTCATAGTCCGTATAGACGGCGGGAATATGATTACACGGCACAACGCCGTGCTGTTTCAATGCCTCGTAATCGGAAGGCGGGCAGAGATGTCCGCTCCCTTCAAGCGGGAACAGGCAGGCAAAATCCATGCAGGAGAACGCATCGATCCCCTCCCCGTCCTTGAAATTGGCAAGCGGGTAAAACCCCTGCAACAGGAAACGATCCCCATATGTCTTTTTCACATAGGCAAGCACGGCAAGGCTCCAACTGCTCATCATGACGCGATCGTCCGCTACTTTATACTTCTCCAACATGGCAACAAGCTTATCGACCGCTTCGTATGCGCGCCGTTCTCCCTCGTCCGCGGGATATACTTTCAGCTCCAGATTGTACAAAATGCCCGTATCTGCGGTCAATTGAAAAAATTCATCCGCCGTGGGAATGCGCTCGCCGGAAAACGCATCGGAAAACCAACCGCCCGCGGAGAGCGCGCGCAACTGTTCAAATGTATGAACGCACACGTTTCCGTGACCGTTCGTCGTCCGATCCAGCGTATGGTCATGAATGACCATCAGCACACCGTCCTTCGATAAATGAAAGTCCGTTTCGATAGCATCCACACCGCAGGAAAGCGCATAGCGAAATGCAGCAAGCGTATTTTCAGGAACGACGGTACGCTCCCCGCGATGCCCCGCCAAAATGACCTTCTTAGTAAATTTTCCCATAATGTTCTCTCCTCATGAACGTTTTCGTCAGATACTGTCCGTTTGGTCCGATATTTTCACCCTTCCACACATATCGAAAACGATGACAACATCATAGCCTCATGCAATGACTGCGCTGTTACACAATATACCATACACCGTTCATCGTGACAAGTATAAGAGAAAAAATAAGTATCTGTTTTGATGTATCATTCTTTATTTATAATCAACTTTTGTGAAGTGGACGTATCAGCTTTTGACTGCAATCAAAGCAGAATATCCTACGATTGGAACCCGGCAATAGCAACTATTTTTCCTTTTTATTCAAGAAATATGTTGA
>DBGBVX010000091.1:0-17914 GCA_048370055.1 Candidatus Gallimonas sp. | reverse complement strand
GCCTAAACCGACGTATCGACTTCGAAAGCTTTTCAGCTCCCTAAAAGGAGGTGATCCAGCCGCACCTTCCGATACGGCTACCTTGTTACGACTTCACCCCAGTCATCGGTCTTACCTTCGGCAGCTCCTCCCCTTTCGGGTTAGGTCACTGACTTCGGGTACTCCCAACTCCCATGGCGTGACGGGCGGTGTGTACAAGACCCGGGAACGCATTCACCCCGACATGCTGATTCGGGATTACTAGCAACTCCAACTTCATGTGGGCGGGTTGCAGCCCACAATCCGAACTGAGACTATCTTTTTGAGATTTGCTTGACGTTGCCGCCTCGCTCCTCTTTGTAATAGCCATTGTAGCACGTGTGTAGCCCAAGACGTAAGGGGCATGATGATTTGACGTCATCCCCACCTTCCTCCGTGTTGTCCACGGCAGTCTGAACAGAGTTCCTAACTTAATATTGGCAACTGTTCATAAGGGTTGCGCTCGTTGCGGGACTTAACCCAACATCTCACGACACGAGCTGACGACAACCATGCACCACCTGTCTCTCTGTCTCCGAAAAGATGTTTACATTTCTGTATCCGTCAGAGGATGTCAAGTCTTGGTAAGGTTTTTCGCGTTGCTTCGAATTAAACCACATGCTCCGCTGCTTGTGCGGGTCCCCGTCAATTCCTTTGAGTTTCAACCTTGCGGCCGTACTCCCCAGGCGGGATACTTATTGCGTTTGCTCCGACACGGAAAGAGTCGATACTCCCCGCATCTAGTATCCATCGTTTACGGCGTGGACTACCAGGGTATCTAATCCTGTTTGCTCCCCACGCTTTCGAGCCTCAGCGTCAGTTAATGTCCAGAAAGCCGCCTTCGCCTCTGGTGTTCCTCCTAATATCTACGCATTCCACCGCTACACTAGGAATTCCGCTTTCCTCTCCATCACTCTAGCTCAACAGTTTTAAAAGCAGTTCCGTGGTTAAGCCACGGTATTTCACTCCTAACTTGTTGTGCCGCCTACGCTCCCTTTACGCCCAGTCATTCCGGACAACGCTCGCCACCTACGTATTACCGCGACTGCTGGCACGTAGTTAGTCGTGGCTTATTCTCGAGGTACCGTCATTCTTTTCGTCCCTCGCTAAAGAACTTTACAATCCGAAGACCTTCTTCATTCACGCGGCGTTGCTGGGTCAGAGTTGCCTCCATTGCCCAATATTCCCCACTGCTGCCTCCCGTAGGAGTTTGGACCGTGTCTCAGTTCCAATGTGGCCGATCACCCTCTGAGGTCGGCTACCTATCGCCGGTTTGGTGGGCCGTTACCCCGCCAACTGCCTAATAGGACGCGAGCTCATCCATATCCGATAAAATCTTTTACCTCAGGAAGATGCCTTCCCGTGGTCTTATGCGGTATTAGCAGTCATTTCTAACTGTTATCCCCCTGATATGGGCAGATTGCTCACGCGTTACTCACCCGTCCGCCACTAACAAGAAGAGCAAGCTCTCCTTGTCCGTTCGACTTGCATGTGTTAAGCACGCCGCCAGCGTTCATCCTGAGCCAGAATCAAACTCTTGAGTTTAATTGTTTAAAGCCGATATGCGCTAAACATACCGACGGCTCTAACGAAAATTCGTTATCTTGCTGACTTTGTTTTGAGTACTTTGATGCTCAAAAAAATTGACAGAAACTGCTTTTTGTGTTACAAAAAATCGTTTCCTTTCTATTCGATTTTTAATCTGCGTTGACCGAACAACAGTTCGGGCTGTCCCCTTTCTCGGAGAGAGCTTACCTATTATATCATAGGAGCTATTTCCGTGTCAAGCATTTTTTCGAACTTTTTTCGATTTTTTTCGGAAATTTTTTCCGTTTGATCGATCGCTTGTTCGTGCTTGCGGCTTTCGCCGGACAGCTTGGCTATTCTATCACAAGCGCTGATATCGTGTCAAGCGTTTTTTACAACTTTTTTCGACTTTTTTCAGATTTTATTCCGAATGCCCTGAAGTTGTTCCGCTTGCCGTTCCGCACCGGACAGCTTGCATATCATATCACACCGCCGAGGAGAAGTCAATCGATTTTTGCAACTTTTTCGCGATTTTTTGCCTTTTTTTGACTTTTTTTTCGGGATTTTTTTGCTGCACAACTTGTTGTGTTTTCATTCAATATATGGTACAATATATCCGATTTTATACCTCCCTCGGAGAAAATAATGCGAACGCTTCAAACTGTTTTTTGTATCCTTGCATGCCTGTGCGTGTTGGCAGCCGTGATCGTTGGCTCCTTCCTCCACAGCTTGGTGGGCGTTTTGTGCCTGCTGCTCGGCGCCGTGCTGTGCGGGGGCGCAATGTTTTTTGCAAGATCGCGCGCAAACGAAAAAGATGAGGCGGAGGAACGCAAAAACCGCCCTGACTTTATGAATCCGCCCAAGGGCGACGACCGCGACGCCGATGACGACCGCCGCGATTGAGCTCTCCTATTACATTATTATATAATATAAGAGGCGCCCCTCTGCGGTGCGCCTCTTTTGTTTTGTCCGCGATCAGATCCTGTTGGTGCTGTTCATGATGAGCGCCATGCCCGTCTTTTTGCCCATCGCCGTTACGGTGAGCCCCGCGGCGTTCTGATGATCGATCCACGAAGGCATGACCACGCCGAGGAACTCGTCGCCCTGCGTTTCAAGGGAGATATAGCGCGAGCCGTACATCTTCCACGCGCCCTTATAGGCGCCATCCATCGTGCCGTCCTTATGCAGGATGACGCGCCTTGCCTCCGCCGTGGCGACGCCCTGCGTGAAGAGCACCGCCTCGAATTTGCCCGCCGCGATGTTGAGAAGTTCCTCCTCCGTCACATCCTGAATCTCTTCCTCTGCATAGCGGTTGGGATTGAGGACGGGCCACCCGTCCGAATTGAAATCGTACTGCGAAAGATAGAGATAGTGGAAGTTATTGGAGCGCGAGAGCTGTTTTTCGATGAAATAATTGGTACGGCAGTGGTAGGAGACGAGCCGCACGCCGCGGGAAGTCGTGAATATATCGTTGTGCCCGGGGCAGAAATAGTCCACGGGGTCGTCCTCCCAACGGAAGGAGCCGAGCATCTTATTGCCCGTGCCGATATCGGTGGAGCAGACGAGCGGGTTGCCGTTGACGTCGGTATAGGGTCCTTCGGGCGTTTCGCTCCTGCCGCAGCGCATATTGTATGCGGACGAGAGCGAACCGTACGAGCACATCAGATAATAGTAGCTCTTCTTCGTCCACTTCCCCTTTTCAAGGACGGGAACATCCTTTTCGTAATGCAGCACGCCGCCTTCGAGCGACCCGCTGGCAAGATGCGCGCCGTAATATTCCGCGAACGTCTTCTTGCCGGAAGCAAAATCCGCATATGCCGCGCCGTCCTTGCGGAGACCCGTGGCGGGATCGAGCTCGAGGATGTAGAGCCCGAGCCCGAACGAACCGTAGACCATCCACATCCTGTCCTCGGCAAAGAGCACCTGCGGGTCGATGGCGTTGGGCGTGCGCCACCCCGCGGGCGACTGCACGATGAGCCCCTCGCATTCGAAGGGACCGAGCGGGCTATCCGATTTGGCGAGCCCGATACATGACTTGGAGCCGCCGAAATACCCCGTCAGACAGAAATACAGCCAAAATTTTCCGTCCGTTCCGCGCACGCAGTGCGGCGCCCAAAAGGACATGCTGCCGTCCGTGCGGGTGCAGATCCCGTAGCCGACCTCCTTCTGATCGGTGACGCACCAATCGAACGCCGCCTGCAGATTGCCGTATGCGCCGCGCCCCTCGCCCTTTTTATAGTGCGGAGCGGCGCCTTCGAGCGCAAATGCCGAACCGACGTATTCCCAATGCATAAGATCGTCGCTGACGCGGATCTGATACCCTGCGGGCGCGCCGAACGTGTCCGTCGAATAGGCGTAGTATTTGCCCTCCCACTCGAGGAGCGAAGGGTCGTGCGCGCAGCCCTCCTGCCATGTGGCATAGTCGGGAGAACGCATCCTGAGCTTGTTGAACCTCGGGTTCTTCGGATATTTGAGTGCCATTTTCTTACCTCATCCCCTCAATATTTTCCACGCGCGCATATACTCCGCACCGCGCGTTTCATCCGTATATCATTTTCCGACCGCCCAAAGCGTTACGGAAGAGGACGCGGAGACTGCGCTCAGGCAGATCGCCCCGCCCTGATCGGTATATGTGTTCCAACAGTCCGCGATCGCGCCCTTATATTCTGTATTGTTGATCGTAATCGTGATACGGTTATCGCCCGAAAGCGCAAAGGTGCCTATTTCCCTGTCGTTCTGCATGATCTTGCCGTCGCTGCGGAAGGTATATTCCGCCGACTGCTCAAACGTCGCCGACGACGTATTGTAGAAAAAGAGCAGATCGTAGCTCCCCGCAATATCGGACGCCGTGAAGGAACGCGCCTCTTCGCCCGTGTAGCGGCAGGGCGTCATGACGGGCCAACCGTCCTCGTTGAAGAGGAGCTTCGCCGCCCACATGGAGTGCCCGCCCGTTACGCCGCCGCGCCCGTCGTCGCGGCGGGAATGACCGACAAAGATGAACTCGCCGTCCTTTTCCGCCACGGAGCCGTGCCCGATGGCTGCAACGCCCTCGGCGTCCCCGACGCGGTAATTCCCCGCAAGTTTATAGGCGTTCCTGCCGTTCACCGAGACGTCCGTCCCCGTGATATCCTCATAGGGACCGTTCGGGTTCCGGCTGCGCGCCACGCGGAGGTTGTAGTTGGTGCTCAGGCTGCCGTAGCTCACGAGCAGATAGTAGTAATCCGTCTCGGCATTGTAGAAAACAAAGGGGCCTTCCGCGCCCTCGTTCGGATTTGCCCACAGCAGCGTGCCGAACTCGCCCTGATCGGGTTTTGGCAACCCCCAATTCTCGCCCTCGTTGTAGAGCTCGAGGATATAGATCCCGCCGAAGAAGGAACCGTAGACCATCCACAGCCCGCCGTCTTTATCGTAGAACAGCTCCGGATCGATACAGTTCGGCTTATTTACCATGCTGCTCCCGATGCCCGTGACGATGATCTTTTCGTTGGAATAGGGACCGAGCACACTCTCGGACTCCACGCGGCCGATCACGGAGTTGGAACTGCCGAACCCCGCCGTGAGCGAATAGTACATATAGTACTTGCCGCCATAGTACTCCACATCGGGCGCCCAAGTGTTCTGCGTGCCGCCCACGAGCGCATCGCTCTGCAAAAGAACGCCGCGCCAATTCGTGGTACCGTACAGCAATTCCTGCCCCGAAGCGCCGTCCTGCGCGACCTGCCGCCAATTGACGAGATCGGTCGAGGAGGCTACGGCAAAGTGCGAACCAAACGCATAGTAGGTGCCGCTCGCCTCATCGTAAAAGACGGACGGATCGTGCACGCTTGCGTTTTCCGTAATGGCGATATCGGGCTGCGTTTTCGAACTGCCCCCCGGGGAGCCCGCACAAGCTCCCATCAGAACTGCCACCGCCGCCGTTATTCCGGCTGCCGCGAGCGCAAATGTCTTCCCTTTCTTGTTCATGCGATTCTCCATTTCCCTTATATACATTATTATATCGTATTCTGTGCAATTTTTCAATAGTGTAACGAAAAAATCTTGCGGTTTCGTCAAACGCACACAATCTTCGCAGTAAGACCGCCCCCGACGGGAAATTATGGAAACGACAATTCAAGGGCACAAAAAAACAGGGCTTTTCCGCCCTGTTTTTGAATTTGAAGTTACTCCTTGGAACCCGTGAGCATCAGCGAGCCGATGATCATCTTTTGGAAGATCGCGAACAGGATGATGACGGGAAGGACGCACAGCACAGCCGCCGCAAGAACGGGCCCCTGATTGGAGTCATATGTGCTGTTGCCGCTCATAAGCGTCATTGCATGCGGCAGGTTGATCCATTCCGAAGAGCTCGTAATAAAGATGTAAGAACTCATGTAGTTGTTCCAGCATCCCATGAAGGACAGCAACCCCTGCGCCACGATCGCGGGCATTGCAAGCGGAAGGATGAATCCGACAAAGATCCTGCCGTAGCCTGCGCCGTCGATCTTTGCCGCCTCAATGATAGAGGTGGGCAAGCCGAAAAGGAACTGACGGATGAAGAACGCCGTCATGATGGCGCCGAACATTCCGGGGACGACCATGACCGCCCAGTTATCGAGGAATCCGAAAGACTGATACATCGCATACTGCGTCGTCATGATGGAAGGCCCGGGGACCATGATCGCCGCAAGCAGGAACATGAACACCGCATTGCGGCCGATCCAATTGATCTTTGCAAAGGAGAATGCCGCCATTGCCGAAGTGATAACGCCGACCACAACGGGAACGATGGAATAGAAGAGGTTATTCGCGACCGCACGCCAGTACGTGACGTGCACCTGACCGCCGAAGCCGTCGCGGAACAAAACCAGATAGTTATTGAACAATCCTGCAGACCCGGGATCATTTAATGCGGGAACAGGCCACCATGTGAGCGAATTGATCGCCGCATTGCCGCTTTGTCCTCCCGTCCACGCGAAGGATGCCGCGATCATCCACCAGAAGGGATACAGCATCAGGAATGCGCCGAAAAGAAGGATGATATATGTTGCGATATCGCCGACAAGTTTTGCGCGTTTTTTGCTGGCGCGGTGCGTCTTGGTAGAGAACCCGAAAAACGCAAGGACTGCCCCGAGTGCGTAACGGAAAGAGGAGACTTTTGGCTCTTCTACAGTTGCATCAACTTGCATAGTTTGCACGTTTTCCATAACTGACCTCCTTAATCCGCTCTTCTCTTATCCAGCCAGAACTGGAAAAGCGTCATGACGAGAATAATGATCGCCAGAACGATACCGTAAGCCGCGCCGAGACTTTGATATGCTGCGGGAATACCATACGGGTTGGAATATACCGAGTTGAGCATATTTGCCCGTCCGGAAACGCCCCAGTACCATATCAACGCAACATAACCGGACGTCAGGTAATTGGGTCGCGCACCGGATGCTGTCGGGAAGAACAATTCCGGCTCAGCGTAGATCTGCATGCCGCCGATGATCGCCGTGACCATGTTATAGAAGATAACAGGGTACAGATCGGGCATCGTGACCTTCCAGAAGATCTTCCATCCGCTTGCACCGTCGATCTGAGCAGCTTCCTTTGTGGAAGCGTTGACGCCCGAAAGTCCTGCTATGTACAGGATGATCGTACCGCCAAGCCCCTTCCAGACCGACATAATGACAATGACCAATTTTGTGACCAAGCCCTGCCCCCAGAAAGGATCAACGCCCGGTCCCGGCGTGAGCGCCGGCTGAGACATATCATCTCTTAACCAAGGGATCTGCGCTCCGAGCAGCTGATTGATAACGCCGCTCATACCGAACATGTTTTTGAAGGTATAGACGATAGAGACCGTACTTGCAACGCAGGGAAGATAATAGATAACGCGGAACAGGTTGCCGCCCTTGATATCGCGCGACATGCAGACCGCAAAGAACATTGCGAGTACCATGCCGATCGGGATACCGATGGCGTAGAAGACCGTATTGAAAAGAAGCATACCGGTAACGTTCATCGTGTACTGACTCGTTCCCGTTACCGTTCCCATCGTATACGCATAATCTTCCCACGTGAATACAAATTTGTACCAACGCAGGGGATCGTGGTTCCCGCTGAAATCGGAATAGACGTCTTCTCCCGCGAACATATCGCCGAGGAACGTCCAAATCGTTTCACCGCCGTTCACAGTAAGCGAATTATATGTGGTGAACGACAGCAAAATCGCCATAACGAGCGCGATATATACGAACAAAACCGTTCCGACGATCAGCGGGACGCAGAAAGCCCATCCCCAAAGATTATCCTGCAATTTCTGTTGGTTGATCGGTTTTCTCTCCTTTTTAGCGGGAAGCGCCGCCTCTGCAGCGACCGACTCTGCAGCTACGGGTTCCTCCGCAGCCACAGTGGTTCTTTCTTCCATGCAGATTTCCTCCTTAATTCATATTTCTCATGCAAACAATCGCAAAAGAAGGGGTCTTCTCCCGCGTGCAAACAATCGCAAAAGAAGGGGTCTTCTCCCGCGGATACGGGAGAAGACGCATCCTTTTTGCTTTAATTTGCTCGGATCAGGTTCTCTCTTCGAGCAACGTCTGTGCACGGTGCACTTGCTGAACACAGAGGACTGCAGGGGAAAGATAGTTATACTGACTGCCCGTCTGATACATCTGCGTCTGGATCTCCGTTGCAAAGTCAATGCGCGTCTTTGCGGTTGTCCCGCTGCTGTCCGTCGCGCCAATACCTTGGTTGATATAGGCGAGCATCGTAGATGCGGTACTCTGATCGAGCACTGCGATCCATGCGGTACCGGTGGTGTACATGAGCTGATCGCGCGCGGAGTTGAGACCATACTGCATACGGATGCAAAGGTCGCGGTCTTCCTTTCTGAAGTTGACAAGTCGAAGAACGCGCATCGAATATGCAAGATACGTGCTGCCGTCGCCCGGATCGAAATCGCGCAGTCTTACTTCGGCATACTGCGTATCGTACTTGGCTGCCTCGCCGTTTATCGTTTTATCCGAAAGATACTGCGCAACCGTTTTATTCGATTCGCTTCCGGTTGCCGCTGCCGCCATGTCGCGCGCAAGCTGATAATATTCATCCCAAACGTCATTGCCTTCGGCGTCGCCCTCGGGCGTGATCATGCCGGAGAACGCGTTTTCACGGCCCTCTGCTTCGAGCGCCTGATTATACGCATCGTCGTTATAATTCAGGAAATCTTCGCACTGCCGCTTCACGTTGGGAAGCTGCGCACCGCCGTAAGTGAGCGTGACCTGCGACTGTTCATCGATTGTGAGCGCCATAATGACGTTTGCAGCCGCTTCTGCTTTTTCGGAATCGTTTGCAAGGTTATAGCTTGCCGCATAACCGACGGAGTCCATACGGGCGCCCCACTTATCCTGGCGCTTGAGCTGGTTCATCGTGATCTCGTCTTCGGTGAAGACGCGCGCTTGAGGATTGGCAGCCTGCGCGTAGTCGCCCGTGCTGCCCGTGGCGGTGCCGGCGTCATTTCCGACGCCCTTCGCCTTCGTAGTGTCGTTTGCATAGACCTGAAGCTCACGGTCGTAATATGCGTTACGGACCGTCGAATAGAGCGCTAATTTTTCGGAGACGGGAGCGGGCATTTCGCCTGCGTCGAGCGTCTCGATATCCGAATTGTTTCTCGTGGAGAAGTCCCACGTACCTGCGCCGTAGAAAATCGCGGAGCCTGCACGGAAATAGACCCATCCGGAAAGGCTGCCCTTATCGGAGGCAAGACCGTCGCCCGCCTGTCCGGAGTTTGCGTTCCATACGGAGCCATGGTTGTGGAACGCACCGTATGTTTCGATGAAGTTCTGGCTGTCCATACCGGGCTGCACGAGCGCGTCGCGATAGCCGCCGTCGAGCGTTCTCTTCTGCACCGTTTCCGTCTTGGTGCCTGCCCAATCCTTGATATCCGTATTGCCCCAATTTCCGCCGGTATTTGCGTCATTGTTCTGAGTATACGTGGAGTTGCTGTCGATATAAGCAGCGTCGTTGGAATAAAGCCAAGGAAGCACGTAAAGGTTGGGTCCGAGCGCATTCTCATACTGCTCGCCGCCGTATACGTTCTGATAACGCTGTGCGTCCGAATACCACTTTCCGCCGTAGCCGTTCATGGGATCGGTCTGCCCGTTATCCCACGCATACGTGTTCAGGTAGTAAGTCAACGCCCAGCTGAGCGCACCGTATTCGGCATAGGTGTACGTGATATAAGCCGTATCCGTATCGTAGATCGCGTCTGGATCCTTGTAATCGTCGTACTCGGAACCGGAGATATCGATCTTCTCATCCGGGAACCCGGGGATCGTCACGGTATAGCCCTGACCGTTGGTATAGTACTGCGTTGCAAGCGCGATGGGATCGCCGCCTTGGATCGCCTGCTGATAGGAAGTGTACTGATAGAAGTTGAACGGTCTGTACGTGGTGGGAACGCCGATGTTGATGATAGGCGCATCCTGCCCTGCCACTGCGTGCATGGTCTCACCTGTATAAGGATTCGTATAATCGCCCGTGGCGGCATATGTGATCGTGCCGCGCATGGAGTTTCCGCCGGTATGGGTGAGTTCCTTCGCCGCGTTCAGATCCGTCGACGTGTAGATATGGCTGACAACGCTTCTTCCCGCTTCGGACGCGACGGTCGTCGTATAAGCTTCTTTGAGCTCGTCCGTAAAGAAGTTGCGGTTGTAGCCCATCGAGAAGTTGGAATAGTCCTTGGGAAGACCGTAAATACCGAGTTTGTTGTTTCCGTCATAGAACCCTGCGTCGTTGTTGGGTGCTTCCTGAGCATCCTGATAAACTGCCTGACTTGCATTTACCATGATCCCGTTTGTTCCCCTGTACGCCGCATAGAAAGCAAGGGAGTTTTCCCAAATGGACGTTGTACCCTGAATCCCCGTTTCCGAGGCAAGCAGATAGGGCGAAAGATCGAGCACGCGGTTGAGTCCCGCATACGTAGCGACGTTCTTGGGCGAAAGGTACATAATATCGGGAATATTATTGCCGCTTGTCATACGGTTGCTGATCTCATCGAAATACGTGTCCTGATCGGGATTGTAATCGAAACTGATCGTATAGTTCGTTCCGTTTGCAGCATTATATTGAGCGATCGCGTCATTACAAATGCGTTCGTTCGTCTCCGCGTCCGCCGTATTACAGAAAATATACACGGAAATCGTTCCGGACCCGCCGCCGCTGCCGCCGCAAGCCGTGAACGCCATAGCCGTACCGCCGACCATGAGGGCGGAAAGCGCGACTAAGGAAACGTTCCTGAGAAGTTTTCTCTTCTTCATCTCACTTACCTCTTAATATAGTTTTTTGTACCGCCGATTTGCGATTTTTTGCGCCGATCAAAGATGCTGCGGGGGGAGCCGCACCTTTCAAAGACACAAAAAAGCGCCCGTCGGCAGAAATTCAGCCGAGAGGCCGCCAAAAAAGCAAAAAACGCTTTGCTGACCGGTAACATTCGTTTTTGTTTGGCACCTATGTGCCAAACAAAAGAGGGCGCGCCCTCTTTCCGTTCGCCTTCTGCAACCGCCGAAAGCGCGGAAAAATGTATACAGGATTACAAAACGTTCCTCACAATCATGACATTCCCCCCGTCGTCATTTCTTGTACTACACATAATATATCACGCGACGGTCACTTTGTCAATGGTATTTTTAAAATTTTTTTGTGAAATTTACATCTTTTTCCTCGGTTTTTTTGGGCGTTTTCACCAAAAAACTCATATTTCGCACGCGAATAGGGCTTGTCCTCCGATATCCCACAAGATGTTGATTTTGTAAAGACTTGTTACATATTCGGCGGCGCGCGCCTCTCGCGGCAGCGCCCCCGCCCGCGCCTGCGCCCTTTGGGATAAATGGCGCCCGCGGCAAATCGCCGCGGGCGCTCGTATAAATTTTTTTCAATGTTTCACATGGAAGCCGTTTTATAATAATAGAGGTAGGTTTCGTCTTCGCCGCTTTTGCGCATCCCCGCGCGGAGGAGCATGCTCCCCGAACGCAGATTTTCCTTGAAATGTTTCGCCTCGACGCGCTCGAGTTCGAGCTTGATAAAGGCGTACTCCGCATAGGCGGAGACAGCCTCCGCGGCGTACCCCTTCCCCTCGTATTCGGGCAGCAGGCGCACGCCGATCTCCGCCTCAGCCTGATACCCGAAGCGGTGCAGCACGACTTCGCCGGCGAGGTTCCCCTCGACGTAGACGCCGAGCGGCATTTCCATCTTTTCTTTGAACAGACCGCGCGCGAACGCAAGGAACCATTCCGCCTCCGGCGCGCCGTTCTCTCCTTGGGGGGCGTCCTCCCGCCAATCGTACCCCCACAAACGGTTGCGCTCCACATCCCCCGCAAGCCGCGCATACGCAGCCGCGTCCCCGTCCGCGACGGGCTTGAGCGTGACCCGCTCCGCCTCGATCGTCGGGAGATGCGCCACGCCGTCAATGGCGCGGCGGGGCGTGACATTATATTTACCGACGATCTCGCACGGGAGATACTGCAATTTCGACTTGCGCAGCCCCTTGTCGCCCGCGTCGTCCATGCGGTTGAGATAGTCGACGCCCTCGCCCGCGAAGGCGAGCGCAAACTGCTGCGCGATCATCGGATAGGCGCCCTCGTAGGCGCGGAGTGCCTTCTCGACGTGCACGACGATCATATCGCCGCACCGCTCGCCGATGGAACAGGCGACGATCTTCCCGTCCACCGTGAGGTAGCCGCAGAGCAGCCCGAACTGCCCGATGACGGGCACGAGCTCGTAGACCTCGTCCATCTCTTCGGCGGCAAGGTAGGTGCCCTTGGAGCGCTGCGCGGCGTCGTACTCGTGCAGGAACGCAAGGAGCGCGCTCTCGTCCTCCGCACGGTAGATATGGAACTGCCAATCGGGATAATTCTTTTTGAACTTGTTGACGTGATTGCGCTGCCCCGCATATTTCCCGCCCGCATAGGTGCGGAAGCTCTCCGCCGTGTACAGATAGTCGCGCCAACGGCGGATATTCGTGACCGCGACGTCCTGCCCGTAGCGGAGCACGAGCTCGGGCACGAACTCGCGCGGCACATTGGTGAAGTGCAGGCGGATCTCCGCGTCGCGGCAGTACTGTTCGAGCGCGGCGACGGCGCGGAGCTGCGCCGCGCGATCCCCCGTGCGGGAGAGCGGATAATGGAAGTAGTACTTGCCCGCGTACAGCTCTTTGAGGACGAGGCAGTCCTCCACGATGGCGTAATCGGGCGCAAAGTACTTGTGCCACATGAATTGGAAGCACAGCGAAAAATCGGAGACGTGCGTCCTCTGCCCTGCAAAGAACGGCGCATAGGCAAGGACGTCCTCCTTTTTGGTCTTGTAAAAAGTCAGCATAAGTCGTCCGCGCAATGCGGACCGTAGGGATCTCCTTTTTTATGATTGTGATAAATTTTACGGGCACCATGTCGGCGAAGCGGAGGTATTTACCCCAAAAAACGCGGACATGGTAGCCCATGCCCGCATTTGACTGCCTGTCCGCGCCTTTGCGGACATGGTGCCGCAGTTTTTCTTCATCCCGTTTCGGCGCAGCGGAAAGCCGATCCTCCCTGCGCGGAAATCGGTATACCATAATATATATGGCGTGGGTTCCGCCGCGCGGGTCATTCCATGCGATCGATGATATCGAGAAGTTCGCTGATGCGGTCGAGATCGTCGCGGGTGTAGTAATCGATATAGATGCGCCCCTTCTTGTCCGTGCCGATGAGCGAGACCTTCGTTTTGAGGGTAGACCTGAGGCGTTCCACAAGGTGCTTTAATTCCGCGTTTGCAAGGGCGTTCTTCTGCTCCTTTTCCTTGGCGAGCACCTCGGGCGGGTTGAGATACTGCTTGACCGCGCGCTCCATCTCGCGCACGGACCACCCGTTCTTGACGCACTCCGTTGCGAGCGCAACCTGCTCCTCTTTGGCGACGGGAACCAACGTGCGGGCATGCCCCGAAGAGAGCTTGCCCTCGCGCACCATTTCCACGACCTCCTCCGCAAGCGTGAGAAGGCGCAGCGTGTTGGCGATGGCGGGGCGGGATTTGCCAAGCCGCTCCGCGAGCTGCTCCTGCGTGAGCCCGAACTCCTCCATCAGCCGTTTCATGCCGTACGCCGCTTCGATGGGATTGAGATCCTCGCGCTGCAAGTTCTCGATGAGGGAGATCTCTTGGATCTCCTTGTCGTCGAGCTCTTTGACGATGACGGGCACCTTTGTGAGCCCCGCCTTCATTGCGGCGCGGTACCGGCGCTCGCCCGCGATGATCATGTATGTGCCGTCTTTGTTCTTGTTGACGACGAGCGGGCTGATGACCCCGTGTTCGCGGATGGAGTTCGCGAGGTCGTTCATCGCGTTCTCATCGAAGAATTTACGCGGCTGATGCGGGTTGGGGAAAATCTCAGAGACGTCCACTTCCGTCGCGCCGGCAAGGCCCGCCTCGCCGAGCTCCGTGTGCGCGTTCTCGTATGCCTCTTCCGTGTCGCTGAACAGCGCGGAGAGTCCTCTTCCAAGTCCTTTCGCCATAGGTCATTCCCCCTTTCCTTCTGTTTTTTTCAAAAATTCTTCGGTGAGCGCCGCGTATGCCCGCGCGCCCATGCACTTGGGATCGTGCAGGACGATGGGCTTGCCGTGGCTCGGCGCCTCGGAAAGACGCACGTTGCGCGGTATGACGATCTCATACAGCTTTTTGGAGAAATACTTCTTGATCTCCGCCGCGATCTGCTTGGATATGAGCGAGCGGCCGTCGTACATCGTGAGCACCACGCCCTCCACTTTGAGCGACTTGTTGAGGTGCTGCCGCACGAGGGAGATGGTGTTCATGAGCTGCGAAAGCCCCTCGAGCGCATAGTACTCGCTTTGGATGGGGATGATGGCGCTGTCCGCCGCGGAGAGCGCGTTGATGGTGAGAAGCCCAAGCGAAGGCGGGCAGTCGATCAGGATATAATCGAACGCCCCCTTCACCTTTTCGAGCGCGGCTTTGAGCACGCGGTCGCGGTTCTTCTTGTATACGAGATCGACTTCCGCCCCCGCAAGGTCGATGTTCGAAGGGAGGATGTACAGCCCCTCGAGCTCGGTCTCGAGAATGTTGTCTTTGACCTCTTCACCCTCGATGACGACGTTATAGACGGATTTTTTCAGCGTGCCCTTGGAAAAACCAAGTCCCGTCGTTGCATTTCCCTGCGGATCGAGATCGACGAGGAGTACTTTTTTGCCTGCGCGCGAGAGGTACGCCGCCATATTGACGCACGTCGTCGTCTTGCCTACTCCACCTTTTTGGTTGGAAAACGATATGATTTTCCCCATATTCTCTTACTCCTTATCCGGTTTATCGTCGGAAGGAGTGTCGTCCTCGGAGCTCTCGGAAGCGTTGCCGGAAGGTTCCTGCCACCACTGCGTTTCGCCCTTCTCCTCGCCGGAAGGCGCCTGCTCCTCGCCCGCGGGCTTCTTGTCGGCGCCGTCGGAGGCGTCGGACGCGGACGACATCTGCGCGGCGACCCTGCCGAACGGGTTATCGGGCATGCCCTTACCGTGCTTTTCCATATAGGCGAGCACTTCCTGATAAGACTTGCCCTGCATGAGAAGGTCAACTTCCGCCGTGTAGATGGTCTCGCGCTCCACAAGCACGCGCGCCATATTGTCGAGGATCGACCTGTTCTCGCTGAGCAGCTTCTTCGCGCGGGCGTACTGACGGGAAATGATCGCTTTCACCTCTTCGTCGATGATGCCCGCGGTCTCCTCGGAGTAACTGTTGCGCTCCTCGAAGTCGCGCCCGATGAATACGGGGCCGTCGCTGCCGTAGCAGATGGGGCCGATACGATCGCTCATACCCCACTCGGTGACCATCTTGCGCGCCATTTGGGAAACGCGCTTGATATCGTTGGACGCGCCCGCCGAGACGTCGTGGATGACGAGTTCTTCCGCTACGCGTCCGCCCAATGCCATACAGATAAAATCGTTAAGTTTATTAACTGTCATATCGTTGTCATCCGACTCGGGGCGGGTAAGCGTATAACCTGCCGCCATGCCGCGGGGGATGATCGATACTTCATGTACATTATCGGTATGTTGGCACAATTTGGAAAGGATCGCGTGACCCGCCTCGTGATATGCCGTACACTTTTTGTCTGCCTCGGTCACAACGCGGCTCTTCTTCTGAGGACCCATAATGACCTTGTTGATCCCTTCGTAGAGCTCGAGATTGCCGATCATGGATTTTCCCGCACGGGCGGCGAGAATTGCAGCCTCGTTGAGGAGGTTCGCAAGGTCGGCTCCCGAGAATCCGCTCGTCATGCGGGCGATCACCTTGAAGTTGACGTCGGGAGCGAGCGGTTTATTGCGGGCATGAACTTTGAGGATCGCCTCACGCCCCTTCACGTCGGGCAAATTGACGTAGATCTGACGGTCAAACCGCCCGGGACGGAGCAACGCCGAGTCGAGGATATCCGCACGGTTGGTCGCCGCCATGACGATAACGCCCTCATTCGTCTCAAAACCGTCCATCTGAACGAGAATTTGGTTGAGGGTCTGCTCACGCTCGTCGTGACCGCCTCCGAGCCCCGCTCCTCTCTGACGGCCGACGGCGTCGATCTCGTCAATGAAAATAATACAGGGCTGATTGCGTTTTGCAAGATCAAACAGGTCGCGCACGCGCGAGGCGCCAACGCCGACGTACATTTCCACGAAGTCGGAACCGCTGACAGAGAAGAAGGGAACGCCCGCCTCCCCCGCGACAGCCTTTGCAAACAACGTTTTACCCGTTCCGGGAGGGCCTACAAGCAGCACGCCCTTCGGAATCTTTGCCCCGAGGTCGGAGAACTTCTTGGGGCTCTTGAGGAATTCAACGACTTCCTTGAGTTCCTCTTTCTCCTCCTCCGCCCCCGCAACGTCGGAAAAGCGGACTTTGAGGTTTGTAGATACCTTCGCCTTGGTCTTGCCGAAGTTCATCACCTTGCCTCCGCCTCCGCTCATAGAACGAAGAATCAGGAAGAAAGCAACGATTCCCACCACAAGCACGGCTATATAGAGGAAATTCCCCCATCCACTGCCCGCGTTCGGATCGCGAAACTCAATACGGATCCCGTTCTGCATCCATTGATTCAGATAGGGCGAATTGGAATCAAACTGACTAGGACCGACTGCGGAATAAGAATAGGTATTGCTGTTTACATCGGTATAACCGTACAGATTGTACCCGTCGATCACGATTTTAACGATTTCGTCGCCATCTGCCGCCACTTCCGTTCCGTCGCTGAGTTCAAGGAACTCGTCAAAGGAACGCGTCCTTTGCGCGTTGATTTGGGCATTAATGAGAAAGTATACACCAACCCCCACGACTGCAACGAGCAAGACGATGATGATGGCTTTTACTGCCTTACTCAAAACGTATCTCCTTTTTGATAAATATTTTCTGCCGCATACGCATAGTTTGTGCAGAAGAAACGACTATATTGTAGCACAAGTTAAAACATTTTTCAAGCAGTTGACCGAGATAACTGCTCGATTTTACAAAAATATCATTTACAGGCGGATTTATCCATTGATTTTCACAAAAAATCCTTCTGCGTACCCTCATTTTTGGGTCAAAAGTGTTTCATGTGAAACACTCCAAAGAATTTTTTTGATTTTTTCACGTTTCACGTGAAACATTTGGTGCAAAGATCAAAAACGGGTGCTTTTCAGGCATTTTTGCGTGATTTTTCTTAAAAAATCAGGTAATTTTAAGCCAAAAAAGGTAATTTGACCCTTACCTACCCCCTAAGGGTACGCATCTTATGAGATAAAAACGCATGTTATTCATGCGCGCGCAGCAAAAATACTGTCTGTACAATACTGCTTATTCCGATAATTCCAAATTTCTCATCGCAAATTGCAGCATTCTGAATTGCAGAAACGGCGGTTTTTTAACGATCTGAAAATTGGATTTCAAAATAATTTCACTCCAAAATTTACAGATCGGGCAAAAAAATGGGCTCTTTGGTGCGATGAGAGCGATTTTTGACCTGTTTTTGGACGGCTTTCACGGGCAAAAAAAACGTGATTTTGGCTGAGAAAACATTGATTTATCCACATTATCTGTCGTATAAACACCTGATTTTGTGGATAACACGCTCTCTGATACCGCATTACACGAACAAATCCGTTGCAAACACTGTGGAAAAAGACAATCATACAAAAAAACCGGTATTTCATAAGTTGGATAAGAAAATGGGGCAACTCTATCTATAAAATTACCGCATGCTTGCCGGCATACGTCCTCGCATGTCATCTTTATCTGTAAGATGTATCCGCCCGATGATATTTATAAAAAGCCATTTTAGTGCAAAATCCGAATGCGCCCAAAAATTTTTAAGCGCTATATTTTCAAGCGCAGATAAAATATGGAGGCGCAAAAA
>DBGBVX010000090.1:0-1043 GCA_048370055.1 Candidatus Gallimonas sp. | reverse complement strand
GATAGAGCCTATCACGAGGAGGAATGAGAATGTTTGAAAGAACAAAGGCGAAAATCCGCCTCCATCGGATTTGTAAAGCTCTCGGCGTGGAGCCGTACCCGGAAATGGTGCGATACGTTATCGACCGCGACGAGACGATTTTTCGAGGCGGTCGTCGCAACGGTAAGACGTTGGCGCTCATTATAGACGAGCTCGTATATAAGCGCATCCCTCCGGCGTTGCTCGGTTGCCCTATGGAGTGCCGATTTTGCAAAGACCCCGATTATTGGAAAATGCCTCAAATGAGACGGGATAGATTTTATATCTCGGAGCTCGCGAGAGCCGTACAACGGTGCGAGACGGCAGGTATTGACGTAGGCAGAGGGAAACGCGACTACAAAGACGGCTATAATTGCCGCGTTTTTATCATGGACGAAACGGGGCGCAGAACATGAAGCGTCGCCGAGAAAAGCTCCCGAAATGGCGGTACGAGTTCGATTGCCGGAAATGCGACAACATTCGAGAGGTACACGACCCGCGTAAGGGCAGAGACGGCGATTACTGCATCCCATGTATAGAGCGCATGGATAGCCGCCGTCCGAGCCCGATACACGCAGACGAAAAAGAGCGAGTCCTCCGTTGCGAGTGCTTTACACCTATCCCGGAGGACGAGGAGGGCGAAAAATGAGATTTCCGAAATTATATGAGTGCGACCCGCAGAAAAATACCGAGTGCAACAAGCGGAATTGCGGAAATCCGTGCAAGCACACGACGCGGAAAGAGTTCGCCCGGGAGCCGTCCGGGAGTGAACTCCTCGGAAAAGTCGTTGTAATAACGCAAATGAGAAAAATCCCGACGGCGTGTGCGTATTGCAAATATTACGAAAACATGGGCGGAAATAGAGGACGCGGTAGCGACGGCGCTTGCACGGCTCGCGGGACGCTTTACGCGACGCGGGGTATCAGAGTGTCGAAAGAGCGCCTCGATAATTGCCCGCTCCGCATAATTACGGGAGGCAGAGAATGAGACGCAAAAAGAAAAGCCGCCTCGCGGCGGCGGAGTTC
>DBGBVX010000089.1:0-18088 GCA_048370055.1 Candidatus Gallimonas sp. | reverse complement strand
AGAAATTTCGTGAGTTTGAAAGACAACCCGCGGGCACGCCTTGCGGCTAACCGCGGGTTTTCTCTCGCCGCCGCGATTTTTGCAACATAATGGCACGCGGCGGCTCACTCTTTCCCCTCAAGTCGCAAGCGACAAATTGAGGGCGCGGGCGGAGGCATAGCCTCCTTGCGCGAGTGATTTTATTGTTCACAGATTTTTCCCGAACTGACGGGAAAAATCTTCGTGAAATTTAGGAAAACCCAACAGTCGCTACGTTTTGTGTTTGGTGTTTTGGCAGCACCAAGGGAGTGTGCCGCCTGCGGGCACGGAATTGCCGCTGATAAAGGCAATTCCTTAGTTCGCGGCACGCGCATAGCGCACAGCGCACAGCGCTGATGCGCATAACGCGCCGCTCACCCTCGATAGCGCGCAGTTCGCAACAGTATAGCATCGCGCTATCTCACTTTTCCGCAAAAGCGCTTCACGCGCAAATTGTGGCGGAAAAGCCATAACAAGTGAAGGCTTTTCCCGTCATTTTATAGCAAAAATGTGATTTTCCTTGCGCAAAATTTAAAAACTTGCCTCCCTCGTCGAGGGAGGTGCCCCGAAGGGGCGGTGGGAGTTGGGGACGTGTGTCTTTGACTTCATCGATAAAAAGGAAATATATGTTTAAAGCAGACGATTACAGATTAAAGATCAAAAGTTTGGAAGAGACGCTCGGGGAGGCGAAATATGCCCTCGATATCGACAACCGCTACGATCAGCTCAAAAAACTGAAAGCCGAGCAAGAGGATCCTGCCGTGTGGCAGGATCTCGAGCGCTCCGCAAAGATCGGGCGGGAGATCTCTTCCATCGAAGGCAAGATCAATTCCTACGAAAAGGGCAGGAAGGCGCTCGACGACGCGGGCGAGATCATCGATCTCATCGAGGAGACGGGCGAAGAGGAGCTCGTGCCCGAGCTCGATAAGATGATGTCCGCCGCCGAAAAGGACATCGAGGATATGCGCATCCGCGCGCTCCTGCGCGGCAAGTACGATAGTTCCAACGCGCTCATGTCGCTGCATGCGGGCGCGGGCGGCACGGAAGCCTGCGATTGGTGTCAGATGCTCTACCGCATGTACTGCCGCTACGCCGAAAAGAACGGCTTCAAAGTGACGGAGATCGACCGCCTTCCCGGGGATTCCGCGGGACTCAAATCGGTCGATTTCAAGGTGGAGGGCGAAAACGCCTACGGGTATCTGAAAGCGGAGATCGGCGTGCACCGCCTTGTGCGCATCTCGCCCTTCGACGCAAACAAGCGCCGTCAGACGTCTTTTGCCTCCGTCGAGGTCATGCCCGAGGTGGACGACGACAACGAGATCGAGATCAAGGATGAAGATATCCGCATCGACGTCTACCGTTCGAGCGGCGCGGGCGGGCAGAAGGTCAACAAAACGGAGACCGCGATCCGCATCACGCACTATCCCACGGGCATCGTCGTCACCTGTCAGAACGAGCGCAGTCAGCTTCAGAACAAGGAAATGGCGTTCAAGTATCTCCGCAGCAAGCTGCTCGAAAAGCAGATCGAACAGCGCATGGCGGAGGAAGCGGCGCTCAAGGGCGAGACGAAGAAGATCGAGTGGGGTTCGCAGATCCGCTCCTATGTGTTCTGCCCCTACACGCTCGTCAAAGATCACCGCACGGGCTATGAAATGGGCGACGTGCAGGCTGTCATGGACGGCGATATTCAGGGGTTTATTATTGACTATCTGAAAAAATCATAAAAGGGTTCACAGATTTTCCGCGAACTGACGCGGAAAATCTTCGTGAGGGAGAAAGAAACCCAATGTTCGCTGCGCTCTGCATTCGGTTTCTCTCGCTCGCGCGCATTTTGCAACAGTTGAGCGCGCGCGAGCTCACTCTTCCGCATGAGCGCAGGTATGCGCAAATGGAGTACCGCAGCGCAGGGCAACCCTGCTCGCGGACTTGATTAAACAGCTCTTTCCGCGTGAGCGGCGCATTCCGTGGCGGTGATTAAAAATACCGAAAATCCTATGAATTTTACTCCAAAAGAAAACCCGCTCATTTTGGGTATTGAATCCTCCTGCGACGAGACGGCGGCGGCTGTCATCCGCGGGAGGGAACTTTTATCGGACGAGATCGCCTCTTCTGCGGCTACGCAGGCAAAGTTCGGCGGCGTCGTTCCGGAGATCGCCTCCCGTGCCCACGCCGAGGCGGTGGACGAGGTCGTTTCGCGCGCCCTTCGGAATGCGGACGTCGCAAAAGAGGAGTTGGACGCCGTTGCCGTCACCTACGGCGCGGGGCTTTTGGGCGCGCTCCTCGTGGGGCTTTCCTTCGCAAAGGGGTTTGCCTACGGGCTCGGGATCCCGCTCATCGGGGTCGATCATATCCGCGGGCATCTTGCCGCGGCGTATCTCGAGGACGAAACGCTCGAACCGCCTTTCGTCACGCTCCTTGCGAGCGGCGGGCATACCGCCGTTTTATATACCGAGCGCGCCGATAAGTTCCGCGTGCTCGGCGGCACGCTCGACGACGCCGCGGGCGAGGCGTTCGATAAGGTCGCCCGCGTGCTCTCCCTGCCCTATCCCGGGGGGCCGCACGTCGAGGCGCTCGCGCGGGAGGGACGCCCCGTCGTTCCCATGCCGAAAATGCTCAAAGGGCACGGCGGGTACGACTTTTCGTACAGCGGGCTCAAAACGGCGGTCATCAATTATGTTCACACGAAGGAGCAGAAAGGGGAGGCGTGGAGCCGTGCGGACGTCGCCGCGTCCTTCCAAAGCGCCGCGCTCGATATCCTCGTGCAAAAGACGGTGGAGGGCGCGCGCGAGACGGGCGCGCGTACCGTTACGGCGGGCGGCGGCGTGATCGCCAACGGGTACCTCCGCGAAAAACTCACGGCTGCCTGCGGGGAGGCGGGGCTTCGGTTGGTGCTCCCCGTCAGAAAACACTGCACCGATAACGCCGCCATGATCGCCGCAGAGGGGCTCGTGCAGTACCGCCTCGGGCATTTTTCGCCGCTCTCGCTGAACGCGGCGGCGAGCATCCCGCTCGTGCGCGGCTGACTATAATCAGGGCTGATAGATCTTATAAAAATTGGTGATGACGCAAGTTTTCCGCTTTTGATTGACAAAACGCATTTCCGCGTTTTATAATTCTGATGATAAAGCAACAAAGGCGTTGCGGGAGGCGTCCGTGCGGATGCCGCCGCGGCGCTTTTTTGTTTTGCGCGCGCTCTGCGCGCGAAAACAGCCTTGCTCACACCACTCTCTCATAACATGGGAAGCGCCCCCGCTCGTTTGCGGAGGCGCTTCTCATGTTATAAACGCAAGTAATATAATCTGTGCTAATAACGGCTATAAGCGGAACAAAATATAATTTCAATTTATACTTTTCATAAAAAAGTATGAATTTCGATTGCCGTTTATTCGCTTGACCCTTTGCGGCGCGGGGGGATATAATGGCAATACATCTTTCAAAGGCGAAAGGAGAAAGCACATGTTACTGAGAGAAGGGCAGTTCCGCAACCCCTCGGGCTGTGCGGTCACGGGCGTGATCGACCGCAGCGGAAAGGGCATGACGGGCGAGTGTATGATCGAGGCGATCTCCGTCATGCACGACCGCTCCAACGGCTTGGGCGGCGGATATGCAGGGTACGGCATCTATCCCCATTACAAGGACTTTTACGCGTTCCATCTCTTTTACGAAACGCGCGCCGCACAGGAGCAGACGGAAGCGTTCATCGCGCGCCATTTCGAGATCGTCTACTCCTCCGAGATTCAGACGAGGCGTATTCCGACCGTCACAGACGAGCCGGAAATTTTCCGTTACTTTCTTGCGCCGCTTCCCCGCAAGCTCGCAAACTCCCACCTCGACGAGCGCGAATATGTCGCGCGGTGCGTCATCCGCATCAATTCGGAGATCGACGGCGCTTACGTCTTTTCGAGCGGGAAGAACATGGGCATCTTCAAGGGCGTCGGATTTCCGGAGGATATCGGGCGCTTTTACCGGTTGGAGGAATATGAAGGGTACGCATGGACGTGCCACGGCAGGTATCCCACCAATACGCCCGGATGGTGGGGCGGCGCGCATCCCTTCGGGCTCCTCGATTTTTCCGTCGTGCACAACGGCGAGATCTCCTCGTACGACGCAAACCGCCGCTATATCGAGATGTTCGGATACCGCTGCACGCTTCAGACGGATACCGAGGTCATCACATATATCATCGATTATCTCGTGCGCAAGCGCGGGCTCACGCTCAGCGAAACGGCGCACGTCATCGCCGCGTCCTTTTGGACGACCATCGGGCAGAAGGAGGAGACGGCGCGCGAACAGGAGACCCTCCTGCGCCGCATGTTCCCGTCCCTTCTGATCACGGGACCTTTTTCCATCATCCTCGGCTACGAGGGCGGACTGATGGCGCTCGGCGACCGCCTCAAACTGCGCTCCACGGTGTGCGCCGAAAAAGGGGATATCGCCTATATCGCAAGCGAAGAGAGCGCCATCCGCAGGATCGCGCCCGATCTCGACCGCGTGTGGTCGCCTGCGGGCGGAGAGCCCGTCATCTTTGAACTGTACGGGAAGGAGGGGCGCGTGCAATGAACATCTATATTCAGCCCGAATATGAAGTCGTCCGCGACGAAAACAAGTGCATTGCCTGCCGCGTGTGCGAGCGGCAGTGCGCCAACGAGGTGCACCGCTTCGATCCCGATACGGGAAGGATGATCGCGGATAACGAAAAGTGCGTCAACTGTCACCGCTGCGTGTGCCTCTGCCCCACGCACGCCCTCAAGATCGTAAAATCGGACGATACCTACAAGACCAACGCAAATTGGGATAATCAGACCATCAACGAGGTATATAAGCAGGCGAACTCGGGCGGCGTGCTGCTCTCTTCCATGGGCAACCCCAAGCCCTATCCCGTCTTTTGGGATAAAATGCTCATCAACGCCTCGCAGGTCACAAACCCGCCCATCGATCCTTTGCGCGAGCCGATGGAGACGCAGCTCTACCTCGGCAAGCGTTCGGCGGCGATCGAGCGCGACGAAAAGGGGCGGCTGAAAAATACCCTTGCGCCTCAGCTGAAACTTAACGTTCCCATTCTCTTTTCGGCGATGAGCTACGGCTCTATCAGCTACAACGCGCACGAATCGCTCGCGCGGGCGGCGGAGGAACTCGGCACCTACTACAACACGGGCGAGGGCGGGCTGCATAAGGATTTTTACAAGTACGGCAAGAACACCATCGTGCAGGTCGCAAGCGGGCGCTTCGGCGTGTTCGAGGGCTATCTTGAAAGCGCCGCCGCCATCGAGATCAAGATGGGGCAGGGCGCAAAGCCCGGCATCGGCGGGCATCTCCCCGGGGCGAAGATCTCCGCGGACGTCTCCGAGACGCGCATGATCCCGCAGGGGGTGGACGCCATTTCCCCCGCGCCGCACCACGATATCTACTCCATCGAAGATCTGCGTCAGCTCGTCTATTCACTCAAGGAGGCGACGGCGTATAAAAAGCCCGTCATCGTCAAGATCGCGGCGGTGCACAACATCGCGGCGATCGCGAGCGGCATTGCAAGGAGCGGGGCGGACGTCATCGCCATCGACGGCTACCGCGGCGGCACGGGCGCGGCGCCCACCCGCATCCGTGACAACGTGGGCATTCCCATCGAGCTTGCGCTTGCCGAAGTCGATCAGCGCCTGCGCGACGAGGGCATCCGCGACGACGTATCCATTCTCGTGGGCGGGTCCATCCGTTCGAGCGCGGACGTCGTCAAAGCGATCGCGCTCGGTGCGGACGCCTGCTACATCGGTACGGCGGCGCTTCTTGCGCTCGGGTGCCACCTCTGCCGCACCTGCCATGCGGGCAAGTGCAATTGGGGCATCGCGACGCAACGCCCCGACCTTGTCAAGCGCCTCAATCCCGATATCGGCTACAAGCGGCTCGTCAACCTCGTCACCGCATGGAACCATGAGATCCAAGAGATGATGGGCGGCATGGGCATCAATTCCATCGAGGCGCTCCGCGGGAACCGCCTCATGCTGCGCGGGCTCGGGCTCAACGAGACGGAGCTGAAGATCCTCGGCATCAAGTACGCCGGCGAATCGATGTGATCTGAGAAACATGCATCGCGAAAGGCTGCGGCATGTCTGCGCGCGTCTCGGTCATGTACGTCTTTGTACACTTCTGTTCCGCACGCATCCGTTTCCTGCCCTTCGCGCGACTGTTTCCCAAATGAAGGTTAGGGGATATCATATATGAAACGTATATACGTCAATGAAAAGTGGTGCCTCGGGTGCCATCTGTGTGAATATGAATGCGCCTTTGCTAATTCGGGGCTCGATGATATCGTCAAGGCGCTCAAGGGAAAGACCATTCATCCGCGCGTTACGGTGGAGGACTGCGGCGAGGTGCATTTTGCCGTCAACTGTCGCCACTGCTCCGATGCCGTCTGCGTCCGCAGCTGCATCTCGGGCGCGCTCTCCAAGGGCGACGACGGCGTCGTGCGCATCGATCGGGAGAAGTGCGTGGGCTGTCTGACCTGCGTTCTTGTCTGTCCGTACGGGGCGGTCATGCCCGCGCCCGACGGTCACGCCGCCATGAAGTGTCAACTCTGCACCGACAACGGGTTCGGCGAACCCAACTGCGTGAAGCATTGCCCCAACAATGCCATTGTATTCGAAGAACGGACGGAGGTGCGGGCATGAAGTACGTCATTATCGGAAATTCCGCCGCCGGTGTTTCCGCCGTCGAGGGCATCCGCTCGGTCGATCCCGCCGGCGAGATCGTCGTCATCTCCGACGAAAAATTCCCCGTTTACGGCCGTCCGCTCATCTCCTACTACCTCCTCGGCATGACCGACCGCGCCCGCATGAACTACCGCCACGAAGATTTTTACGAAAAGAACGGCGTAAAACTCATGCTCGGCAAGCGCGCGGAGCGCATCGACGTCTCCGCCAAAGAGGTCGTCTTAACGGACGGCGGGCGCGTGGGGTACGATAAGTTGCTCGTCGCTACGGGTTCGCGCCCCTTCGACCCGCCCATGGAGGGGATCGGGAGCGTAAAGCAAAAGTTCCATTTTATGAGCATGCAGGACGCGCTCGATCTCGAAAAGGCGCTCGCTCCGGATCGCCGCGTGCTCATCGTCGGCGCGGGGCTCATCGGGCTCAAGTGCCTCGAGGGGATCCTCGACCGCGTCGGGAGCGTCTCCGTCGTCGATATGGCGGGGCGCATCCTGCCGAGCATTCTCGACGACGCGGGCGCGGCGATCGTGCAGCGCGAACTCGAAGCGAAGGGCGCGCGGTTCTTCCTCTCCGACAGCGTGAAGCGGTTCGAAGAGGGTACGGCGCACCTTGTCAGCGGAAAAACGGTCGGGTTCGATCTGCTCGTCGTCGCGGTGGGCGTCCGCCCCAACGTGGAGCTCGTCAAAGAGGCGGGCGGCGAGGTGGCGCGCGGCGTCGTCACCGACGATCGTCTCCGTACTTCCCTGCCCGATATATTCGCCGCGGGGGACTGCACGGAGAGCGACGACGTCTCTTCCGGCACGCGTAAAATTTTGGCGCTTTTGCCCAACGCCACGCAGCAGGGGTTTGCAGCGGGCGTGAACATGGCGGGCGGCGACTGCGCGTTCGGTTCCGCCATCCCCCTCAACGCCATCGGATTCTTCGGCTCGCATGTGCTCACGGCGGGCAGCTATACGGGCGAGAGTTATACGGAGGCGGAAGGGGAGAAGTACCGCAAATTTTTCGTGCAGGACGGCGTGCTGAAAGGATTTATTCTCGTCAATGCGCCCGAACGCGCGGGCATCTATACTTCGCTCGTCAAAAACCGCACGCCGCTTTCCGAGTTGGATACGGCGCGGCTTGAGGCGGCTCCCGTCCTCGCCGCCTTCCCCAAAAACGTGCGGGAAGCGATGTTATCAAGAGAGGTGTGATCATGAAAATCGACGCTACGAATATGCACTTCGCCGACCTCAACGCGGCGGTGCGCGACACTTCCGAAGAAGAGATCGTCATTGAACACTGCGTCGGGCAGCGTTATATCGCAACGGGACTCTCCGGCAAGCGCATCGAGGTCGTCGGCACGCCCGGCAACGCGCTCGGCGCCTACCTGAACGGCGCGGTCGTCCGCGTGGAAGGCAACGTGCAGGAGGCGACGGGCGATACGATGAACGCGGGCGCCGTCGTCGTCAACGGGAGCGCGGGCGACGCCACGGGTTACGCCATGCGCGGGGGCGTGATCCTCGTGCACGGCGACGTCGGCTACCGCTGCGGGATCCATATGAAGGCGTACCGCGAGAGCAAGCCCGCCATCGTCATCGGCGGCAGGGCGGGGAGTTTCCTCGGCGAGTATCAGGCGGGCGGCATCATCATGGTGCTCGGCAGCCATTGCGACGGAAAACCCATCATCGGGAATTTTTGCGGTACGGGGATGCACGGCGGCGAAATTTATCTGCGCTGCGAGGACGTTCCGCCCCTTCTTCCCGCGCAGGTGCGCGTGGAGCGGCTCACAGAACTCCCCGAAGAGGCGCGCTCGCTCATCGGCGCATGGTGTGGCGCGTTCGGCGAGGACGCCGCGGCTTATCTGAACGCGTCCTATCTCCGTCTCGTGCCCAACAGCGCAAATCCCTATAAACAGATGTATACGGATAACTGATATGAAGAAAAAGCGGGTGTTCGTTCTCGGTACGGGCGGCGAAAAAGTCATCGGCTTTCTGCAAAGGCACGGGGTCGATGCCTGCGGCGCCCCGTCTGCCGCGGGAGCGGACGGAGCGGACGTTTTGCTCCTGCTCCCATCCGCGGGCGGCGACGCGTATCGGGCGGCGGCAAAGCTGTGCCCGAAGGCTTGCGTTCTTACCGTCGATCAGCCCTTGGAGGGAGCTGTCTGCCTGAAAGGGGCGCTCACTCCCGCCGCGCTTCTGCAAACGCTCAGGGTCGCGTTGGCGCTGCAGGAGCGCGTGCAGGCATTGGAAGGGGAGAACGGCCGCTTAAAGCGCACGCTCGGCGAGCTCAAGCTCATCGACCGCGCAAAATGTTCGCTCGTCCGCCATTGTGATATGAGCGAGCAGGAGGCGCATCGCTATATCGAGAAAACGGCGATGGATAAACGCCTGCCGCGCCGCGCGGTCGCCGAGGCGATCCTCGCGGAATATGAGAAATAAGTATGGATCCGAAAATTTCGTTTACACATGATTCCTCCATAGAGCGGAGCGGAGCGCTGATATCAGCGCTCCGCTCCGTAATTACAGGAAACTTTTGTAAATGTCAAGGGAAAATGCGAAAATCGCTTAAAAAAATTTTTTAGGGCGGGAAATTTGTTATAATCGAACTGTTTTTGCTTGCAAAAACAGAACAATTCTATCATTTTTACAACGACTACAAGGCAAGCCGAATTGGGCTTGCCTTTTTCTTTTGCTTTTCCATTACGATATTTTTGCTATCTGTTCGTTAAAGAGCTCTTCCGCCGTGGCGTATTTGAGTATCCTTCGCGGATAGTTATTCAGCCATTGCTCTACTTCCTGTATCTCTTCTTTTGAAAATTTCGCAAGATTTGAGCCTTTCGGTATCTTCCTTCGGATTTCTCTGTTCATGCGCTCATTGCTCCCGCGCTCCGATGAACAATAAGGGTGACAATAATAAATTGCGGTGCGCGGCTGTTTTCTCTTGCGGTATATCGATCGTTGCATATCCTCAAACGCCGAAAACTCCGCGCCGTTATCCACCGTTATCGTTTTGAATATCCTTTCAAACATTTTGCCGTATTTATGTTCGAGCATATTCAGAGCCGATACAACGTTCATCGCCTTTTGGCTCGGCATAGGGATAATAATTTCCTTTCTCGTCATTCGCTCCGTTAAGACGAGCAAAACATTTTTTGTAGAGCCGCAAACACAATCCATTTCCCAATGCCCGAAATCGGTACGCTTTTGTATCTCCTTCGGGCGTTTTTCTATGCTCGTACCCTTCGGCGGGCGGGCTATCGTTACTTCTTTTTGCTTCCGCTGTTTCTTTTTGCCTTTTTGGAATAAATGTTCAAGTGATAACTCCCCAAACACACCTTTCCCAATGTAACTGTAAAGCGTTGACGTACAAATAGAAGTCTTGAAAGGAATGCCCTTGCGCCGTATCTCGCCGATAACTGCGTCGGGGCTATATCCTTCCTTTATGATTTTATTTTCGATATAGTCCGCGAGGGCGTAATCATTCCCGATTTTGAGCGGCGCGCCTTTTGCCGCGAGAAAATCACGGTAACGCTTTTCTGCAATATCGGGGCTGTACGTTTCCTTATAGCGGTATCTTCTTTCATAACCGTATCTGTCACGCCAGCCTTCTTTTTTGACGTACACGCCGCGCTTGATTTCGCGGTATATAGTGCTGATATGTACGCCCACTTTTGCCGCGATCTGCTTTATCGGCATTTTCATTTTCAGCCCTGCCTCTATTTGCAGGCGCACGGTAAAAGTAAGATGCCTATACAAACCTTTTGCCTTTCTCATATATGCGTTTCTCCCTTGCAGAGTAACGCCCCAATGAGGTAAAGACGTCTTATTTGTAAAACCGTATTCTTGAACTCGTCAATACGCTTGCAGTCGGTTTTTCATCTTTCCCTGCTCCGTTGCCTCGCCTTGATTGTATTCAAGCCGTGCCTCTTGTCAAGGGTCGGAAAAATTCGTGAGCATAACCGCTATGCTTTTATCCCTCCCGAATTTGTCCTAAAATCCCGTTGGCGGTATTTTCCCCTTGACAATTTGCCCGCCTTGGAAAAGTAGAGGTTGCGAGGCGAACGGAAGTGGAAAGAAAGAAAAACCAACCGGCTACAAGTGTACGAGTTCAAGCGGTTTTACATAATAAGGGGTCTTACCCCTTAAACCCCGCGAGACTCTCGAAAATGGAAATAAACCGCTCGGCGGGTTGGTTATTCAGGGCGAAAGTCGATACCCCGCAAGGGGGAATAAATAAAAATATGGCAGGTAAAGGAATGGAAAATTTTATCGGGTTATCGGATAAGGCAATCCAACGATTGCGGGAATACCTTCTCGCGCACGGTTGGAGCGCCGAACAAATCCTTGATTTACTTGATTACATAACCAAGTAAACGAGATAAGGAAAACAAAAAGCCGCGCGGGGTGCAATGAGCCTTACAAAAACACCCCGAACGGCTACCCGCAGAGGGAGCGCACAACCTGCCTTGCTCCCTTTGCAAAACCTTTGTAAAAGAATTGTACCACAACAAAAGCGAAAAAGCAAGACCCAGACGACAAAAAGCCGAAAAAAATTTTTTAAGAGGTAAAAAGCAATGAAATACAATTTTCAAGAAGTCAAAAAAACGCTTACCAATTTATACAAAACCACCATACGCCCCGCAGAGAGGGCAAAGGCGGCAAATAATCAAAATTTAGCTTGCTATTTTCGCGGAGTGCGAAACGCACTCGCGGCGGTGGGTATCAAATTAGGCTTTAATATAACCAACGGGGAGGACTTCAACAAATGAAATACATTTACTTTCACGACGTGCAGACCGTCGAAGAATTAAAGCGCCAATATAAAGCACTTGCTTTCAAGTACCACCCCGACCGAGAAGGCGGGAGCGTTTCAGCAATGCAACAAATCAATGCCGAATATGACGACCTCCTCGCCCGTGTTCGGAACGTCCACGAAACCGCAGACGGTCAAACCTACACCCGAGAAACCGCCGAGGACGTTCCAGACGACTTCCGCAAAGTCATCGACGCTATTATCAATTTTGACTGCCGTATTGAGCTTTGCGGCTCGTGGCTATGGGTGTTCGGCGGCTTTCAATACCGCCAACAGCTTAAAGACCTTGGTTTTTTCTTCTGCTCCCGCAAAAAAGCGTGGGCATGGACACAGGAGCCGACGAACAACAAACATAAACTTACCCTTGACGAAATCCGCCGCTTACACGGCTCGGAGATCATCAAGGACGGCGAAGCCAAACGGACATTAAAGAGCGGGTACGCAACGGCGGTGGCGGTCGTCTGACCGCCCAGCCAACCCCGAAGGAGTTAAACACATGTTAAAACTTGATGAACTGTTCAGCAGATACGGAAACCCCGCCGATGAGATGAACGAAAAAATTTGGTTTTACTTCCGCCGCGCGGATAAAATAGAGACGTTCGACAGGGTACAAAAAACCGATAAAGACGCGCAAGACAAAATCACAGAGCTTTATACATGGATTGAACTTATAAAAGAATACCGCAAAACGCTTTACGCGCGGGCGCAAGAACTTTGCGCCGCAGAATACACAATGAAACTAACCTTACAACGCCGAATCGATTACTACTCATGCAAAAAATATTATGACGTGAAAGTATTAAAAATCATATCCGCGCCGAACGCCCGCCCCGAGGCGGTTGTCTCCGAAGAGTACGACGGGAAAGACCGTCACAAGGCTATCAAGCGTTTTGAAGAACTCAAAAAGCAATATCCGAATATCGAAACGGAAAAAGACATCGACAAAAAACAATGGGAGAAATAACACATGCTTTATATCGTCATACATAAACCAAAATGGAACACCCCAGAAACCTATACATTATGGAGCAAAGCGGACACCCAATACCTCATTGACCTTTACGAATTTGCTAAAAAGGAGATAACCATTTTCGACAAGAACGGCAACAAAGTAACAAACGAATTTACTTTTGACAAATAGGAGAAAATAAAAATGCCTTTTTTCCCGAAACAGGATTACTTCTTTCAATGCGATGATTGTAACTTAATTCAATACATTATAAGCCCGAAGCAAGCTCGCAAAAACGGTTGGGCAATATCCAAAGATTACAAAAAGTGCTATTGTCCAAAATGCGCACCTGCTCATAGGCACACGGGACGAAATGGTGTACAACGTCGTACACCATAATAAATAGTAAAAATCGAATTTCACCATTAAAAAAGAGGGCGAGTTTTTTCCGCCCTCTAAAATATTAACCAATACCAATCCGTTACTTTAATATTTTAAAAAAGTATATCATATACACCGTTTTATTTTCCTTTTCCGCAGTATCAACATATTTGCGCAAATCGGACAGTTCCGTCGTATCGACAAGAATATCGTTTGAAACCGTTGTATCGTTGCCGTTCAACCGTTCGGAGGTAATCTCCTCGATAGGGCGGACATCTTCGGCTACAAGCCAATCTTCATCACGCGACCCTGCGGGCAAAAAAGAGTTCCAAAACGTTTTCCAACCGTTCGTTTGATTGACCGTTTTCAAATCAATCCATTGACTTTCATCCCGCGCGTCGAACTCACGGACGTTATAACCGCGCGTATGTCCCTCATCGACTTCATCGCTGAATAGATTTGCGTTATACGTCCTGCCGTCGACTGTCAGAACTTCATCACCCGCATGCACGGGGTAATTATTTGCCCAATCCTCAAATAAATCGGGCGAAGCGGTTTTGCCAATGTCGTCAACTTCGATGAGCCAATCGAAACGTTGCATTTGTTCAACGGATTTTGCCTTGTTCCAGCCAAGTCCCTGTTGCCCGCTGTCCGAAGGTCCAAGATACTGATACACTTCAAACGGAACACTGTCGTCATGATAACCCGACGTTTCGCTATACGGCAGTTCATACCCCAAATAGGGGGTAAGCGCGTTTATGACTTCATCGCTGTCCGATACAAACGCCCAATTCATCTTGTATTCATACCATTCCGCCTTGACAATCTGCAATGCGCCGTATTGCGTGATATAATCATTCGGAATAGCAAAATACACGCTTGAAAGGGTATTCCGCTTTTCGCCGTCAAACCTGTCCGTGCGATACCATGTGCTTTGAATTTGCAAGCCTATCGTATCGAGCTTTTTATACTGAATATCAAGCGTGCTTTCCGCTTCGGGGTCAGCACCACAGCCCGCGCAATATCCTGTGCAATAGTATGTAAAGGAAACGCCTTCCAAACCTTCCGCGCCCGCAAAACTATCCGTAGCGTGGTCATCGCCCTGAAACAGAAGCTGCACGCTTGCAATATCATACCGCCTTGTACCGCCGTGCTTGCCCGCATACGTCACCGCTATATCGTACGCCCTGCGGCTGTCCGAAAGTTTGAATTTCAAAAAACGGTTATTCGCCGTCGCGTCCAAAAACGTAATTTCCACGTTCTCATAATCGGACGGCTCGCCGTTTTCGTCATACTTCGTCGCCATGTTCACATGGTGCGCTCCTTCGGCTAAACTTACGGGCTTTTCCGTGGGATTATAGACATAGAAGTACAGCCCGTAATAGTTATCCGCTATGAAAAGGCTGTCCGAATAGGCATATTCCATAAACCCGACTTCATCGAGCAAGCGATGACGGATATCATCGTTTTGCGGATACATGGAAACATCGATATCGGCAAGGTCTGTTTCAATGTCGGTATTGTCGTAAGAGGTGTACTCCGCCGCATAGGCGGCACTTTGACTGCCCGCAATCATTACCACACACAGCACGATGAGAATGAATAACGAAAAAAGTCGTTGAAAGTATATTTTCAAAATCTTTTTCATCGTTTCACCTCGTAAATTCGCAAATCGTCAAATAAAAATCGATATGCCCCGACTGCGTAATAGGATAACGCACAAGCTGAAATTGCAGAGAGTAAACGTCAAAGCGCGGCATATAAACAACCGTACCCCCCGAAAAATCTACCGTTTCAGAAGCATAGCCATATTCATCAGCAACAACCAACCCGAGATTATCTTCCCAAAAATAACCGCCGTTATTTTCAAAAGTAATCTCGTAAGCCGTTCCTGATTCCATAAACGCAGACGAATATATCCCATTCACCGTCAAAACGGGAACGTTTGTATCATAATCCAATACAATATGGACACGATACAACTCACCCGTATAAGAAAAATGAGAAGGGTATGTAGAATAATCCGTCACGCCAACGACGCCCGAAACAACGCCTTGCGGCACGTCCCAAATTTCGCCGCCGGCTTCGTCGCCACCGCCTGTTTGACCATCGTCTACATTGCCTTGACCATTTCCGTCACCGACAACGCCCTCACCGCCGAAAATGATATGCGGCGGGTCAATCGTAACGCCCGTGACGTCTGCGCCGATTACAAACCATAAGTTCAACGATGTCTTTTCTACCGTTACGGTAATAACGAAATAAGCCATATTGTCCGAAAGCTCGTCCCGCAAATTCACTTCGCCACCGTACTTATCTTCAAGCGCCTGTTCCACGGTATAATCTTCGGGCATGGTCAGAGAAAAACCGTCAGCATTTTTTTGCAATCCGAACTCTTGTGAATAATCATTCACTTCATCGTCATCTTCGCTGTAAAACCGCTGAAATTCTTCACCAACATAAAAACCAAAGTTATTCGCTTCATTTGCCGTGACTTTTACGGAATAATTGACCTCTTCGCCTGTCAGAGACTTGACGGAAAACTCATTCGGAGTTCCTCTTTGCAAGATAAGACTGCCGCCGTCCATACCGCCCATATAACGCTGTCCGTTATATTCGACATAGTACGTCATGCCTTGTTCCCGCAACAGGAAATACCCCGCAATTCCGACGATACCGAGAATAAGCACGGCAACAAGAATAAACGTTATGATTTTTCCGAATACGCTACCCGCGCCGCTACCTTTACTCATAACGTCACCGCCTTAAAAAATCAAATTATCTTCCGACAAAGACATATTTGCAAAGCCACCTGCCCCAGACCATACATACATAAGATAGCTGTCCTCGCGCGTGTAACTTCCGTACTTACCTTCTACGCTTGCCGCGACACGCCAAAGCACAGTATCCTTATCCGTTGCAAAATAGCGCTCTGCAAGCTCTTCACCCGAGAGATCCGCATAATACGTTGTCATCTTCACCATCTCGCCCGTAGCCATCGAGCCCGATTCATAGCGGAATTTATACAGCTCAAACATATGATTGTCGAAGGAGAACGTTTTGCCGATGGCATCCTTCACTTCGTCCACAAAAGTTGCGCTATACGAGCCCATAGAACCGCCCGAGCCATGATTATTAAAGTATGTATGGCTGTCATCCGCGCCCGCACTCGTGAGGAAGGATACTTTGCAGGTCGCCTCCTCTGCAAGGGTATAGACGTCCGAATAAATTGCCGTAGCACTTACCGTATACACGTTATATGAGGACGTACCACCGTAGTAAATAAATTCAATTCCTACATCTTCGCCTGCGGGAATATCAACGTCACCGGTACGACTGCCTTCCAGCGTGACCGTCATCCCCGTAATTTTCTGCGCATAGTCTACCATACAGCTTGCCGAAATATTTGAATATTTCCGCGATACGCATTTAACGTTAATCTTCTCGCCAAAAGGTTGCAAACATTCTACGTTTGCTGTGAGAGCGCCGTCCGAAGTGGGCGTAACCGTCACATAGTCCGAAACAGTTTTTCCATTCGCCCACGCAGATGAACCGTTATCGAAATCGACAAACCAATCAACAATTTGATTATCCGCATTTGCGGGCGTAATTGTCGCCGTAAGCTGATACGCCGTTTCTGCCATAGGGGAAATGCCGTATTCGTCATAATCTGCCGTGGCGATTTTTGCCGACATCATCTTAATACCATTGCCTTCGTCCTCACTGATGACCGCGCCGCCATTGTCTGCCGTCTCATCACCCTCTGCGGGTTGTTCCTGCTCCTGCCCGATAGGGTGAAATTCGATATTTCCTTTCTGCCAAAACACCACGCCCACGATTGCACCCGCAATCAGCACAAGCGCAAGGAAAAGCGAAAGTATTTTCCAACCGATATTATTTTTCATGATACACTCCTTTTATTTACGTTTCATATTTTTGTAAAGCAAGGCGTATTCGTACTTGTGATGTTCCTTCATAGCACGCTTCACGCCTTTGATATCGCCGCGCTTTGCGGCGCTTTCGAGAGCCTGCTCCGTGCGCTCATAGTCACGGCGCAAGCTCTGAAACCCGCGCTCTTTTGCAAGAGCTTTTTCACTACGTTTGAAAAACGCCATAAGACACCCCGAAATTATTCGCGCTCCCATGGTACAACGAGATATGCAACGCCTTTATTACGATTTGACTTATCAGAAAAGAAATGCACGATATCGCCTTTCGTTCTCTTTGTCAAAGACGATGTATCATCGATAAAACTGCATTTTCCCGTCTTTTGATTGCGTTGCGTTGTCACAAATGCGGTATAACCACGCTGAACACTTCCAACAAACGATATTTGGAACGATTATACCGATACGTTGTACTCGAAACCACTTGGACTTTTGCCAATTCTTTTCGTTTCGGCTGATAGACACTTGACATATTAAAAAAACCTCACTATAATGAAATAGACGACTTTAAGAGAGTTGCTCTGCAACAGTTGTTAGGCAATGCCGTGAACACAATAAAAAATGTTAGTCGCCCATTTCCAACCGCCACTCCGGCGGTTGGTTTTTTTGTTCGTCAATTCTTACGGCGCGTACGTTTCGGTTTTGCCGCGGGCGCGGGGAGAAGAAGTACTTCCGAACTTCTGCCGCCGTTTTTGGCGTTATACGCCCGCGCACTATCTTTGCCGTGATCGAGATACCCCGCGCGGTACGCGCGCTGTGCTTTCGTCAGCCGCATGGGCTTACCATTCGCATTGACCTTCTGCGCGCCGTAATTCGTATAGCGCGTACCTGTGCGTATTTCCTGCGCAAATTTTGCACCTTTGCCCGTAGGAGTTAAAAGCGCGATTTTCTTACCGTCGGCGGTATCGATTTTCACACCGTACTTGCGCCGCTTTCCGTCCGCTCCTACACCGTACATGTCTCTCTTTCTGATGATAGGGGATTTACCGTTTGCCATATTGATTGCTCCTTTCAAATAAGATTAAGTTCGACGGGCTTTGTCTTTCCGTCGCCGTTGTACTCGTATGCCGCCTCCACCTCATCCATATATTTGAGACGGTCATAAAGCTCCTTTTCCACAACGAACGTGACGACCGTCATATCCTGTATGCCGTCGTTGCCGTTAACTTCCCCGCACGCGACGACCACCGTCGGACGCTCGGGCTTTTCGGGGATAACCCTGTCGTTGATGACGAACTGCTCCGTTGCGGGACGGATAAACTTGCTCAACACAATACCCATTTCTCTGATTTTCTTTGCCATGATTT
>DBGBVX010000088.1:0-49842 GCA_048370055.1 Candidatus Gallimonas sp. | reverse complement strand
CGCAAGCGGCGCCGTCGCCAACACAGCCGCGCACAACACCGCAGCGACCTTTTTTATTTTCATAAAAATAATCTCCTTTGGTAATCAACCGTTTAAGCCGATCCCCTTTCGATAAGAACGGGATCGAGCTCGATGTGTTCGCGCGTTTTGTTTCCTGCGATCGCGCGCTCCATCATGCCCTGAATTTCCGCAATGATCTGTTCTTCGTTATGACCGACGACCGTGATCCCGAGCGCCTGCGCAATGAGCGAATCGTCGTAGGCGACGAGTCCGATATCCTCCCCGATCGCGATCCCCCTGCTCCGGAGAAAGTTCGCCGTCTGCGCGGTGAGAAACTCGGAAACGGGGATGATCGCGTCGGGGCGGAGTTCGTCGTAGAGTCTGCCGATCTCTTCTGTTCTGTCGCCGCTGAGCGAAAGGATCTTCAGATAGCGTTCGTCGGGGGCGATCCCTGCCTCTGCAAACGCATCCAAATACCCCTTCCGTCTTCCCGTGGGCAGGGCGCTTTCGCCGTCGAGCAGCAGGATCTTTCGCCTGCCCTTTTGCAGCAGCGCGCGCACCGCCATCGCGGCGCCGAGACGGTCTTTCACGATCAGCGAATCGACGTCGGCATAACAATTTCTGAAAAGCTGAATAAATCGGACGTTCTTCGTGCTCTTTATCCTGCGCTCCGTCTCGGCAGAGTATGCGGACGGCGTGAACAGGATCATGGAAGCGCGATGCGCGATCTGCGAGAGCATACATCTGTATTCCTCGTCGGCATTCTCATCGGAGAGCCCGATCATAAAGTTCATATCGAGCGCGTAGAGCTGCTTTTGCAGTTTGTGCGCAATATCCGTGAAAAAGTTGTTTTTGATGTTGGAAATGATGTATCCCACGGTGTTCGGCTGCGACGACTTCAGGGAAGAAGCCAGCGAACTCGGCACATAGTTGAGCTCTTTTGCCGCGTTCAGTATACGCTCGAGCGTATTTTTGTTCACTAGTTCGGGGGAGGAAAACGCCCTCGAAGCCGTCGCATGCGATACACCTGCTCTCTTCGCCACATCTTTGCTTGTAACTGCCATTATACCATTACCGCTCCCATTCCTTTGTACACGGCAAGATCGGTCTCCGTTACGTTAACATCGAAATCATCCGTGTTAATATAAGAATACATTAAATCCGAACAGTTGTCCACTATTTTGATGGAAATTGTTTTACCGATGTATTCCCGAAGATCCGCAAGGACGCGGCGCATCCTGTCATCTTTATATTCCGTAAAATACGGGTTTTCAATGCGCCTGATCACGGTATCGCCCTCACAGATATCGACGTGGCAATCGCCCTCGCCCGCGCCGATGAGGAAGCTTACATACCCCGTATTCCCGAGGGTAAATTCGCCCGAAGCAAGTTCGCCCGTGCCTTCCGCCTTGCCCTGCAGGAAGTACCTTGCCGACGCGCCGTAACGTCCGTCGGCGTCTTCGGAGACTGAAAACGCGTCTCCCGTCTGCGTCCAGCCCGACGTATCACCGCGCTCGAATCCCGCATTCTCAATGGACGGATAATAGACGTATTCGCGGCTCTCCGCGCACCCTGCAAGCGGAAGGACGAACAGGAACGCGGCGATCAGAAGAAGTGCCTTTTTCATCGTGTTCCCTCCATTTCCCAGATTTGCAGCGAGCGCACGGGCGCGTCGCCCGTCAGTTCGATCCCGAGCGCGTCCTCGAACGTCGGACGGATCGTCGTGGAAATATTGTATTTCCCGTTGACGATGATCTCCACGCAGGAGCGGTCGAGATAGATCTCCAGCCGCAGCGTATCGCCCGTTTGGATGACCCCGCCCGACTGCATGCCGTTCTCGATGCCGACGCCCGAACGCGTGGTATCGAGCAGGACGCGCCCGTCTGCCGAAGTGAACTCCATCGTCGTGAGCTCCTGCTGAAAGAATTCGTTGACTTCGCTCTTGCGGAACACGATCCCTGCGGAAGTACAGTCGGAGACGTCAAATTCGGCAACGATATGCAGCATATCTCCGCGGGCGGTAATATCTGAATTCACCTTTTCGACGGTCGTGTCAGAGAAATCCGCGAGCCTGTCTCCGTGCAGCGATTCGTAACGCTTATCAAAAGCGAAACTGAGTTCGCCCGTCTCGTTGTCGAGCGTAAGGGTCTTTCCGAGCGTCACGTAGTTCGTCCAGCCGCTCGCCTTGACCTGCGAGGCATTCTGCCCGCCGTTCATGAGCCCGTACAGCGTATTTTCGCCGTCCGCGAACATGTTTGTGACGACGAGCACCTGATTGTTCGCCATATCAAGACGGGTCGGGACATCCGTTTCCGGCGTAAACCTGCCCGTCTCCGTATCGAAATCGCCCAGCCAATAATAGACGTTCGCAATGATGCTGAGATCGGAATCGGGTTTGGGCGAGGCGAAGAGAACGTATTTATCCCACATACCGTTCTCGCTCTGCACGCGCGTGAGCACGGGGAGCTCCCACATGTAGCCGAGTTCGGGATAACGGTTGTAATTCGCCTCGTAGGATACGCCGAGATACTCCCAATCGGTGAGGTCGTCAAGGCTCGCCTTATAGCACACCGTGCGCGGATTGCCGCTTTGGAAATTCGCCACCGCCGAGGAAGTCCCGATGATCATATAGGCGTAGTCCCCTTCCGTATAGATATACGGATCGCGGAAGTCCACATAGGAGCAATCTGCGGGCTGCTCGAAGAGCGGTTCGCTCGAGCGCACCCAATCGGTGAGATACGGATCGCTCGGATCGGCGGGATAGGCATAGGAGATGCGGTTGAGATTGCGCAGGTTGAAGTTGACGCCCGTGTAGATGATCCACGGCACGCCGTCCGAATCGAACACCGCGTTTCCGGAGAACACATGGTGGTTTGCAAAGCCGTCGGGTTCGGGGAAGAGGATGGGCTTGACCTCCCGCCAGTGCACCTTGTCGTCGCTCACCCAATGCCCCCACTGCGTATACCGCCAATAGGGACCGTTCGGCGTGCTTTGGAAGAACATATGATACACGCCCTGATACTCGAACGGAGCGATGGGCTCGTTCATCCAGCCGCTTGCCGGTGCGGTATGATACTGCGGCAGGTAGATATCGTCGCGCAGAAGCTCCGCCTCGTATCCGATATCTTCATATGCGCACTCGGGAATATTGCCGTTTTCATCGCAGCCCTTCAGGAACTGTGCGTTGATCTCGTCGAGCGTAAGCGCGCTGTCGTAGATCTTGAACTCATCCATAAGCCCGTTGTACATGCCCGTCTGAAAGCCGTTTTCCACGAGTCCGAACGTATTCATGCCGATGGTGAGCGACTCCATTGTGGGAGCGATCTTGGTGCCGGCGCTCAGCGTAACGCTGTTGACGATATCGCCGTTCCGATAGATCGCCGCCGTTCCCGTTTCGGCATTGAAGGACGCCGCAAGATGCGTCCACTTGAAGCGCTCCAAGCGATCGTTCTGCGCTTCCAGCGTTACCCAGCGATCCCCCGTGCCGAAGCCGAAACTCCAGCTTCCGTAATCGTGGATGCCGAAGAGGAACCCTTCGTTGCTGTTGCGGTTGTACTGTCCGGCGATCGCAGAGATCTGCCCGTTCGGATATTCCCAACTGCGCGGGGCGATCCATACGGAGAGCGTAAAACTTTCGGGCAGGGTGTAGTTATCGTAGACGATATAGGTGCTCCATCCGTCAAACCACAGCGCCTCCCCCTCCACGCCGCGCCTGCGGCGCGGCGATTCGGGTTCTTTGTAGACTGCTGTCGTCAGATAATACTCGATCCTTGCGTCCTCATAATTGCCCGAAGAATCCACGGCATAGTTGCTCTCTCCCTCTTCAAACGCGAGGTGCAGCGAGAGCCCCTCTTCCCGTTCGCCCGTGGAACAGGCGCAGAATACCGTGAGCATCATGATCGCGAACACAAGTGCAACCGAGCGAAAAAATTTTTTCATGCGTCACCCCTTCGTTACGGAGTCGGCGTCGTCATATATCCGGCAGGATAGATGTAGCCGTCCTCGATGTTCGACGTGCTTGCCGAACCGTAATAGAGCTGCGGCGCCGTTTCGTAGTAAGTGATAAAGTCATCCGCCGTCATGGCATTGAAGTTTGCGCCGCCGTTTTCATCGTGAATAACGAAGTAACACAGCTCATCGGCGTACTCTTCGGGGATCTGAAAAGCGTATTCCGTCATGCCGAAACTGCGATAGGGATCGTTAAACAGATAGTTGTTGAACACCGCGATCTGTTCATCGGCAACGCCGTCGACATAGTGCATGAGGCGAAGCTGCATGCCCTCCGTCTTATTGCCGCCAAGGCGGAAGGAGATCCAGCGCGTACCGCCCACTTTGAACGCCTGCGAATAGATATCGCCCGCATATCCCTCGCTGCCGTAGCCGTCGAGGAAATAGGTGCCCTCTTTGTTATACACCGGAGCCGGATTATAGAACTGTTCGAAATACGTTTCTGCAGAGGAGATCGTATAGGAGGTGTATCCGGATGCGTCGGTGAACCAACCGGTATAATCGCCCGTTTCAAAGCCGCCGTTGCGGATCTCGTAGGTCGCGTCCTCGAGCCCGAGCTGCTCGGAGATATTTTCAACGGGGATGGTCACATATGCCGCGGGATAGATGTTGGTGTCATCTTTGAGCTTGATGGAATCTGCCGAATTGGAGATAACGGGAGGCTGCCCCTCGTATACCTGCACGTTTTCTTCGTAGTAGGTCACGATGCTGTCCAAAGAAGCCGCGCCGAAGGAGACGGAAGTATTCGCAGAATCGGTGAGTCTGAAATAGAAGGTCTCGCCGAGGAGCGAAGAATCGATCTGATAGGCGTACTTCGTCATACCCATACTGCGATAGGGATCGGAAAACAGATAATTGTTGAAGGAAGCCACGACCTCGTCGTCGCCGTCCTCTACCCAACGGATAAGATCGAGGCGCACGGAGGCGTCGCTCGTGCCGCCCATCTTAAAGGTGATCCAACCCGTGCCGCCTGCGATGAACGACTGCGAATAGAGCGAACCGACCGCTGCAAGCCCCGTTTCGTTTTCGTTGAATTTACAGCCCGTGAGGAAGTAATCGCCCTCTGTCGCATAGGTGGGAATATTGATCGGATAATAATCTTCGAAGAAGGTGCCGTCCTCATAGACGCCGTAATTTTCGCCGAGGTCGAGCGTGAACCAACCCGTCATATCGCCCGTTTCAAAATCGCCGTTGCGGAGCTGATTGGTCGCGGAGTCCAATCCGAGACGCTCATCGAGATTGGTGATGATCGCCTCGCAGAAGTTTGCATAGAAGATCTCTTCGCCGTCTACGACGGGTTCGCCGCTGACGGGATAGTATGTGATGAACTCATCCGCCGTGAGCACGCCGAAGGGCGTATCCGAATTTGCGGTATCGGTGAGCACAAAATAGCAGACGGCTCCCGCATATTCTTCGGGGATCTGATAGGCGTACTTCGTCATGCCGAAACTGCGGTAAGGATCGGAGAACATATTGTTGTTGAAGCGCGCGATCTCCACGTCGTCGCCGTCCTCCACCCACTGCATGAGGCTGACGTACAGGTTTTCCGTCTTATTCCCGCCGAGGCGGAAGGTGATCCAGCGGCTGCCCTCCACTGTGAAGGCTTTGCTCGTGATGTTGCCGACCGCCGCCATATCCGTTTCGCTCGAAAGGAAATACGCGCCCTGCTTGTTGTACATGGGGATATTATCGGAGAAAATGTCGGCAAAGTAATCGTTCGCATCGGAGATCGCGAACAGCGCATCGCCCGTCCATCCCGTAAGGTCGCCCGATTCGAAATCGCCGTTGGGGAGCTGATTTGTCGCATGATCGACATCGAGCTGTTCTTTGAGGACGTCGCCCGAATAGCGCGCGGGGAAGACCGTCTCGTTATCGACGGTCGGCTCCTCCCCCTCCGGATAATACATGCGGAAGGAATCCGCCGTGAGCGCCATGAACGAGCCTGTGAGCGTTTCGTCGGAAAGGCGCACGAACAGCGTTTTGCCGAGGTATTCCGCGGGAACTTCGTAGGCATATTCCGTAAGTCCGATGGAACGGTAAGGATCGGAGAACATGTAGTTGTTGAAGGTCGCGATCGTATTGCCGCTCTCCTTCTCGACAAGCTCGACTTTTAAGCTCTTATGCGCACCCCCCCCCAATTTGAAGGAGATCCACCCGCTCCCGCCGAGTACGAAGTCAGAGGAGGTGACGGTGCCCGTCTTTGCCTCGCCGGAAAAACCGTTTGCCTGATCGAATCCGTCGAGATAGTAGTCGCCGTCCTGATTGACCGTAGGGATCGGATCGTAGCCGTTGGTATCGAAATAGGTCAGATTTTCTCCGACGACAAACCCTGCGTCATCGCTCATCGTCCAACCGGTGAGATCGCCTGTTTCGAAACCGCCGTTTTGGATATTGTTGGCGGAAGTATCGACGACGTTGATCTTTGCGCTCACCGAGAAGAGCGCCGTGCCGTTCTGCGCAACGTCGAGCGTGAAGGACTTTTCTCCCACGGTGGAGACGGTCACTTCAAAGCGGTTGTTGCGCACGTTCCCCGTTTCGAGCCCCTCGGACGTGCTGTTGAGCGTATAGGTCACGCCCTCCGCCGCGGTATTTTTCACATAATCGGACAGCGTGTAAGAGACGGTTCGCTCCGATTTGAGAAGATCTTCGCCGTACAGATCGACTTCCACATCCTGCGCGTCCGCGATCTATTCGGGAACGGTCGGCTCCGGTGTGGGAGTCGGATCTTCCTGCGTACACCCCGCAAGGATCAGCCCTACCGCCGCCATGATCGAAAGGATCGCGATGCAAATAACTTTCTTCATCTTTCCACTCCTTGTTTTTCTGTTTGGTTTTGAGTATGTGCTTCTTTGCCGCCGCTCTTCCCTTTTCCGTTCATATTGCGAACGTTCTCAAATATCTTTGAGAAAAACGCCGCCAAGCGCGGGTTCCGCGGCGGCAGCCCTTATGCACGCGCCTCAGCCGCGCATAATGCTGACCGAATAGTCGAACGTCGCCTCACCTCCCTGTACATAAAATCCTACAGCCGCACCGAGCGTACCGTCAACGCGCGTCGAGAGCGCCTTCTCTCCGTTGATATACGCAGTACAGACCTGTCCTTCCACAAAAATCGTAAGTTCATAGGTGTCCGCTTTCGGAATGGGTACCGTAACATCGGCAAAGAGGTTTGCCGAGGGATAATTTTCAAATGAGAAGGTCCCTGCGGCAGGATCGATCACATAGCGATATCCGTCCGCAGCGCTGTGCCCGACGGCATACCCCGCCCGACCGAACTCGCCCGAGACCGTACAGCGCAGCATATACGTCTGCGGCATCGAACCGATCTCCTCCGTTCTGCCGCTCGAGCCGCGCACCTGAACGCTGTCGGACGCGGTTTCTTCGCTGAAAGCCGCCTCCTGCGACTGCGGCGCCCGCACGCCGAGCGTTCCGTCCTCTTTCTGATAGATCTCGTGCACGGCGAGGCTTCCGCCCCACTCCCAACCGCCGATATCCTCGTTGTTCGTCTTCGTCGGGACCCATCCGAAAATATAGCGTTTTTCGCCGTCGCCCGCCGTCTTTGCCGCGTAAAACGCCCTGCCGTCGAACATATCCGCCGCGGGTTCTATCCAATTTTCAAGATCGCGGCTCATGACGTAGCGCGTGGAGATGCGGTCGGAAAACTCCGAAAAGACAAGATACCACCAATCGCCCATTCTGAACAGATCGGGACACTCGTGCGTGTGATATTTTGCGGGAGCGTAGAGAGGATCGCGCAGTTCCCATGTTTTGAGGTCGTCGCTCGCGAGCATTGCCGTAACGCCCCTTGCGGACTCCGCGCCCTCCGTCAGCCGTGCGGCAAGGAGCATCTTATAGTCCCCCTCCGCTTCGTCGTAATAGACGTACGGGTCGCGCCAATCGTCGCTCATGTACTGCGACGGCGCATAGAACGTATCTTCGGGGATCTTGCGCCAGCGCACCATATCTTCGCTGACCGCGTGCATGATCGCCTCTTTTGGCTTTCCGGTCCCGACATACGAAGCGTTGTTGCCCGTATAAAAGATGTGGTACAAGCCCTCGTTATCTTTGATGATCCCGCCCGTAAATACGTTGTTATCCTGTTGGGAAGGAGACCCGCGGCGGATGACCGTTCCGAGATTTTCATAGGATACGAAATCATCGGTGACGAGCAGATCCCAATCGACGCCCGCGCCGTACGTTGCAACGTTGCGGTAGTCATGCAGATAATAGAGGTAATATTTTCCGTCCTCATAATAGGGAATGACGTCCGCAAGCGCGCCCGTCTCGGGGCGGTAAAAGATCGCTTCCTCCGTCTCCGGTTCCGTCGGCGTATAGTATACGAGCTCGGGAGACGCCGAGCACGCCGCGCCGACGAAGAGCATTCCCGTCAAAAGCACGGCTGCCGCTTTTTTCAGATGAGAAGCGCCCTTTCGCGCGTCGGCTTTGCGCCGTAAATGTTTATCAGACATAAGCTGCCCCCTGATATCCTGCCATAAACGTTGTGTCGTCCTTCGGTTCGTCCGTCGGCTTGCCGTCGATCGCGGGCGGCGCGTCGTAATGCGTCACGACTTCGTCCACCGTGATCGCGCCGAAATTGGTCGTGAGCGTATCTTCGATGACAAAATAGCAATATTCGCCGTTGTACTCCTCGGGGATACGGTAGGCATACCGCGTCATCGTCATGCTGCGGTAAGGATCGGAAAAGAGATAATTGTTGAACACCGCGATCTCCTCATCCTGCACGCCGTCCACATAGCGCATGAGTTTGAATCTGAGCCCCTCGGAATTTCCGCCGCCCAATTTGAACGTGATCCATCCGTTCGCGACAAACGCCTGCGAATAGATGTTCCCGCGGAAGGATTCGTTGGAGAACCCGTTGAGAAAATAGGTGCCCGTCTTGTTGAAAATGGGTATATTGTTGGGATAAAACGCCTCGAAATAGGTCGTCTCGTCGGAGACGCGATAAGAAGAAAACGCGTTCGGATCGGCGGAGAACCATCCCGACGAGCCCTGTTCAAACCCGCCGTTCCTGAGCGATTCCCCCGCGCCGTCCAAGCCGAGATGCTGCGTAAGATCGCTGAAATACGGCACCATATAGCCTGCGGGATAGATGTTTTTATCTTCGGCGATCGTGATGGAATCCGTGCGGTCGGAGATCGCGGCGGCGCTGCCCGTAAATACGTCGGGCGCGGTCTCGTAATACGTCTGTACGCTGTCAAGGCTGAGCGCGCCGAACGAAGCGGTCTGCTCCTCGTCTACCAACATGAAAAAGCACTTTTTGCCCATATATTTTGCGGGGATCTGATAGCCGTACGTCGTGAGCGCCATGCTGCGGTAAGGATCGGAAAAGAGATAGTTATTGAATCGGGCGATCTCGGTATGGTTGCCGTCCTCTTCGTACTTCATCAGTCTGAGCGAGAGCGTTTCGAGGTTATTGCCGCCAAGCTTGAAGGTTATAAATCCGCTGCCGCCGACGGTAAACGCGCGCGAATACAGCGTTCCCGTTCCCGCGAATCCCAACATATCGCCGCCGAGATATCCGCCCGTCAGGAATTTTCCGTCCGACCCGTAGACGGGCGGATTGTTCGTATAGACATCGGCAAAGAACGGCGCGTCTTCGTAGAGCGCATAACCTTCCATATCGACGGTGAACCAATTCTCCAATGTTTCGAAATCGCCGTCCAATGCGAGAGGCGCTTCTTCGGGGCGGAGATAATGATCCAAATCGTACGGCTCGCCCTTGATAAAGCCGGCGGCGAATACAGTCATATCGTCGGGAACGTCGTCCGTAAGATGATATTCCGACACCCCGAGATCGCTGTGACGGTCGGTATCATCGAGAATAAACCTGCACCGCGTTCCGCTGAGTCCTTCCGTCACATAGATATAGCTGCTCTCCGTTTTTCTCCAATTATTGAATACGGCAAGCTCCTCGCCCTGTTCGGAGACAAGGCGCAGTTTGAGCCCCTCCGCATTGCCGCCCGTCAGCGTGAAAGCAAGGTTGTCCGTCAGCGTAAAGTAGGGAGAGTATGCGCGGCGCGTTCCGTTCCCGCCCTCGTAGCCGATCCAATCCGAGCCGTCGTTTTTCTCGGAAGAGAATCCCGCCTCATACATGGCGGAAACATCGGGCGCAGCCTCGTAATAGGTGCGGAAACTATCGGCAGTGATGCCGCCGAAGTTCGTTGATGCGCCGTCATATAACTGAAAATACAGCGATCTGCCCATGTAGGCATCGGGGATCCTGTAAAAATACTCCGTCAGCCCCAAGCTGCGGTACGGATCGCTGAACGCATAATTGTTGAAGGTCGCGACCGTCTCCTCGCCGCACATCAGCGAAAGCGTGACGTCGTCGGAACAGCCGCCGCCGAGTTTGAACGTGATATAGCCGCTGCCGCCCGCAAGGAACTCTCCGGAGCGGAGACTCCCCGTTTTCCCCTCGCGATTCAGCCCGTCCGCCATGCCGAAGCTATCCAAAAAATACCAACCGCCCTGCCCGACGGAAGGCGTGGGCGTATAGAGATTGTCGAAGTAAGTCACTTCGTCGCAGACGTCAAATAAAAGATCGCCCTCCCAGCCTTCCAAAGTGCCGTTTTCAAACCCGCCGTTCGCAAGGTTATAGTTTGCCGTGGACGTGAAGTTGAAAGAGAGCCTGACGGGTTCCCCGCTCTCCGTACCGAGATAGACGTCATACGTTCCTTCTTTGAGTCCGGAAAGACGGACACGATCTTCCATGACGGTAAACTCGAGACCGTCCGCATAGGCGCCGCAGTTTTCCGCGTCGGGAAGATAGTCCGCGAATTTTACGTCGTAATAATCGCGGACGCTAAGCGTTTCATAATCGTAAAGATCGACGCTGACCTGTTCATCCGCCTGCGAACAACCCGCCGCAAGCACCGCGGCGCCTGCGCAAGCGGCAAGCGAAAGTACCCCGAGCGCCGCAATGATAGCGTTTTTCCTCATCATTTTCCCTCTTTATTTGAATAATTTTTGCGAATTATTCCATAGGCAATCGTTTGCAACCGCCTGTTTTGAATATGAGAACGTTCTCAATTCGCGCACATTGTAGCACAGAAAATATGAACTGTCAATAGTTCTGCCCAAAATTTCACAATGAATTTTTCATGCGCCCCATTTTTTGATGAAAACGAACATTCTTTTGTATAAAAAAAAAGACACAGCCAACTGCTCTCGCAGTTCGACTGTGTCTCTCTTGGTGCACCGTAAGAGATTCGAACTCCTGGCCTTCGGTTCCGTAGACCGACGCTATATCCAGCTTAGCTAACGGTGCGTCTTTCGCTCAAGTACCATGATATTATACCCATTCCCCCTTCGTTTGTCAACGGTTTTTTGCGGGTTTTTCGCGGAAAAATTACGTTTCAACAGAAAAATCGAAATTGTGGATAACATGCAGGCATTTATGCCCCTTTCTGCGGGGGACGGCATGTCGAATTGTGGAAAAACAGGTCGAAACGGCGCAAAATTGTGGATAACTTTTTTCAAAACTTTCGTTCGGAATTGCACGGAAACGCCGAAATCCACCGTTTGCGGACATATTTTTCCACATAATTCACCCGACGGAAGGTTTCGAGAGATCCTCTCCGGAAAGAGAGAGCACCCTGAGCGCGTGCGGGATGCAGACGATGACGCTCCCGCCCGCCCCGACGGGCTGCATCGCCGTGCAGTCTTTGCGGCGGCTGCAGTTTGCGTCGCGCATGCGAACCGTGCCGGCGGCGTCGTCGACGGCAAGTTCGTTCCACGCGCCTTCCGAAAGTTCGATCCTTACGATGAGGAGCTCCCCCTCCCGCCGTTCGGAGATCTTCTCCGCCCAGCCTTCCGCCGTTTTGCCTCCCTCGCCGAAGGTATATGTGTAGACGCACTCTCCGCCTGCCTCCACGCGGAACCCCGCCGCCGCTTCCTGCCCGCGGAAGGTAAAAAAGAAAAAGAGCGCGGCAACGAGCAGAAGGACGGCGCCGTAAACGAACAGATCGGCAATGCGGAACAGCTTTCCCTCGCGCACGCGGCGCGCGTTCTTCATGAGAATACCTCCACGCGGTCGAACGACGCGGTCACTTCGTAAGCGCCTTCCTCAAGGTTGGTATACAACGTATACGAATCCTCCGACGCGTCGTACCAAACGAACATCACGCGGAACGCATCGGAATGCGCAGAGGCGTACGCCTGCGCCTCCTCCTCGGACATCGTAACAAGCGCGGTCGCGCGGGCGTCCCCTGCCGCCGCCGAGCCGCCCACCACGGTCGCACACAGCACGTGGCTCCCCGCGCCAACGGGCATGCCGTCGCGCCCGATGATGTGGCAGTAACGGGTGCCGCCGATCTCGTAATACTGCTCGTAATCGCCGCTCGTGGAGATCGTCGTATTGCTGACCGAGAGCGTTGCGTAGGAGGCGCCGAGCTCCTCGCGCGGGGAATTGACGGTGATCTCCCAAAGCCCGTCGCTGCGCGCGGGATTTTCGAGCACGAGAAGGCTGCTCCCGCCCGCGTTATAGTAGCCGTACCTGACGTCCGCCGCACGGAGGATCTCCCACGCGGCGTCCACGCTCGCGCCCTTGCCGATCCCGTCCAGACAGAGCTGCATGGTATACGTTGCGCCGTCCCCCTCGACCGCAGACGCGACGGTATCCGGTTTGACGACGGAATAAGCGCCGTCCTCCTCCGCGAGCGCCACGGCGCCGAAATTGCGCAGCGCGGGATCGGAAAACGCCTCGATATACGTCTGGGCGGGGAGTTCCGATTCGGGATCCGCGCGGTCGTAGGCGAGCGTCGGTTCGTAGCCGGACGAACGGTGACGGGCGGAAAAGCCCCACAGATCGACGAGCAGCCCCACGGCGGGATCGTACGCGCCGTCCGTCTCCTCATATATCGCCATGGCGGTCTGCAGCACCTTGTACGCCGTTTCGCCGACGGAGACGGTCTGACCCGCCGCCGCGGCGTTGAACCGAGAAATATCGCTGTTTTCGACAGAGACGGAGATGCTTTGTTCGAGCTCCGCCGTGCGGGCGGTCAGCTGTTCCCAAATCGCGTCCGCGTTTACTTCTTCCGCCGTTGAATATACCCAACGGATCTGCGTGCCGAACCGCCCGTATTCATCTTTGGAAACGAGCCGCGTGCCCGAACAGGCGGAGAGCGCGAGGGCGGACGCCGTCAGCACTGCCGCGGCAATGTAACTTATCTTTCGCACGGGCGCGCCCTCCTTGTTCTGTAATACTGCGATTATACCTCATTTTTCAAAAAAAGACAAGAAAAAGCGGCTCGCACAAGCCGCCTGCGGAAACTTTCATCAATTATGTTTGGTGTGGGAACGGAAAACGAGCGCAGCGAGGAAGGAGAACACGACCGCCGCGCTCACCCCCGCGCTCGCCGCGGCGAGCGCCCCCGTGAGCGCCTGAAAGAGCCCCTCCTGCGCGCCCTTCATCGCGCCGTTTGCAAGAAGATAGCCGAATCCCGAAATGGGGACCGTGGCGCCCGCGCCCGCCCACTCGACGAGCGGCTGATAGAGCCCCAACGCCGTGAGCGCGATACCCGCAAGCATGAAGATAACGAGGATCTTGCCCGCCGTGAGGTCGGTAAAATTGATGACGAGCTGCGCGATGGCGCAGATGAGCCCGCCCACCGCGAATGCCTTCAGAAAGGCAAGAAAAATTTCCAATGCTTCCATAATCATTATTCCCCGAACTATGTATGCGCCGCGCCCGCAGCCGCAACGCGTAAGTGACCGAGGCATGCCGCAACGCGACAAAGGATCGCGCTGAAGATCCTGCCAAAAACTACCGTTCGAGCGTGACGGCGTGCGCAATACAGGGAATGCTCTCCCCCTGCCCCGAAGAGACGGTGGAAAGCAGCGCGCCCGTCGCCACAAAGAGAATGCGCCTGAGCGAACCTGCCGTCATCTTGTTATATAAATAGGAATTGAGCACGACCGCAGAACAGCCTGCGCCGCTCCCGCCTTGAAACTCATCCTCCAAAACATTGTAGATGATCTCGCCGCAGTCCACGTGATTATCGGCGATATCCAACCCCTTTTCCCATGTGAGGTCTTTGAGGATGCGGCTGCCCAACGCGCCTAAATCGCCCGTGACGATAAGATCGTACGCCTCGGGCTCCTCGCCCGTCGTGCGGAAGTGCGTGAGGATGGTATCCGCCGCGGCGGGCGCCATCGCCGCGCCCATATTGTTGACATCCGTTACCCCGAAATCCACCACCTTGCCGAGCGTTGCCGAGGTGATGCGCACGCCGTCGCCGGCGGAAGAGACGAGCGACGCCCCCGCGCCCGTGACCGTCCACTGCGACTGCGGCGGACGGGTCGTGCCGAGCTCGAGCGGGTAGCGGTACTGCCGCTCCGCCGAGGCAAAGTGGCTGCCCGTCGCCGCGACGACGTTTTTGCAGTAGCCCGCGTCGACGAACGCCGCCGCCACGGCAAGGCTCTCCGCCATCGTGGAGCACGCGCCGTACACGCCGAGAAAGGGCACGGAAAAATCACGGGCGGCAAAACTCGCCGAAATGATCTGATTGAGAAGATCGCCCGAGACGATCATATCCACCTGATCGCGTTTGAGTTTCGCGTTGGAAATGGCGCCGTCGATAACGTGCGAGAGCATTTTGCACTCCGCCTTTTCGTATGTGCTCTCGCCGAACATATCGTCTGAAAGCGGCGTTTCGACATACCGCCCCACGATCCCTTCGCACTCCTTTGACCCTGCGATCGTGCTCACCGCGACGATGCGCGGCTGACGCCTGAAAACAATTCTCTGCCCGTTCATCCCTTGCAGTTTGCGTAAATCGCGCGCGGGATATACAACAAAGAATTTGCCGCATTGCCGCTTCTTTACCCGATTTCGGGGCAAAAACAGACTATTATGTCTGACATAGTACTATGAAAGGCGCAAAAAAATCCCCCTGTGAAGGGGGATCTGAGCGTTTTTTATCAGTTCTGATAATAATCTTTTGCGGCGCGGAAGAATGCGTCGATATTCTTCCACGGCGTGCGGGGCGGGATATCGCACCCCGAAGAGAGCACAAAGTTGGGGTACTTTCCGCAGTCGCGAAGAAGCGCCGCCGTCTCCTCATAGACGGACTGTTCGCTCCCGTTGAGGAAGGTACCCGCAGGGTCGACGTTCCCCATCGCGATGAGGTCGGCGGGCATCTTGGGCATGAGCTCGCGCATATCGATGGCGTTGCCGAAATGGAAGATCCTGCACCCCGTGCCGACGATCCCGTCGAGCATGCGGATGGTGCCGTTCCCGCAGTTGTGGTAGACGATGAGGAAATTTTCATCCTGACACGCCGCCACGATCCGCCTGACATATTCGTGCGAGAACTCCTCCGCGAAATCGGGCGAGAGCATTCCCGCGAGCGGTTCGGCAACGACGACGCCGTCCGCCCCCGCCGCCTTGTAACTCCGGATATATTCGATGAGGAACGCCGTGCATTTTTCAAGCACCGTTTTGAGCATATCGGGATCCTCAAAGCAGAGGATCATCGCCTCGGTCACATCCACGAGCCTCCCCGCCAAGGAGAACGGTCCGATGACGCCCGCAAAGACGGGACGGTCCGTAATGCGCTTTTTCGCCTCAGCAATGGCGTCGAGATAGATCCCAGCCCGCCCGCTGCGGACGGACGGAACGCGCAGCGCCGCCGCCTCTTCGGGCGTGGTGACGATGGCACCCACCACGGTGGGAACTTCGTCGTCCGTCATTTTCACGGAGGAGCCGAAGCACTCCGCCTCCACGGAAAGATCCATGAGGCTGACGGAAGCGAGCGAATCCGTGCGGGCGGCGACGAGCTCCATCCCCTTTGCCTGCGCTTCGGCGGAAAAGCTGAGCTGACGGACGTTGATGCCCATGAGCTGTATGGCGGGATACGAGAGCACGGGCATGGGCTTTTTTCTGCGTTCGTTTCTGACTGTTTCAAGCCACTGATACATATTCATGATCTATACCTCCTCGAATACGGCGAACGAAAGCCCGTCCATCGTCAGTTCTCCGTCCTGCAGATACGCCGCGCCCACGCCTTCGCGGAGACGACAGCCGCCGCGCGCGCCGATCTGCACGCAGGCGCCCTCCGCGCGGGGATTGACGGCGATCAGGAATCTGCCGCGGCGGAACACGAAGGGATATTCCCCCTCCACGGCGCAGACGAGCTCGAGATTATCGACCGCCTGCAGCGATTCCTCCGCCGCGCGCAGACGCGCGAACCGCTTTACGGTGTTGAGCAGGGAATTTTCATCCGCAGCCTGCGTCTGTACGTCCGGAGAATCGGGCGACATATCGACAGGCAGATAGAGCGCCCCGTCCGTCGCGGAAAAGCCCCTGTTCTTCCCCTTATCCCACTGCATCGGCGTGCGGGAACCCGTGCGGAAATAGCCGCCCTCCTTGGAGGTGAGCCCCTCCCTGTACGGGAGCCCGATCTCATCGCCGTAATAGAGGAACGGAACGGACGGCATGAGCATGACGAACGCAGCGACGAGCTTCATTTCCTCCTGCGTGCGGCGGTGGGAGTAGCGGATCATATCGTGATTGCCCGTCGGCATGCACATATGCCCGCGCCCCGCGATATAGGCGAGGTTTTCCATAAATTCATCGGTAAACGCGCGGATATTCCCGCCGCCCTCGCGGTTGAAAAAGCACTTCACTTCTTCGCCGCGGTCGACGTAATCGTAACTGTCCGTCTGAAAGAGCGCGTTGTAACCCTTGGAGCGAAAATGGATATAGAAATCGAGGTGGAAGCCTGCGTCGATCGCGTCCTTTGCGTACGACCATTCGGAGAGGATCGCCGCGTCCGGATACTCCTTGTCGAGCATGGCGCGCACGTTCTGCCACAGGCGCTTGATCCCCGTGCGCTCCTCGTCGTTTTTGACAAGGGAGTACGCCATATCGACGCGGAAGCCGTCGCAACCCATATCAAGCCAAAACCGCATGACGTTTTTCATCTCTTCCAAAGTCGCGACGCAGGCGGGATGATCGGGCGGGAGCTGCCACGGGTGATCCTGCCGCTCAAACCCGTAATTGAGCGCGGGCTGCGAGCTGAAAAAGTTTACAACATAGTTGCCGTTGCGGTCAGAGAGCCCGCTCTGCAGGCGGAAGCCCTCCGGATAATCGAAGGCGTCGTCTGTCCAAATATAGCGGTCGGAATACTTGTTCCGCTTTGCCTTACGGGAGGCGCGGAACCACTTGTGACGGTCGGACGTATGCCCGGGAACAAGATCGAGAAGGACGCGCATCCCACGCTTGTGCGCCTCGGCAAAGAGCGTGCGGGCGTCCTCGTTGGTGCCGTAGCGGGGCGCGATCTTATAGTAATCGCGCACGTCGTAGCCTGCGTCCATAAACGGGGAATCAAAACAGGGATTGATCCAAAGCGCGTTAAAGCCGAGCTCCTTCACATAATCGAGCTTTGCGGTGATCCCGGGCAGATCGCCGATGCCGTCGCCGTTGGAATCGTAAAAACTCTGCGGATAGATCTCGTAAAAGATCGCCTCTTTGATCCATGCGGGATAGTTCATACCGTTGCCTCCTCTTTGAGCGCGTCCGCCACGGCGAGCAGATTTTCGGGCGGCGTATCGCGCGGGACTTCGCAGCCCGCCGAAGAAATGTAGTTCGTCGGCACCGCGGCGCGGCAGGCGAGCACGCTCTCGCGCACGCGCTCGGGCGTGCCCTGCAGGAGCACGGCGACGGGATCGTAGTTGCCGCTGATGACCGTGTTCCTCGCGCCGATGACCTCCTTGGCGCGGCGCAGATCGACCATCCAATCGAGATCGACGATATCCGTGCCCGTTTCGATCATATAGGGCAGCACCGCCGTCGTGTTGCCGCAGATGTGCAGTTTGGTTTTTCCGCCCGCGGCGTGCACCGCCTCGACGATCTTTTTCTGATAGGGCAATGCAAATTCCCTGTACATATCGGGCGAGATGAGCGACGTCGCCGCGTCGCCGATGCCGATGATATCGGCACCCGCCCTAACCTGCTCGACGGCGAAGCGCGCCGCCTGTTCGCAGGCGATGCGCAGCATATCGTGGATCGCCTCGGGCTCCTCGCAAGCGACGTCGGCGAGAAAGTCGTTGATGCCTCTGAGATCGCAGCACTCGGCAAAGGCGCCCTCCACCCATCCGCCGACGGCGTATTCCCCGCCGTTTTTGCGGAAGTATTCCACCGCGCGCAGCCTGTCCTCCGTGCGCTTCCCGTTATAAGGATCGTACGTTCTGAGGATATCTTTGGCGGCGTAGAGATCCTGCACGAGGGGCACGGGGCTGTAAGGCACATCGTCCTCGGGGAGCACGACGTCCGCGCCGAACCCTTCCGCCTCGCGCATGGGGTCGGAGATGGCGGAGAGAAGGTCGATGGAAAATTTTTCCGAACACCTGATGTCGCTCTCGCACAGCACGCGGTAATCGGAGGCGTACTCGCGGTATGTATGCCCGTTATAGCGGGCGGAAAATGCCATTAAAATGTTGAAATTGGGCGTTCTGTCGGGCGTTCTGCCCTCGAGAAGCGCAAACACGCGTTCACGGGAATTCATACGTTCTCCTTTTTCGTTCGGTAGATCCCGTCCCGATCGATCATGACGGGGAAGGTCGTGCGGCGGAGCGTCGTCGCGCCGATGGGCAGCAGTTTGAGCTCCACCGGATAGGCGTAGCGGTCGAGCGCGCGCACGTTCAGCGAAACATAGGCGCCGTCCAACGGATAGGCGACGCTGTCGTCGTAGACGAGTTCCGCCTTTTCGCACGTCGCCGCGTCGCGGATGAGGATGGTATAGTTCCAATCCTCATGCGCCTTGGGCGTGAAATCGCAGTCGTAAAAGCCCTTGGCACCCTCGTATTTGCGGTAGCGTTTGCAATCCGCGGGGATATCGCGCGAGAAGAGCAGCGTTCCGCAGCCGAGCGCATAAGTGCCGTCGACCGCGCGCAGAAGGCGCACCTGCGGCGTAAAGACGAGCTTTATGCGATCCCCCGCCACAAGGCTGCCGAGGCAGGCGACGCCCTCTTTCGCCTCGCATGCGACCGGCGCCCCGTTCTTTTGCGCGGAGACCGCCTGCGCCCATCCGGGGACGCGCACCGCGAACGGAACGCTCCCCCGCCCTTTCACGGAAAATTCCACCGTATAGCGGAAGGGATACGCCGTCTGCTCCTCGATCGTCAGGCGCGTTCCCTCCGCCTCGTATACAAAACTCACCGGAAGATAGAGATTGGCGATGAGCCATTCGCCGTCCGTCAGGAACGCCTGCTCGGCGACGAGCGGCATGAGCCTGCACGCATTGGGCGCGCAGCACACGGCGGCGTCGTCGTGCGTGGGCGAATAGTCGTAGCGCGGATTGACGACGTGAGAGGCGTCGTACATGTTGTCCGCGCCGAGATATTGGATCATCTTCCCGCTCGGGTGCTTGGAGGCAAAGCCCGCGTTGTAGACCGTCCACTCCAACCTGTCGGCAAAGGATACGTCGCCGAGGATGTGTTCCGCGGCGATGCAGTCGAGCGCGATCTCCGTAGTGGAACAGTATTCGTAGCCCGCCGTCGGGAGCGGCACCGAGCCGCCGAAAATACTCGTGCGGGTGGAGTCCTCCATGACGAGGGAACTCTGATAGGTGCCGATGAACTCATCCGACTTGCAGGAACCGGAGAGCGACTCGTTCTTGGCGAGTTTTTCCGCGGCGCAGCGCCACGCCGTGAGATACTCCTCCTTTCCCGTCATTTTATAGAGCAGGAGCGGAATGCGGAGCATTTCGCAGGTGTGCGGTCCGTGCCCCACAAAGGGTACGGTGGGATCGAACAGATTGCACATGCGGATATCGTCCTGCAAGAACGCGGAGACGTGCGCGCAGTAATCGAGGTATAATTTTTCGGAGAAATCGCGGTACGCCGCTTTGCCTGTATAGGCAAAGAGCTCGTAGAGCCCCTCCACGATCATGAGGCTGTGCCCTTTGCTGCCGTCTTCGTCGGCGATCTCGTACACAGACCCCTTTACGTTGGCGACGATGTTATCCGCCATGCGCACGAGCGCGTCGAGCACGCGCGCCTCCTTCGTATACCCGTAATAGCAGAGCAGGGCGTTCATGACGCGGCTCTGCGTCCAAAGTTCGCCGAAGCGCTTTGTAACGATATAGCGGCTGCCCTCGCGGTAGACGCCGATATAGCCGTCCGCCGCCTGATTGGCAAGGATGTTCTCCACATGCGCCTTCGCGCGGGCGATGAGCGTCTTATCCTGCGTGAGAAAGGCGAGCGCGATGAGCGCGTGCAGCCAATTCCCCTGCGATTCGCCCGCCCACCACGAACTCCAATAGCCGTCTTCCTCGTGCACGACCTTATCTTTGCCGAAAATATCGACGGCGCAGTCCTTGAAGAGCTTATCGAGATTGCCCGTGATGCCGCATTTATCCCTTCTTAAAAATTCTTTGAGCCACCCGCGGGGAACAAGTCTTCCCGCGGCTCTTTGCAAATTCATTTTTCTGCCTCGCATGAAGTAAGTTTTTTGCCGTTTACCGTGAGCTTCCCCGCGGGGAATATCGCACTTTTCAGATCTGCCGAGAGATAGAGCGCGTCCTCTCCGTCAAAGACGACGCGACTGCCCTTCCACTCGAAATCGAGCCTGAGCGGGTTGTGCGCGGGGAGCTTCCCCTCAGAAGTTACCATGAGCGCGCCGCTCTGCTGTACGACGCCGTTTTCAATGCGGTTGGCGGGGATCCCCATCTCGGCGGCGAGCGCGGCAAGTTCCTCCGCGGAAGGGACCCCCCGCCGCACGGACGCGCCGCGGGCGGCGAGCGCCTTCACAAACGACGCCGCATCCCCCGCGTCTTCCTCATAGAATACGGCGAGCGAAGCGGGCGCGAGCGCGCTTACGAACGCCTTCGCCGCGGGCGACATCCCGCCGGGGAAGAGCAGAAATACGCCGTCGTACTCCTGCGATCCGTACTGCGCCTTGCCGCGCGCATTGACGAAGAGGCTTCCGTTCTCCGCCGCGTAGGACGGAACGAGATCGCAGAGCACCTTCCCGAACAGCGCCTGCGCGGTGTTGAGGACCTTATCGAGGCGCGGATTTTCGGGCGTCCACGACATTTCCATGCCGATATCCGCCCAGTTGGTGACCGATTCGAACCCGAAGAGGAGCAAGAGCCTGCAATCGGGCTGCGAACACACGCCGTCAAACATGCGGATACGCGCGTCCATCTGCTCGATGCTTTCGAGCATCCCCTCCGGTTTGAGTTCGAGCACGACCGCCTCGTTCGGGCATTCGTAGCCGAGATAGTGTGTTCTGCCGCCGTAGCGCAGATTGTTCCAGCTCTCGGGATAATAGGTGTTGATGTCGCGCGTGCCCATGGAATACCACATGTTGTACCACACAGGGGAAGAGAACCTGTGCGCGAGCGCGGTGCGGATGGGATATGCGATCATCTCATCCGTCTGCGCATAGTCGCGGCGGGCGTCCCACCAATAAAACCCGTTTTTGAATACTTCGAAGTTGAGCTTATCCACGCTGCCCCACCAAGTCGGGTGCACGCCCCAGAAGGCGTCGGGCCCCATGATCTCCTTGACGACGGCGTACATCTGTTCCTCGTTTTCCGTGCAGACAAGGCGCAGCGCCTTTATGTAATTGTTGACCGCCGCAACGCGCGCCGCGGGACGGACGCTGTCGGTATAAAAGAGCGAAAGAAGATTTTCAAGAAGCGGCTGCCCCGTATACATGCGGTGTTTCTGCTCGAAATGCACCGAATAGGAGACGTGGCGCAGCGAAAGGCGGTGGTCGTCGTACGGGTTGGGCTCGCTGATCTTCAAAATCATGTCGTAGCCCCATTCATCGGAAAAAACGCCGTCCGCGCCGAGTTCCTTGGCATGCCGCACCATATCGGCGAAATAAGGGATCAGCATGGGATGCGCCAGATCGACGATGGGCTGCGGGAAACCGATCGCGACCGCAACCGTCTCCCCCTCCTGCGCGCCCGTGAAAGAGACGCAAATCTCATACCCGTCGCCGTTTTTCACGATTTTGGTGCTGACATTCTCATCGCACCGCGCCGCAAACGAATAGGAGAATTGCCCCGTTTTTTTCAGGCGGTATGCGCAGATCAGCTTATGCTCTCCGTCGTCGCCGCGCTTGCGCCAATAGTGCCAGACGGGTTCTGCGGGAACGGTGAAAGAGCCCTTCCCCTCCGCGTCCGCCTCGCCCTCGTAAAAGGAGACGAGATAGGCGGGCTCGCCGGGGTACTTTTCGTAAAAGGGTTCGCCCTCGTTGCGGATACAGCACTCGATCATCGCCTTTCTGCCGGCGGCGTGCATCTTTTCAATGGAGCGGCGGAACGCCGCGCCGATCTTTTCGCCGTGGAAATGATCGACGATCCACTGCGTGCCCATAAAAATGTTTCCGATTTGGGTGCGGGAAGTGAGGTCGTCCGCCTTTTTATCCATTACGGCAGGATCGAGCACGTCGTTATCCCACTTCCAATACATGATAGACTTGTTCATGATGCAAAAATATCCTCTCTGATGTTATTTCGTAGCGCCGCTGAGCCCGTTGATGATCACCTTTTGCAGGCACATGTAGATGATGGTCATGGGCAGGCTTGAAAGGAGCGCCGCGGCAGCAAAGAGCGCGTAGTCCGTGGTCGCCGAAGCGGAGAAAATGGTATCGTAGATCCCGAGCGCGAGCGTATATTTCCCGGGGTCGGTGATGAGGAAACGCGAAAGCATGTAGTCGCCGAAGGGCGTGGCGAACCCGAACAGGCACACGAGCCCGACCATGGGCGCCGCAAGCGGGATCATGACCCGCGTGACGCACTGAAAGCGGGAAGCGCCGTCGAGCATCGCCGCCTCCTCGATCTCGCGCGAGACGGTATCGAGATACCCCTTCATCAGGAAGGTGCTGCCGGGGACCGCCGTGCAGGCAAACACGAGCACGATCCCGAAATAGCTGTCCAATAAGCCGAGCATGTTCAGAAGAACATAGTACGCGACCATCGACATGGTCCCCGGGAACATCTGCAGGACAAGGAAGACCATGAGATAGTTCTTCCTGCCCTTGAACCGCAGGCGGGAGAGCGCGTATGCCGTAGGGAACACGAGCAGCAGGCACAGCGCCGCGTTCATGACGCCGACGATGAGCGTGTTTCCGTACCACAGCAGGAAATCCGTCTGCGTGAAGAGGCGTGTGAACGCGGCGAAGGAATACTGCGTCGGGAAGATCGTATCGATATACAGCGTCCGCTCCGCATTGACCGACATGAGCACGATGTACACGATCGGGATGACGACGATGAGCGCGACCGCGATCAGAATGATATAGGTCAGCGTCAGTTTCAGCCCTTCGAGCAGCGTCCGCTTCGTAAAGCGCGGTTTCTTTTTCTTTTGTTCGGATATTTGCTCCGTTTCCGTAAGATATTCCGTATTCGTCAGGATATTTTCCGTCATTGCAAGGTATCCTCCTCTTTGAATGTGCGCGTCTTCCTTAAATTGAAGATACTGAAGGCTGCGATCACGATGAACAGGATGAGCGAGATCGCGGAGCCGTATTTGTAGAGCTGCTGATTGACCGTCATTTTGAACAGCCATGTGATGATGGTATCCGTATTGCCCGCATTGCCCTGAAGATTATAGTTGCTTGGTCCGCCGCCCGTGAGCATGTAGATGGTATTGAAGTTATTGAAGGCGCCCGCAAGCGTCATGATAAAGATGGGCGAGATGGAGAACATCAGAAGCGGGAACGTGATGGAGAAGAAGATACGCGTGGGAGAGGCTCCGTCCAACGTCGCCGCCTCGATGATCTCCTTCGAGATATTTTTGATGATGTTCTCGGAGAGCATCATGGGATAGGAAAAGCCCGTCCAAATGCTCACGAGGATGAGCGCGCAGCGCGCAGGCGTCGTCTGCGTGAGCCACGGGATATTGTCCACGCCGAACAGCCCCAAGAACTGATTGATCAGCCCGTACCCCGTATCGAACATACTCTGCAGAACGAGGATACTGATGTATCCCGGGATCGCCCACGGCAGGATATAGATGAGCTTGAATACCTTTTTGCATTTGATCTTCGGATTGTTCAGAAGGACCGCGAGCAGGATGCCGAGCGCGTAGGGAAACACCGAAGAACAGACCATCCAAATGATCGTCCAGATCAGGATTGTGCCGAACGTCCGCGCATACTGCCCGAGCGCGATCAGATCGACAAAGTTATCCAAACCCACCCAATTGAGCAGGACGCGGGGCGGCGAATTGTTGGCGGTATAGTCGGTAAACCCGATGCAGATGGAGAACACGAGCGGCAGAAGCACGCCGAGCGCGATCGCGATGAGCCCGGGCGTCATGAACAGCAGCGCCGTGCGCTCGTGCAGCCACTGTTTGAGCGTTCTGCGCGCGTCGAGCGGAATATACTTGGGATCGGTCGTTTTGATGTGGTACTGATAAGTCCCCCTGATGTTCCCCACCCAAAAACAGAGGAACGCCGCGAGGATGATGAAGGCGATGATCCCCTGCACCATGAGCACGAGCGAGTGATCCCGCATGGGCACCGTGCCGAGCGTGATGAATCCGTTGATCGCCTCAACGCCCCAGAACGCGAACAGCAGCACAACGCCGACCTCGATCAGGGCGTACAGCGCGCCGCGGATGTAGCTCTTTTGCAAAATGTAGCCGAGTCCGCAAACGACAGCCGAGGCGAGCGCATAGAGCATGCCGCGCTTTTTGCGCTCGGGCTCGATGCCGTCCTCTCCGTGAAATTGCAGACGCGAAAAAACTTTCGTCATTTTTCCCTCCGATTTTTCCGCCCCGCCTTTCGGCGGGGCGGAGATATCTGTTCAGACGTCTAATACATCAACCGAACATCTCATACTGTTCGAGAATGCTCTGCTTGATGGAGTGCATGACGGTGGCGATATCTTCCCCGTTGGAGAAAATGGAGACCGCAGCCGCTGTAAGAGGATCCCAAACGGCATTCAGCTCGTTGATGGGAGGCTGAATAAAGCTGTCTTCGGACTGCTCGTAGAATCCGACGATACATTCGTCGGCAAGCACCTCTTCACTCTGAGACGCGCCCACCGTAGAGGGAATACGCCCCGAGATCCGGTAGTATTCGAGCACATATTCGTCCTTCGTGGCAAATTTGAGGAAATCGAGACTCTCTTCGGGGTTGACGGAATAGGAGCTGATGGAGAGCCCGTAGCCGCCCGAGAACACGCGCGGCGTTCCCGTGCCCGTAGACTTAGCCGCCTCGATATCGGGAAGTTTGAGCACGCCGAGGTCGATACCCGCGTTACGGTAGTTGGAGAGGTTCCAACTGCCGTCGAGGATGAGCGCCGCCTTGCCGTTCGTGAACTTCGACATGGCGACCGAGTTGTTCATATCCTTCGGGATATCGCCGTTGTTTATCATATCTTTGATGAACTGCATCGCCGCGATCGAGCCGTCGTTATCGATGCCGAGGTCGTACGGGTCGTAATTCCCTTCTTCGTCCTTGCCGAAGATGTATCCGCCGAACGCCTCGTTGATCGACCATGTGTAATAGGGATTGGAGTAATCGATCAGAAGCCCGAACTGCTGCTGCCGCGTGGGAACGCCGTCGAAATTGTTGTACGTCCGCACCCATTCGAGCATATCTTCCCAACTTTGCCAGCTCTCGACCTCTGCGTCGCTTACGAGATCGCGGTTGTAATAGAGCACCTCGACCTCCGTGCCGAGCGGCACGCCGTAGAGATTGCCCTGATACATCATGAGCTCCTGCGCGCTCTCTACAAACTTTGTATCATACTCCACATCGGAGGGCTCGATCTCAAGGAAGAGTCCCTGCAAGACCGCAGAAGCAAGATCTCCACCCCCCCCCTGCATGTAAATATCGCCGCCGCGCCCCGCAGGGCCGTCCATGGCAAGCTTATCGGATGCGGTGAGCCCCGTGTACGTTTTGACGACGACGGGCATGCCCGTTTCCGCCTCATAGTCCGCCGCGATATCCTCGAACATTTCAAGGAACTGTTCGCCGACCCAGACGGCGAGCCGCCCCTCGCGGGAGTAGCCGTCATCCGTGCATCCGGTGAACGCAAGCGCCGTTCCCGCAGCCATCATGCCCGCCAACGCGACCGTAAAAACCTTCTTCATCATTTTCCTCCTTATCGTACAATCTTGCAAAATTTATCGCCGAAAAGCGAAAATCCCGCCTTCTGACTTCATTATATGGGTTCTTTCCTTTCGAATAAAGATATTTTCTTGCTTAAATTTAGCACAATATTTGTACCGATTTCACATTTACAGAGCAAATCGTCTGTATTGACCGCGGAAAACGCCGAAATCCCGCGTCCGGCGCCCGTTACGGTAAAAGAAAACAGGATAAGAGCCGTCTCTTATCCTATTTTGCACTTTTTATGACAGACGATTACCGCCGAAACGCGCATGGAGCGACGCGCCGTCATTCGCTTTGCCTGTATTTTTTTCTGATCTCGGTGGGTGAAACGTTCATGACGCGCTTAAAAATGCGCGAAAAATAGTTGATATCCTGAAACCCGACGGAAAAGGCGATGTCGGTAACGGGGTCGTTGGTGCTGATGAGTTTTTCCACCGCCTTCTGCACGCGGACGATATTGACATAATTGAGCAGCGTTTTCCCCGTGCACTGCTGAAAGATCTTGCAGATGTAGTACTTGTTGATGTGGACGACTTCGACGAGGTCTTCGAGCCTGATCTTTTCGGCGTAGTGTTCGTCGATATAGGAAAGGATGGTATTGACGCGCTCGCGCGCGACGGGCACAAACCGTTTGCGCGGGTCGTTCACGTTCTCCTGAACGTAGTCGCGGAACAGGCGGTAAAGGAGCTGAAAAAGATACGACTTGAGCAGGAGCTGATAGCTGCTCTTTTCCTCGCTGAAAGCGCGGTAGCAGCTGCGGATGAGCTCGTTCACACCGTCGTCGCCCGCGATCTTGCTGCGGAACATGATCTTCCCCTCTACGAGCGGGTTGATGTAGCGCTCCTCCGAAGCGTCGACAAATCTGCTGCGGAAGATATCCATATCCGCCATCAGGCAGTACAGCTTGGTATGCGGTTCAAAAGCGGGACCAGCATGCAGACAGCGCGGATTGATGACGGCGACCTCGCCCGCAAAAAAACGCTGCGGATAGTTTTCGATCTCCACATCCAACCACCCCTCCTGCACGAAGATCATCTCAAGATGCTCGTGCCAATGGATGGGAAAGAGGACGTTCGAAGGCGCCTGCGAACAATCGTAGAAAAAACAGTTGACGCCGATCGTCTCGTTCGGCATTTTTACATGTTCCTGATACAAGATAGATTTTTTATTCACGTTTCCCCCTCCCGCGCCGTTACGGACGATTATTGCAAAATAATACTAAATCTTCGCAAATCAGATCATTGTTTTGATAGCCGTTTTCACTTTATGATAATTATGAAAAGAGCAAACCGCGCCATCCGGAACGATCACCCGCGAGCCTTTTTTCCGAATTATATCATAAAAATTGAAATTTGCAAGGCTTTCCGCAAAAATTTTTGCATTTTTCACCGACGGGCGCCGCGGACGGCGCAGTGCAAAACAGTGCAATAATATACAACCCTTAAAATACAGAAGGAGCTTGATATGGCAAACCGGCAGGCGTTTTCCCCATTCGGCGGCGTATACTATCACCTCTACGTACCGTTTTTCAGGGATTCGAACGGCGACGGCGTCGGCGATCTGCGCGGCGTGATCGAGGGGCTCGACTACCTCAACGACGGCAAGGGCGGAGGGCTCGGCGTCAAGGGCATATGGCTCTCCCCCATTCACCCCTCGCCGCACTACCACAAGTACAGCGTGCTCGACTACTACGCCGTCGCGCCCGAATACGGGACGGTCGCCGACCTCGAAGAACTGACGCGCGAGGCGGAAAAGCGCGGGATACGCGTTCTTATGGATCTTGTGTTCAACTGCACCTCGGACGAGCACCCCGCCTTCCGCAGGGCGTGCGCCGATCATCGCTCGCCGGAGGCGAAGATGTATTGGCTCGACGGCTGCAAAGACGCAAAATATTTGGACCGCACCGCAGAGTGGAACGCGCTGAAGCCGTGGCAGACATCCGAAAACGGCACGCGGTACATCGGGCTGTATTCAAGCGTCATGCCCGACCTCGATTTCAATCAGCCCGCCGTGCGCGAGGCGTGCAAAAAAATAGCAAAATTCTGGTTGGATAAGGGCGTTGCGGGCTTTCGGCTCGACTCGGCGATGCACCTTTACAGCGTTGCGGAAGTGGAGCCCGGGCTCTCCTATCACGCAAAAAATATTGCATGGTGGGATGAATTCCGCGACTACTGCCGTTCCGTCCGACCCGACTGTTACCTTGTGGGAGAGGTGTGGGATACGCCCGCCGTGCGCGCTTTATACTACCGCGGGCTCGACAGCAGCTTTCATTTTTACCTCGGCAGCGAGATCGATGAATTCCTGCGCGGGAAACTGCCCGCCGAGCTGTTCGCAAAGCGGTTGGAAAACGCGTACCTGTGCGCCTCGCTCGCCGACAGTCGTTATACCGACTCCCCCTTTTTGAGCAACCACGACATGGCGCGCTTTTCGGACAGGCTGTGCCGCGACGAGGAAAAACTCAAGCTTGCCGCGGCGATCTGCCTCACGCTTGAGGGCACGCCCTTCGTCTATTACGGCGAGGAGCTCGGGATGCGCGGCGAGCCGGACGATTTTTGCCCCGCTTATGCCGCGGACGACGAGTTCGGAAGGGCGCGCACGGCGTTCGATTGGGGCGACAGCCGCGTGACCTGCGCCGAACGGTTCCGCCGCGGGTACGCCTCGAAAAGCCTCGAAGAACAAAAAAAGGACCCCGCCTCCCTCTATTGCTTCTACCGCAGGACGATCGCGCTCAGGAACGCATGCCGTCCGCTGAGTTACGGCCGTTGGGCGCCCCTGCCCGTGCCCGATCGGGGGATACTCGCCTACGAGATGCGTTACGGCGAGGAACGCGTTGCGCTCTTTCACAACGCGACGAAGCGGGAATACACGCTCCCCGCAAAGTATGAGAACTGCCTCTGCGTCGACCTGATGGACGGCGCGGAAAAGACCACGGTGAAGAATAAACGGACGCTTCCGCCGCTCCATAGTGCGCTCGTTTATTGTTTATAAAAATTTTCGGAGGATAAATGATGAAGAAAAAAGCACTTTTTGCAACCGCCGCCCTCTCCGCGGCAATGATCGCGCTTGTGATGACGGGATGTCAGGCAGGGCTTGTGACCTCGAACCTCTCGATGAACGAGGACGGCTCGGGGACCAAGACGATCACCTGCGAGATCCTCGGCGACAATTCCGTGATCCCGGGGACGGAGGACAGCACCGTCGGCAACAACTCCAAATATCTGCTTGTGTACGGCGACGCGCTCGAGGAAAAAGTAAAATCTTACTCCGCACTCGAGGACATCGAAGTCACCGCCACCGAAAACGAAGCAGGCGACACCATCCTCACCCTCTCGTACTCGTTCGCCAATATCGAGGAATACAACACGAAGACAAAGACGCTCGCGAAGGACGACGCCTCCCTCATTCAGGACGCGACGTTCACGCAGTCGGGCACCGACGCGGACGGCAACACGCTCTATACGCTGAGAGAGTACACCGATAACACGCTCAACAGCGTTTCCAATCTCTTTGAGAGCCTGTTCAACGATGAGACCGCTTTCGATACGTCGGGCGGCGGCGACTTCGAACTCGACGCGCCCGCCTACGGGTACACCTCCATCTTCGCCGTCATGTCCATCAGCCTGACGATCGGCGATACGACGGAGACGACCACCACGTATGAATACAGCGACCCCTCTTCGGGCGCGGGCGACTACATCGACTCCCCCGAATGGACGGAAGTGACGGGCACCTTTGCAAACGTCGGCGGCGGCACAGATCCCGGGACGGACGACGGGAACGGCGGCAGCAACGTCGGGCTCATCGTCGGCTGCACCGTGGCCGCGGTCGTCGTCGTGGCGGCAGCCGTTGCGGCGATCGTCATTGTGAACAAGAAGAAAAAGAACACCCCCAAGTCGGACGAATAACGTCCGGAACGAAAAAAACGGCGTCGGCGGCGGCGCCGTTTTCGTTATCTTAGGTTCGAACAATCTCGTGCTATCATTCAGCAAAAACAAGCCTTTCTTTTCCCGTAAAAATACAATATAGTGTTCTCAAGAAACTCGCAACAGCGATACGGAGGAAAAAATTATGTCACAATTCAGATTTTCGGTAGGGCCTTGGAACGTCGCGTCGGGCGCGGATGTTTACGGTCCCGCGACGCGCGCGGAGATCCCGCTCGAAGAAAAGATAAAAAAGTTCAAAGAGCTTGGATTTGATGCCGTGCAGTTCCATGACGACGACGCCGTGCCCGATATCAACCGCCTTTCCGAGAGCGAGATCAAAGCCGAGGCGCGCAAGGTAAAGGCGCTGCTCGACAAATACGGCATGAAAGCCGAATTTGTGGCGCCCCGTCTGTGGATGGACCCCCACTGCGCCGACGGCGGATTCACCTCGAACAGCGAAGAGGACAGAGAGTTTGCCATGTGGCGCGCTTACCGCTCCATCGACATCGCAAAAGAGCTCGGATGCTCGCTCGTGGTGCTTTGGCTTGCGCGCGAAGGAACGCTGTGCACGGAGAGCAAGAGCGCCGTCCGCGCAACGCGGCAGCTTGTGAGCGCGATCAACCGCATGCTCAACTACGACGCCGAGATCCGCGTTGCCATCGAACCCAAGCCCAACGAGCCCATCGACAGGAGCTTTTGCGGCACCATGGGGCATGTGATGGCGGTATCCGCCGCAACGAAGGATCCCGCCCGCGTGGGCGGCTTGCAGGAATCGGCGCACGCCGTGCTCGCAGGGCTCGACCCCGCCAACGAGATGGGCTTCGCGCTCGCGTTCAACAAGCTCTTCAGCGTGCACCTCAACGATCAGAACGGCATGAAGTTCGATCAGGACCGCAGCTTCGGCGCGGAGAACCTCCGGCAGGCGTTCGATCAGATCAAGATCCTCAAAGAGAACGGATACGGCGAGCACGGCGAATACATCGGGCTCGACGTAAAAGCGATGCGCACCACGCGCGACGAAGCGGGATACGAGCACCTTTCCAACAGCCTTGCCGTGGTGAAGGCTTTGGAAGCAAAGGTGAACGAATACGACTACGACTTTGAGGCAAAGTGCATCCGCGAACGCAATTACGAGGCGCTCGAGATGTACGTGCTGAAACTCATCATGGGCATCTGATCTTTCAATCCCTCCCCCTTCCGTGCGCCGCACGCGGCTGCGCCCGTGCGGCGCACAACTTTTACGGAGGTCTTTATGCATAAAATCACCGTGGCGGGCAACATGCTCGCCGATATCGTCAAAGTGGTGGAAAAGTATCCCGAAAAAGGGATGCTCTCCACGATCATCTCCATGTCGCGCGCGGTCGGGGGCTGCGTTCCGAACACGGCGATCGACTTGAAAACGATCGACCCGAGCCTTTCCGTCAATGTTCTCGGGCGCGTCGGGCAGGACGAATACGGGGATCTCATCCTCGGCGAACTGCAGCGCCGCGGCATCGATACGGGCGGCGTGCGCCGTTCCGCCCTCCCCACCTCCTTTTCGGACGTGATCACGGTGAGGTCGACGGGCGAAAGGACGTTCTTCACCTTCCGCGGCGCAAACGGCGAATTTTGCGCCGACGACATCGACGCGGACGCCCTCGACTGCGAGATCTTCCACATCGGCTATATCATGCTGATGGACGCATTCGACCGCAAAGACAAGGAGTACGGAACGGCGCTCGCGCGGTTCATGAAATCGCTGCGGGCGCGCGGCATCAGGACCTCGTTCGACTGCGTGAGCGAAACGAGCGGAGAGTTCCGCGAAAAAGTCGTGCCCGTATTGCGGTATACCTCGTACGCCATCCTCAACGAGATCGAGAGCGCCGCAGTGAGCGGCATCCCCGCCCGCAACAAGCGCGGGGAGCTCATCGACGACAACATTGTCCGCACCATGAATTACTTTTTGCAGTGCGGCGTTTCGGAAAAAGTCGTCGTGCATGCGCCCGAGGCGGGCTATCTGATGGACGCCTCCGGCTTCACCGTAAAAGTCCCCTCGCTCGACCTTCCGGAGGGATTCATCAAGGGGAGCGTCGGCGCGGGAGACGCCTTCTGTGCGGGATGCCTGTACGGATTCCTCACCGATATGCCCGATAAAGAGGTGCTGCGCTTTGCCGCCGCAGCCGCCGCGAGCAGTCTTTCGAAAAAAGACGCCGTTTCGGGCATGGGGAACAAAGTGGAGATCCTCGCGCTCGATTCCTGTTTCCGGAAAGAAGCAATCTGACTACAAAATCAAGGAGCTTATATGATCGTTACTCTCAACGAAGTACTCAAAGACGCACAGCAGAACAAATACGCCGTAGGGCTCTTCAATACCATCGATACCGACATGCTGCAGGCAGCCATCGAGGCAGCCGAGGCGCTCCGTTCCCCCATCATCATCGGCACGGCGGAGATCCTGCTCCCCTACGGGGAACTCAGGCTCATCTCCCCTTCCGTCGTCAGCGCCGCAAAGCGCGCGAAAGTTCCCGTCGTCGTGCACTACGACCACGGGCTCACCTTCAACCGCTGCATGGAGGCGATCCAATGCGGCTTTTCCTCCGTGATGTTCGACGGTTCGACGAGCGACCTTGAAGCGAACATCGACGCCACGCGTCAGATCGTGAAGATCGCGCATGCGTTCGGGTGCTCGGTCGAAGCAGAGATCGGGCACGTCGGCAATGCGGACGGGAGCTCCGCCGACGTACTGACGACGGCGGACGAGGCGTACCATTTTACGACGGCAACGGGCGCTGACGCGCTCGCCGTGGCGATCGGCACCTCGCACGGGGTGTACAAGCACCCGCCCAAGCTCGATTTCGACCGTTTGGCAGAGATACGGGAACGCATTCAGACGCCGCTCGTCCTGCACGGCGGCAGCGGACTGAGCGACGAAGATTTCCGCCGCTGTATTGCGGGCGGCATCGCCAAAGTAAATATTTTTACCGATCTCACCATCGCCGCGGAGCACGCTTTTTCCGAAAGCGTCGCCGCAGGCGAGAGCTATCTGAAAGCGCGCAATCGAAAGGTAGACGCCGTCCGCGAGCGCATCGTCCGCTATATCCGCCTGTTCGGTTCGGAAAACAAAGCGTAACTCTGACCATTCTTCCCCCCATTCTTATATTCTGAAAAGGGGCGCCGTCTGAGACGGCGCCCCTTTTCATATCCGCAAGCTCTTATTCAAACATCATGCCGTCGACAAAACGGTCGTTAAAGGCAGGGTCGGAGGCAAGGTCGACTGTTTCGCTGCGGGAAGCGATCGCTTCGGATTCCGCGCGGCACGCCTCGTCGGTAAGAGCGAGATACGCGCCGTACAAACTGCCGTTGCCGACCGCCTCGGCGCGCGGCGCGAGCTCGGATGGGATAAGCCCCGTGTAAGCCGCATTCGCCGCGTCGATATAATACCCGAGCCCGCCCGCGATCAAAAGGCGCGGCGCCTTTTCCCCCGCGTGCGCAAGAAGGGTGCGCATCCCCGCGCATACGGCGCTCTTTGCGAGCTGATATTGGCGGACGTCCGCCTGACTCAGCCACACCTCCGGCGCAAGATGCACCTTGCCCGCGGCAAGATAGCCCGTTTCGTCGATATCGCCCCTCCTGAGAAGGCAGGCGATCAGATCGATCAGCCCGCAGCCGCAAATACCCTTTGCGGGCGCGCCGCCGATGGTGGAAAATTGCAGGGCGCCGTCCTCGAGCCAAACCCTGTCGATCGCGCCCGCGACCCCGCCGACGCCGCACTCGATGCAGGCGCCCTCGAGCGCGGGGCCCGCCGCGGCGGAGGCGCACAAAATACGTTCGCCCGAACGGAGCGCCATTTCTCCGTTCGTGCCGAGGTCGGCAAGGAGCACGGGCTCGTCGGCATGCAGAAAATCGGCTGCGAGCATGTCCGCCGTGATGTCCGCCCCCACATAGGCGGAGACGGAGGCAAGCAGCGTGACGCGGTCTGACGGGATCCCGAGCGCTTCGCCCGAAAATTCGCGTTCCCCGAGAAATTTTGCCCTGAACGGGTACACGCCGATAGAGGACGGATCTTCCCCGCAGAACAGGTGCAGCATGGTCGTGTTCCCCGCGACCGTCATGCGGGAGATGTGAACGCCGCCCGCCTCTTCGGAGAGCGCGCGCACCATTCCGGCAGCCGCCGATACGATGAGCTCATGCTGTTTTTCGAGATCCGCACGCACGGCGCAGGCGCCGATGCGGCTGATGACGTCGCTCCCGAATACCGCCTGCGGATTGAGGCGGGAAGTGCGCGCGACGACGGCGGCGTCCGAAAGGCGGACGAGGCAAGCCGCAAGCGTGGTGGTGCCGAGGTCGAACGCAACGCCCCAACCCGTATAAGACGGGTCGGGTCTGCGCGCAAAGCGGAAGCCTTCCAATCCGCTTCCCGACTCCTCCGCCGCGGCAATCACACAGTCGCTCTCCGGAAAGGCGCGGCAGGCGAGCACAAAGCCCTGCGCGTCGGGTTGCATCCCCGATACGCGCCCTTCGAGAAGGCGCACCCTGCATTTGCCGCAGGTGCCGTTTCCGCCGCAGCGCATGGGCACGGCGATCGCGTGCATGGAAAAGAGGCGACCCAGGCTCTTCCCCCGTTCCGCCTCAAATGTGACTTTCCGTTCTTTCGTAACGACCGTGATTTTCACAGGGCGCCTCCCGAACGTCAGTTGAAATACGATCGCGCGACCTCCGCCGCCGTTGCCGCGTCGGGCGTGTAGGCGTCGGCGCCGATCTCGTCGGCAAACGCCTGCGTGACGGGCGCGCCGCCCACCATCACCTTGACCTTATCGCGCAGACCCGCCTCTTTGAGGGCGTCGATGGTCGCCTTCTGATTGACCATCGTGGTCGTGAGCAGCGCGGAAAGGCAGACGATATCCGGCTGATATTCTCTGACCGCCTCCACGACGCGCTCGGGCGGACAGTCGATGCCGAGATCGATCACCTGAATCCCCGTTCCCTCGATCATCATTTTGACGAGGTTTTTGCCGATATCGTGCAGATCGCCCTTGACGGTGCAGATGACCGCCTTGCCGATGGGTTCGACCCCCGCCTGTGCGAGCACGGGCTTTAAGATGTTCAGCGCCGCGTTCATGGCGCGCGCCGTAATGAGCACTTCGGGCACGAAGATCTCGTTCTTTTTGAACCGTTCGCCGACGGCGCTCATGCCGGGGATGAGCGCTTTGGTGAGGATGTCGTTTGCGGAAGTTCCGTCCGCAAGTTCTTCCTGCACGAGCGCGGAGAGCTCGCGCGGGCGCCCCTTTTGCAGCAATGCGGAAATTTCATCGAATCTGTTCATAATATATCCCCCTGCGGGTATTTGTTTTCAACAATATTATATGAAATTTCCCCTGCGGTGAAAAGCGACCGCCTTGACAGCTTATAGTACGATATTGCAGAAAAAGAGCGCGGAAGCATACAAGCCCCCGCGCCGTTTTTTATTCTTCCTCTTCTTGGGAAGGGAAAGCGTTCGGCTCCTCTTTGCCGTCGTCCTTTTTGTCAGGCTGATCCGCTGCGGGTTCATCGTCCTGCACGTCTCCCTTCCCGCCGCAGAAAGCAATGATCGCGCAGCATGCAAACACGATGATCTTTGCAAGCGCTACGAGCATTACATAGACGGCGAGAAATCCCGCCATACCGCCGCTGACGGAGCCGATGGACGAGAGAAGCAGCCTGATCGCTTCGAGCACCGTAAAAACGACCACCGCAATGAACGCATTTTTGGACGTTTGCTTGAGCGCACGGCTATCGCTCCTGACGATCGTGTACCCGCCGACGATCGCGAACGCGACGATGCTGAGATAGCCGCAGATCCAGATGAGCAGTTTTTTCCACCGAAGTGACCAAATTTGTTTCATATTCATACCTCCTCTTGTTGGAAACCGTTGTCAGCTATATTATATGCAACAAAATGATCCTGTCAAGACCTATCGAAAAATCGCCATATATAAACATAAATCCGAACGATCCTTTGTTCATGACAAACGATACCGTTTCTTCTTCAAAAATATCTATTTGTTTCCCTCCTGATTTTCTTCCGGTTCATAAACCGTAACAATAAAAGTGACTGACCTGAACTCCCAATCCCGATTGTTGGTTGTCCAATGAAAACAATATTCGCCTACATCCTTTACAACAGAAATGGCGGTCTCGAGTTCTCCCTCCGGACTTTCATAAGTGGATGATCTGCTGAAATAATTATCCGCAGAATCATACAAAACCCAATTTTTATGGGGAACAATCTCCTCATCGCGATAATAAACATTGTATGCCACAAGATTCACTCTGCGAGCCTTCCCGTCATACGGAATGGAAATTTCAATCAGATCCGTTCCCAACTGACCATTTGTGAAATCATAACAATTACGCCCGCTCAAAGCCCCCTCTGATGTATAGGGTTCATCACTGCAACGGATGCGAATTGTAACATATTTCGGTCTGTAATATTCGACCGCGCCGACAATACCGGCAATCAAAAGCCCAACGATTACCACTGCCACAATGATCCTGATAATTGCTCTTTTTTTGTGCATTTCTCTCCCCTATAAATAAATTAAAACTCGTTTCATCGTTCACACATATTGTAACACGGTACGGCAGCTCCGTCAAGTAGCGCAATTATATTTCCCTGTACAACTTTGCGCGGCGGGCAAGGGATGTTGCCCGCATCAAAAAACGGAGCCGTGCCGCAATGGCACAGCCCCGCTTTTTTCATGCGTTTTCCGCTATGGGAAACCCGCTTATTCGTCCTCTTGGATCTCGCTGAGAGGATTTTCTTTATGTTTCTTTTCCTGCTTGGGCGCCGCATGATGGAACCCCTCTTCCGCCATGGCAGCCGCTTCGGCGCGGGCTCTGTCGCGCGCGGCGCGCTCCTCATCCGTCAGTTTTCGCCACTTGGCGAACAGGATCAGGTTCTGCTTGGGCATGGAAGTGAGCGTTGCGCGGTCGCGGAAGTCCTCATCGTAATACCAACCGTCGAATGCCTCTTCTTCGCGCTCGGGAAGCGGAAGATCGATCAGCGCGCTCTCTTTGAGCTTCTGCGCGGGCACGCCGCCGTTGACGTAGTTGAGCTCATAGCGGCGCGCGCTGCGCGCAACGAGCACGAGGATGAGCGCGAGCAGCCCGCAGCCTGCGATCGCAACGAGGATCCACCACCATGCAAACCCTGCGGCGACCTCGACGATATCGACGACCGCGTAGAAGCTGAAGTGCTCCACGAAGAAATACAGTCTGCCGTCGGCGCCCACATGCGTTGCAAGCACTTCGATCTCGCCTTCGCCGTCGGGAACGTACACGACGCCCCAACTGCCCTTCGCCTCGGCAAGCCCTTCGACGGAGATGCCCACGGAGAGCGGCTCGGTGACCGCGACAGGATCGCCGTTTGCGTCGACGATTTCGATATCGAACAGACGGGCAAGGGTCATGTTGTCCTGCAAATGCGCCGCGGCGCTGCCGACCGCGTCTTCGTCGGTGATTTCGACGAAGTGAAGCTGCGTGCCGTCGTCGAAGCCCGCGTCGGAGCTGACCGTGACGACCGTGCCGTCCGCCGTGACGCCCGTGACGACCTGAAGGCGCCACTTTGCATACAGGGTAAGTTCGCCCGAGACCGCGGTGTTGAAGTCGTACCGATTTGCGAGCGCCTCATCCGTGAACCATCCGACGAACAGATAGTTCTCGCGCGTGGGTTCCACATAGGCGACCGTGCCGCCTGCCTCGACCGTCTGCGTATCCGCGCCGTCAAGCGCGCCGCCGTTCGTAACGAAGCTCACCTCGAAGGTGTGCGCCTGCCAACGGGCGTACAGCGTGATGCTGCCCGTGGAGCCTGCCGCGATCTCCGTAACGCGCTCGCCGTTCAATTCCGCGTCGTACCAACCAAGGAAGGTGTAGCCCTCCCTCGTCGGCGCGCCGAGCGTGATCGTATCGCTCTCGACGGTGTACTCGGAAGGATTGCCCGCCGCGTTCGTGCCGCCGCCCAAAACGTAGGAAACGGAATACTTGCGCGGGCTCCACTTTGCCGTGAGGGTGATGTCGCCCGTGATCGCCGTGGCGAAGTCGAACTGTGTTTCGCCGTTGAACCAACCTTCGAACACATAACCGCTCTTCGAGGGAACAGCGGGCGCCGTTGCCGTGCCGTTGTGCGATACGGTCTGATCTGCGACGGAACTGCCTCCATCCGGATCGAACGCGACCGTATAGGTTTTCACCGTCCAACGCGCAACGAGCGTCATGTCGCCCGAGACGGTCATCTCGTCGAAGTTCCACGCCGCGCCATCCAGATACCAACCCGCGAAGATGTAGCCCTCCCGTTCGGGAACTGCGGGCATGGCGACCTTTCCGCCGTGCGCGATGACCTGATCGGAGACAGACGTTCCGCTGCCCGTCTCAAATCTGACGGTGTACTCCGCGGCGCGCCAATGCGCGGTAAGGGTAAGCTTGCTTGTGATCGGCGCGTCGAAATCAAAGCGCGTTTCGCCGTTGAACCAACCTTCGAAGGTGAACCCTTCGCGCGTACCGAGCGCGGGCGCGGTGACTTTTCCGTTTTCGGCGACCGTGACCGAGGCGACGAGCTGATCGCCGTCCATGAACGTGACCGTGAAGCGATTCTCGCTCCAATGCGCCACAAGGGTGATATCGCCCGTAACAGGCATTTCGTCGAAGTTCCATAGCGTACCGTTCAGATACCAACCTTCGAACGTATACCCATCGCGCGCAGGTGCGGCAGGCATTTCCGCCATTCCGAGATATTCAACCTTCTGCGGCGCAACGTCCGTACCGCCGTTTGCGTTGAACGTGACGGTGTAGGTGTTCTTCTGCCACCTTGCGGTCAAATCAAGATCGTCCGAAACCGGCGTTTCGAAGTTAAATTCTTTGTCGTTCCAATACCAACCGAGGAAGGTATGCCCTTCTTTGACAGGATCGGCAGGTTTCGTCACCGTATCGCCATACAGATAGGTATACTCCGTCTTCATGCCGTCGTTATCGAAAACAACGCTGTACGACTCGCGCTCCCACTGCGCCACAAGGGTGATATCGCCCGTAACGGAGCCGTCCTCTGCAACGGACGCGCCGTTCAGGTACCATCCGCGGAACCTATACCCTTCGCGCGCAGGTTGTTCCGTCACAAGCGTGCTGTATGCCGTCCCATAGGCAACTTTTTGCGTTCTCGAATCGCTGCCATCGTTATAATTGAACGTAACGGTGTATTCGAGCTGTTCCGCCGTCGCCGTGATGGTAATCCCGCCCGTAACGTTATATACGGTAAGCATTCCCGTTGCGGGATTGTACTCGAACCGTACAGATTGCGTGCCATCCATCGTGACGACGATATTCTCCGCCGAGAGAATATACCCCTCCGTTACCGTGAGCTTGACGGTATAGTTTTGCCCGAACGTCGCTTTGCCTTCTCCGACGGCGTCGCTCGCCGCGTTTACTCCCGTTCCCGTGAACGCAACATCATACTTTTTCGCAGTTGCGTTGGGGTAGAGCGTGATAACGCCGTTCACGGGCGTTTCGCCGAATACGAAAGGTACCTTTTCGCCGTTCGAATAGTAGTACCAATCGTTGTAATCGTACCCATCGGGCGGAGCGATCTCGTCGTCTGCACGCAAAACCTGACCGAGCGTTGCAGGCAAGGTGATGACCGTGCCGTCTGCGTGAACGATCGTCACGGTGACCGCGCCCTCCGTTGCGGTGTACTGCGCGGTGATCGTGATATCGCCGTTCAGCGCGTACATCGAAGGCTCGCCATCGACGCTTTGCGTCCATGCGACCTCCCAACCCGAAAGGTGAGAGTATGCAGGCGCAGTCACGGTAAGCGTGCTGATGAGCGCCTCATAGACGTTCGTCCCGTAAGCAAATTCATACTTCGTTTGCACGCCGTCGCCAAAGGAACCGCCGTTCGCATCAATCGTTACGGTGTACCCGATCGCAACGCCTTCCGCCGTAATGACGAGATTCCCCGTGACGTTACCGATGGTAACCGTAACCGTATTTGTATTACCTTCGATTGTAACAGCAACATCTTCATTGTTGACTTTGATCGTTTTGGGCAAATTATACCCCGTGACAGCGGTAAGCGTGAGTTCATACGAACCATTGTGCTCTACCGTTGAATCGCCCGAAAGCGTTACATTTGTGCCGTTCAACGTGACCGTATAGGTATTGACCTGCCAGACGGCGTACAGCGTGCGGGTGCGGTCGTCCGCCCCTTCAAGCCCTGTAAAGAGCTGATTGGCGTTGATCGTTGCGCCGCCCGCATAGACAAAGGAATTACTGCCCTCTTCCGTCGCCCAACCGAGGAAGGTATAGCCCGTGCGGGTGAGTTCTTTCGGCAGGGTGAAGTAAGCCGGTGTTTCATTATCCCCAACAGCCTCGTAAATCGCTGTTTGAGAGTCAAGATTACCCTTCACCTCATCTTCCGCATTCTTGTCAAACAACAAGGTATATTCTTTCACCTTCCAGACTGCGTACAGGGTGATGGTCGCACCGTCTTCGGGAATAAGATTACCGTTCAGCGTGAAGTTTGCGCCATCCGAATATACAACTTTCTCATCTTCTGAGGTTGCCCAACCTTGGAAATCGTAACCGACATAAACGAACGAATTTGCGTTCAGAGAAATGCCGTCCGCATCGTCGATCGTTATCGGCTGCGAATTGACTGCGCCCATACCGCCGTTCGCGTTGAACACCACCGTATAGGTGACGGGAATCCATTCGGCAGTCAGCTCAATTTCCGTTTTCACCGCATCGTCACCGTCGCCAAGCGAAGTTTTCTCAAACAGCTCTGCAAGCGTTGTATAGACTTCACCGTTATACGACCATCCGCCAAAGGTGTAGCCTTGATACGTTCCGTCAGGCGCTGACAGGTTCTGCGAGCCAAGTTCATCATACGTAAAGCTGAACGCCTTAGGAGCAGTAACACCCGCTGCCCCATTCAAGTTGAACGTGACTTCGTAAGTGACAGGATCCCATTGAGCGGTCAGTGTAGCAGTCTTTTCGTTGTCCGCAAATGTGAATGTGCTTCCTTCAAACGTTCCACCGGACGCAATCCACTCATTAAACGTATGCCCTGCCTTTTTTGGAGTTTCAAGACCAATACTTGTTACACTGTTTGTGGTAGTGTAATATGTTGCGTAAAGAATCCCGTTATCGCTGTAAACATTGAGCGTTTTTACATTATCCGACGTCCAAGAGCCGCTGTATTTCTTGCTTTCTGCCGGCATGTTAGAAGGCAACCCACTTTCGGTGATCGTCAGAGTATAAGTGATTCCTTCTACAACAAACTCCCTAAATTTACTATTATTTAGCAAACTTATAAAATCAGTCAACGGAATATTGTACGCCGCTGTGATGGTGACAGTAATGGTATAGCCGTTTGTTGCATTACCACCGAGCGTTACATCCTTGCGGATGTCGTCGAGAGAAAGCCCGACAAGTTGATCCATACGATCGCTTACCACATCCACCGTCGCCTGCGTCGGCAAGGTGAGCTCAAACGTAAGCGTATAGGTGTTGATTTGCCATACCGCAAAGAGCTCAACGGTCGCGTCGGTACTCGCAAGATTTATTACGCTTGCGCCATCCGAATACGCGACATCTCCTTGCGCAGAAACTGCCCACCCGAGGAAGGTGTAGCCCGTGCGGTGGATACTGCCATTATTTTTAGTCAGTTCTCCCGCAACGTCGTATGTGAATGCCTGCGAGTCAAGCGAGCCTTCACCGCCGTTTGCATTAAATGTGACCGTGTATTCGATCGGATCCCAATGCGCCGTAAGCTCGACGTCTTCCGTGATCGGCGTATTGAAATCGAACGGAGTTTCGCCATTGTACCATCTATCAAAGGTATAGCCTGTGCGCGTGGGATCAACAACGGGCTCAGATGCCTTTCCGTTGTGCTCAATCGTTTGATTTTCGACCGCGCTGCCGCCGTTTGAATCAAACGTTACGGTATACTCTCTGATCACACCGTTGGCAATAACCGTGATATCGCCCGTAACATACGACGCGGGAATCGTGACCTGCCCATTCTCTCCTACCGCCAGCGTATACGTTGTTCCGCTGCCGACCTCGATCGTGACCGTTGCGGGAAGGGTATATCCTTCGTTTGCGGATATCGTGAAGGAGAAATCCTGCCCGAACGTTGCACTGTACTCAAGCCCCGTAATCGTAATGCCCGTGCTATCGCCCGTCACCTTGAACGTTTTTGCCGCGGCGGTTGCCGTCACGACGATATCGCCCGTAACGGAAGAAATGTCAATGATGAATTTGTCTTTCGCGCCGTTGAGTTCGACTGTTTGAGCTTCACCGCCGCCCATCATATACGAGACAGACGAAAGCTCATAACCGTTCGCCGCGGTGACAGTGATTTTAACCTCGTTGCCATACGTTGCAGAAGACACATCGATCGCAACATGCGCGCATCCTTCGCCCAACGTGACCGAATAGGTTTTCGCCTGCCAACGCGCATACAGAATTTTATTACCCGTACTGCCCTTTGCAATGACAGCAACACGAATACCGTCCTCTTCTTGATCGAACCAACCAAGGAAATCGTAACCCTCTTTTGTCGGATCGCCGAGAACGATCGTATCGCTTTCAATGGTGTACTCAGAAGGATTGCCCGTCGCGTTCTTGCCGCCGTTCAGCTCATATGTAATGGTATACTTTTCCGGTTCCCACTTGGCGTAGAAGACTTTGTTCCCGGTGCTGCCCGCAGTAATTTGCAATACAGCATTACCCGAGAAATCCTCGCTCGTATACCAACCGCCGAAGATATAGCCCGTGCGCGCAGCAGGCGTTTCGAGGGCAAAAGTCTCGTCCGCAACGGTATAACTTGATTTATACCCCGCGTTCAGCGAGCCGCCGTTCAGCACATATGTGATGGTATACTCGATGGGCGACCAAACCGCATAGAGCGTGATGGTATTCCCCGAGAGCTCCCCGACAAGGCCGCTCGTGATCGTGATTCTCGCACCATTCGCATACGCCACGCTGCCGCCGTTGGAAAGCGCCCAACCTGCAAAATTGTACCCGCTCTTCGCAAAACCGTTCGCCGTAAGGGTACCGGTCGCGCCATAGAAGAGTTCCATGGAAGCGGTGCTGCCCGTTACACCTTCTCCGCCTACGAAATCGATCGTGTATTCGATCGCCTCGAAATGGGGAACGAGCGTGTACGCTTCCAAAGCACCGAGCGCGACGGGGTACGTATTCCCGCCGCCGGACTGCGTACGGAACACAACTGCACCGCCTTCCACGGCAAAGAAGTTGAAGTAATTCCCTTCGGATACCGGATTGCCGTTTGTATAGAGTTCCCAACCGACAAAGGCATACCCGCGCGAAGCCTCGGCAGAATTGAGTATCTGCTCCGTTACCATTGTAACGTCGACCGACGTCGAACCGCCCGATTGATAACGGATATAGTACGTTTCGGCTGTATAGACGGCGTAGAGATGGATCGTATAAGTGCTTCCGTCCGTTTCGACATACCCCTCGTACCTCTCGGCAGAAAGATCGGGCATCGTGGAATTGCTGAAAAGCACTGCGTTTTGTCCATCCTTCCACATATACCACGCGTGGCTGTAGTGGTTGACCGCCGCCGCTCCTAAATAGTTGATGGTCACCCCATAGGCAAAAGGAACAGGATCCGTAGGCACTCCGCCGTAACCTGCTAAGTTATCTTCCTTTACCGAGATATTGCCGTAATGGAATACGATCGTATAGGTATTCGCCTTCCAAACGGCGTAGAGCGTGACCTTCCCATTCTCATCCGCAGTAAGATTGGAAACCTCTGCTCCATCCGTATAAACTACTGTGCCGTCCGGCGTTGTTGCCCAACCGCTGAACGTATAGCCCGTGCGCTCGTAGGCGTTTGCATCGAGGTTTTTCGTTTCGCCATACTTAAAATTCTGAGCATCCATCGTACCCGAGGTCGCCCCGTTTCCGTCGAACGTTACGGTGTACTCATTTGGCGTCCATGCGGCGTAGAGCACAACATTGTCGTTGAGCGGACTGCCGAATGTAAATTCCGTATCATCGCCGTCAGCATTGTACTGCATCCACCCCGAGAAGGTATATCCTGTGCGGGCGGGATCGGTAGGCTCAACCGTATTATTGCCCGAAAGGACATACAGGATCGTATAGACGAGATCCGACGTAACGTCCTCTTCGGTGAGGTATACGGTGATCGTGTGATAGTTCGCCTGAGAAGCATAACTGTTGGTAAGCTGCATACAGCCGCTGCTCTGAAGCTCATCAAAACCGATCGGAGTCCTTAAAGGATTGCCGCTTGCGGGCATGGCAGAGAAATAATATGCAGAGTCTCCGTTTCTCCAACCGACGGGAATATATGCCGTTCCCGTACCTTCGCCGATCGTTTGAAGTACGCTGTTGAGCGCGGTGAGCGACGTGCCGTATTCCGCATACACCCACACGGTTATGGAATTATCGACGATATCTTCCGCAAGGAAAGAAATTCCTGCGTTTCTAAACCACCCCTCTATCGTCGCTTTCTCAACACCTTGCGGCAGACTGATCGTGAGTCGGAGCGCATAGGTATTCACCTGCCAATGCGCATAGAGCGTAAGCGATTCGGCTCTTCCCGCCGTCGACTCGATTTCTTCTCCGCCCTCTGCCTGATCGAACCAACCGAGGAAGGTGCTGCCTTCGCGCGTGGGAACATATGCGGGCGCGGTAAAATCGATCTCATCGCCGTACCGATAAGAAGTCGCGTAATTGCCTGTAAGCGAACCGCCGTCAAGCTCGTAGCGGATAGAATACGACTCGGTCGTCCAATACGCCGTTATGGCGTTGCCGTTTGCGGGAGAGCGCTCGGAAGTGATATTGAGCGCACCGCCGTAGTTCCAACCGCTGAACGAACTGCCCGTTCTGTAAGGAGCGATATTAAAGTCAGGTGCGGTGCCGTGCTCGACAAAGATGACCGCATACCGCGCCTCTCCTCCCGTTGCAGGCGTATCCGCATCGGAATAGAAGGTGACGCCTTCCGCTTCATCGACCACAAAATATCCGTCTGCGCCCGCGTCAAACCACACCGCGTATTTTTTGAGCTGCCATTGCGCGGTGATCGTGATATTTCCTGTGATTCCATTCTCAAGAAGATATGCGGCGATGGCGGTTGCAGCATCCCCTTCCGTCCAAGATACCATCTCTCCGTTTACAAGGTATCCTGCAAGCTCGTAGCCTGTGTTCGGCGAAGCATTGTACCCAACGGGGAACTCGAAATTGACTTCGGCATTGACGCCGTCAGCATACTCATACTGATAGTACGTGCCCGTATAGCCCGATACGCTGCCGCCCGCGCCCGAATTGACCGTGACGGTATATTCATACAATTCGATATCTGCACGGAGGACAACGGAATAAGTCCCGTTCTCTGCCTTTGTGACGTATCCTTCCGTGAGCAGCGTATCCGTACTCACAAGATATTCCGAAACACTATCCTTATTCTTTATCTGAACATACCAATTGACGACCTCGTAGCCGAGAGTGCCTTTGAGCTCTCCCACCGTGGGGAAGGAACCGAACGCCGCGCCGAATGTGTACTTTTCGGGCTCAGCGGTTCCCGTCCCCGCGTCGCCGAGATAGAATGTGGCGTTAACTTTTGCGGGCGCAAACACAGCGTACACCGTAGAGGACGCCGTAAACGTAACGGATTTCAGAGTTTCTTCGGTATACACGCTGCCGTTGTACAGCCAATGCCTGAATGTGTAACCAAACGGGTTTTCAAATGTGGGGATATCCGTCACAGTACTTCCCGCAGTGATCGTTTCGGTAACAATCGTCGCGCCCGTGATCTGATTGACGAAGTTGACGACGATCCGTTCCGCATTGCAGTTCGCAGTAACAGTCAGAGCGCCCGTGACGCGGTAAATAGACGGGGTACCTTCGCTCTGCGTCGTCCATGCTACAGTCCAATCTGTAAAATGCCATCCCGAAGTTGCAAACCGAAGCGCGGCGGCAACCGCAGAGAGCGCCTCTTCCGCGCCGTTTCCGTGAGAAACCTGTAATGTGTAGACGTAATCCTCTTCTGTATGAGTTCCTTCCGCAAAGCCATAATCTTCAGGATCGAAACCCGGGTCGATACTCACCGTCACGTCTGCGCCCACCGTTTTGGGGATCTGCACCGTGACGGTATACTCGTTGAGGGTGTAGTGCGCATAGAGCGTGGTATCCGCCGCAGGCATCGTAAACGAGCCGTCGCCAAGCGTTACACGATCGCCTGTGCCGTTTACGCCCGTGTACCACCCTGCAAAAGTATATCCCGCAGGCGGATTTGGCGCAAATTCAGACCACATTGTATCGCCGTTTTCAAGAGACTGCTCATATCCGAGCGTGAGCGAATACAGACCAAGGTTGGATGTGAGCCCGTAATCTGCCGCCATCTCAGAGGTGATCGAGCCGATCCCGAGGTTAAAGGTGAGCGTGTAGTTTACCGCCGTCCAATCGCCGACGAGGACAAAATCGCCCACGGTTCCCGATTCGAGATAGGAACGCAGTCCGCTGCGGGCATAGTATCCCCGATTCTGTTCATCGGTATCGTCGTACTGTTCGATCCTCCAACCGTTGAAGATATAGCCGGGGTTCCGCGCATTGAGCGTTTCGCCCGACCAGAGCACAAACGCCTGCGACCCGAAGGTATACTCATCAAATCCTTCGGGAACACTATCGAGCGCCGTTCTGCTTTCATATGCCTCGTCGTTCAGATAGTATGTGATATCGTATGTCTGCTCCGACCAGACGGCATACAGATAGAGCGTCTGATTGTTCAGATCGCTGAAAAGGATATCTGCCACCACACTCGACGAAGCATTATCCGGATTGTAACAGTACAGGCGCAGCGTGGGAGCGGTCACACCCGATGTAATGACATCAGCATGCGTCACTTTTTGGCGGTTCCCCTCCCCGCCATACTGCCACTCGACGAACCGATAACCGCGGCGGAACATATTATCGACGCCGGGGAAACTGATCTGCCCGCTCGTCGCGTTTTCGACGGTGAAGCTGTTGGTATAGTCGCCATTGATACGCCCGCCGACGTCGTTCACATTGAGGTAGTCGATCCTGTAGCTGACGGGCACCCAACGGGCATAGATGACCATATTCTGCCCGGGAATGGCGCCGAAATCAAATTCCTGCGTATAAGTGCTGTCGATATACCACCCTTCGAAGGTATAGCCCACGCGCACAGGCGCCTTGGGCGCTTCGAGCGCCGTGGCGCCGCCGTCCTGCGGATAGGTAAAGTTGTAGTAGTAGCGGTCGCTGTTGCCCTCGACCTGCGTATAGTCCTTCGTTCCGTCTTCGAACGAGTTATCGTCACCGTCGAACGCAAACGCGCCGCCGCCAAGCACGAAGGTGAGGGTGAATGGCTTATTATCCACGATAGGCTCATCTTCACCGTCATCGTTCGTATACATGATGCGCGCATAATGGCGGCTGATCTCGGGGATCGTCATATTCTGCGCGGACTCCACGTTCACGCTGAACGTCCAATCGAGGGTATTCCTTGTGAATGCGGAGAGCTGAGGATAGTAGGAGTATTGACTTTCTGCAGACTCCCCTTCCGCCGTTCCTGTGCTGAGGAATTCCCAACCGGAGGTATTGAAGCCCTGCGAGAACCCGCTCGGAAGAACGTGATCCTCATAGACGCGCATCTGCGCGCTCGTGAGCCCGCTTGCAGAGTTGGTATTTGCGGTGAAGCCGAATTCGGCGTTGTAGGCGCTGTCGCCGATCGCCTGAATCGTCGCGTCGGTATACCCTTTGTAAGTGGAGTTGATATTGTAAGAGACGGTTGCACCGAGCGTTGCGCTCACGCCGCGCCCGACGACCGCGCCGAGGTAGGAGACGTATACCCAATCGCTGTCATTGCCGACCTTATAGCCTCCCGCGGCGCGCGTTCCCGACTGTGCGCTGTAATGCGTGCCGTTTGCGGTGACGTTGCCGCCGTTGAACGCCTCGTTGATGTTCGCATAGGCAAAATAGCCCGCGATACCGCCGACGCCCGCCCATGCGGAGACAGAGCCCGTATTATATACGTTGCTCAGCGCGATACGCCCCGCGGAAGTACCTCTTATATAGGAAGTGAAACCGACGATGCCGCCCACGCCGCGCGCGCCAAGGTAATCGCCGCTGTCTGCCGAGCCGACTTCGGGCGCAGACGACACAAACGTATAACCGCTATTCTGCGATACCACGCCCGTGATCTGCGCAACGAAAGTCGCCTTGACCTCACCGCCGTTGAAGGAATTGCTGACGGTGCTCACGCCGACGAGCCTGCCCGTGACGCCGCCCGTGTATGCGGTGATAAAGGTCTGACTGAGCTCTTCTGTTCCGGTATTCCATGTGGATTTGGCGTACAGACCGGATGTCGCCTCGACCGTGCCGATGTTAAAGGACTGCGTGATGAACGCATCGTTCGCGGTGCTGTCGTCAAGCGAACGGAGCGTGCCGACAACGCCGCCCACGCCGTAGCGCGCGGTGACATCGCCCGTATTATAGCCGCCCGTGAGGCGCAGCGTAACACCCGCGCCGATCACGCCGCCGAAGCGGACGCCCTCGGCGTCGGCAATGATATCGAGTTCGTTCCAATTCTCCTCTACATCGAGAATGCGCGTCTTGTTGCCGTTTTCGCGCGGCGCGTATTTCACCTCGCCCGCGTTTGCGGCGTTCGTCACGGAAGAGCGCGCGTAATTTGCGGAAAGCTCGTAGAAGGTGCCGATCACGCCGCCGACGTCGTGCCCGCCGGAGGTAATTACTGCCGTGTTGTAGACATTTTCGATGGTGCCGCCGAAGGCGTACCCGACGAGCCCGCCCACATGCGCATAGCCGTGCACGGCGCCTGCGAGCGTAAGATTTCTGATGGTAGCGTGATCGATATATCCGAAAAGTCCTACGCCGGTGAGCGTTTCATCACCGTTCGTATAAGTACCGTATGTATTATCCACGACGGTTTCGCCGGCGTCACCCTTATCCGTCTTTTGCTTGTTGATGTTCAGATAGACGGTATTGCCATCGCCGTCGAAGGTGCCTTTGAACGGGGTGCCCGCCGCCGCGCCGTTCCCGCCGGACGTCGCGCCGCTGCCGTAGACGGCGTTTGAAATCTGATCTTCCTGATCGAGGTGATTTTGCGCATCGTCGTCCGCATGCGAACCGCCCTCGACAGGCGCCGTGCTTACGCGGCCGATCACGCCCGTGAAGGGATCAGCTGAACTGCCGATATCCCCTCCGAGTTTGAAGTAATAGCCTTCATAATTTTCGGCGGCATATTTAGGCTGCCCGTCGATCAAAGTATTATAGTACGGCGTATCAAACGTGACATCTTCGCCGTTGACGGTTTTTTCAAGCGTTTCGAGATCGGAAACATTCGATATAACAAACGGATTTCCGGACATACCCACGCCGCCGCCCGAGAAGATCGACTCCCATGCAGCATACAGGGTAAGGGTGTAAATATGTTTATCGGTATCAGACCGCGTTCCGTATGCGGCAAGATTTACATCGGGATCGAGGAAAGATGTTCCGGCAGAGAAAATATCGCTATCCGCTTCGCCGGAGCCCGATTTTGCGTACCAACCGAGGAAGCGGTATCCGACAAATACAAACCCTGTCTGAGGGAGTTTTGTTTCTGTGTCATCGGTTTCCCCGATCGTATAGATCTCGCTCGGCGTAGAACCTGAAACGAGACTGTTCGAAGAATTATCGATATATTGCTGATTTCCGTCAAACGACACCCTGTATTCATTGGCTTCCCAAACGGAATACAAGTTGATCGTATTTGTGGAATCCTGATGCGTGAGC
>DBGBVX010000087.1:0-5477 GCA_048370055.1 Candidatus Gallimonas sp. | reverse complement strand
AAAAAAGTGTGTTCCAATAGTTGACATATGATTTTCTATCGTGTATAATGCCCGCTGATTTGTGAAAGATAAATCAATCATCGTTGATCGGAGAACTTGCGGCCGCAGCCGCAACGGTTGAAAAGATCACGGGTGCGCCCGGTTGTGTAACGGCAATCGGGCGCACCCTTTTTCTATGTATCGGATCTCCGGATACGGTGTCTACATACACGAAATTTTCCGAAGGAGTTAGCAGAACAAAAACAAACTGTATGAGACTGATTTTCCGTTTTCTCAAACCGCATTGGAAGCTCTGTCTTATCACCGTTTTCCTTCTCATCGTCGACGTCGTCGGTGCGCTGATCATTCCCACGCTTGCGTCGGAAATGATGCGGGAAGGCGGAGCGGCGGGTACGCAATTCAGCACGTTGGCAAAAACCGCCGTCGTCATGGCTGTCGCCGCGATCATTTCGGGCGCGGGCGGCATCCTGAGCGGCTATACCTGCGCCGTCCTTGCGGCGCGCGTCGGCAAAGATATGCGCGACGCGCTCTATCAGAAGTCGCTCGAGCTTGCAGTCGCCGATTTCCGCACGTTCGGCGTCGCGTCGATCACCACGCGTACCGTTTCGGACGTCACGAATATCCACTTCGCGCTTCTGAGCAGTTTCCAAATGATCCTGCCCGTGCCGATCGTCTTCATCGTGTCCATTGTGCTTGCGTTCACGAAGGATTGGATGCTCGGGTGCATCCTGCTCGCGGTGCTTGCGGTCATTACCGTGATCGCGGTCTTCATCATGCGCAGTGCGTCGCCGCTCTTCCGTAAATTGCAGAAGCTCCTCGATAAGATGAGCGCCGTTCTTCTTGAAAATATCACGGGCGTGCGCGTCGTGCGCGCGTTCAATAAGGAGGAGGACGAGAAAAACCGCATGGATACGGCGTTCTCGGCATATGCGGATACGTCCATCAAGGCGAACCGCATGTTCGCAAGCCTCGACGGGATCTCTTTCTTCGCCGTAAATCTCTTCGTCATCATCGTCTATACGCTCAGCGGCTACCGCGTGACGGCGGGCGCGTTTCACATCGAGGACATCGCGGCGATCATTGAGTACGCGCTTCTCGCGCTCTTTTATCTGATGATGGCGCAGATGATCATCCTGACGCTGCCGCGCGCCTTCGAGTGTGCGAACCGCGTGCAGGCAGTGCTCGATTTCTCGCCCACGATTCAGGATCATACGGATAAGGACGTATGGTTCCCCGCCTCCTGCGAGGACGTGGTCAAATTCGATAACGTTGCCTTCCGCTTTGCAGATTCCGAGGAATACACGCTGAAAAACCTCAATTTCTCCTGCAAGCGCGGCACGACGACGGCGATCATCGGCGGCACGGGCAGCGGGAAATCGACGGTCGCATCGCTCATCCTGCGTTTCAACGACACAACGGACGGCGAGCTGCTCCTCAATAACGTCAACATCAAAAAGATGCCGCAGCGTCAGCTCCGCGATAAGATCGCCTATGTGCAGCAGCGCGCATGGCTGTTCGCGGGCACGATCGCGGAAAATCTCCGTTACAGCAACGAGAACGCGACGGACGAAGAGCTTTGGCACGCGCTCGACGTCGCGCAGGCGGGGGACTTCGTGCGCTCCCTGCCCGACGGGCTCAATTCCTTCGTCGCGCAGGGCGGCACGAACTTCTCGGGCGGGCAGAAACAGCGCCTTTCCATCGCCCGCGCACTCGTCAAAAAGCCCGAATGTTATATCTTCGACGACAGCTTTTCCGCGCTCGACTTCAAAACGGACGCCGCGCTGAGAAAGGCGCTCGCCGCCGAGACAAAGGAAGCCGCGGTCATCATCATCGCACAGCGCGTGAGCACGATCCGCCATGCCGAGCAGATCATCGTCCTGCACGAAGGCGAGCCGGTAGGCGTCGGCACGCACGAAGAGCTTTTGGAGAATTGCTCCGTATACAGGGAAATCTACGAGTCTCAGACAAAGGAGGCAAGCGAGATCCATGAGTAAAAAGAAAACCAACATCGCGGCGCTCCGCGACGCGCCCCAACACGCCCGCAAGACGGCTGCGCGCCTCTTCGGACAGCTGAAAAATCAGCGCAGCAGACTGCTCGTCGTTGCGTTCTGCATCGTCGTTTATACCGTTCTCAATATTTTCACGCCCTATTACAGCGCGATCGTCATCGACGTTTTGCAGGCTGCCATCAACGAATCGGTCGCAAACGGTACGCCGTTCGTCATTGCGTGGGATCCGCTCGGATTTGAAATGACCATCCTCTGCGTCATGTACGCAGTGCTCGGCGTTGTGTATTATTTTCAATCCTTCCTGATGGCGAGCGTCGCCGAGCGGCTCATCCTTACGCTCCGCCGTCAGATCAGCGCGAAGATGAACAAACTGCCGCTCCGCTTCTTCGATCAGAACAAGCCCGGGGAGATCCTGAGCCGCGTTACGAGCGATTTGGATAAAGTCTCCGAAACGTTACAGACCGGTCTTTTGAAGCTGCTCACGTCCATTGGTACGGTCGTCGGCTCGCTCGTGTTCATGTTCTGCCTGAGTTGGGAACTCGCGCTCATCTTCCTTGCGTTCTCCGTCGTGAGCCTTCTCATCACCAAAGTCGTGGCGAAGAAGAACCTCATTGCGGCGTCCGAGCGGCAGGAGGCGATCGCCCGTCTTACGGGTATCGCGGAAGAGTACTATACGGGCCGCGACGTGATCAAGGCTTACAATCACGAGGCGGAGAGCATTCAGAAGGTCTCCGCCGCCGCGGAAGACGTGCGCGTGGCGGCGCAGCGCGCCGACTTCCTCACGAACAGCGTAAATCCGCTCATCCGATTCCTTTCCCGCCTCTCGCAGGCAGTCATTTTGCTCATCGCATGTAATTGGATGCTCACGGGCGTCATGTCGCTCGGTTTCGTGCAGGCGTTCTTCCAATATATCAACCTTGCCGCCGAGCCGCTCACCGAAACTTCGTACATGATCAACTCGCTGCAATCGGCGCTCGCGTCCGCAGAGCGTACCTTCGAGTTCCTCGACGACGAGGAGGAGGTGCCCGATACGGATACGCCCGTCACGCTCGAGCGTGCGGAGGGGCGCATCGCCTTCGAGCACGTCAGCTTCGGCTACTTCCCCGATAAGATCCTCATGAAGGACATCAGTTTCACGGCGAATCCCGGGCAGAAGATCGCGGTCGTCGGTTCGACGGGCGCCGGCAAAACGACGCTCATCAACCTGCTCATGCGCTTCTACGAAGTAAACAGCGGGCGCATCACCATCGACGGCGTGCCCACCACGGATATGACGCGGCAGGGGCTCCGCCACAACTTCGGCATGGTGCTGCAGGATACATGGCTGTTCGGCGGAACGATCGCGGAAAACATCGCATACGGCAAACCCAACGCAACGCGCGAGGAGATCGTGCGCGCTGCGTAGATGGCGAAGGTGGATTATTTCATCCGCACGATGCCGCAGGGCTACGATACCGTGCTCGACAACGACGCGGGCAATCTCTCCGTCGGTCAGCGTCAGCTCATCACCATTGCGCGCGTGTTCCTGTGCGACCCGCCCGTCATCATCCTCGACGAGGCGACCTCAAGCGTGGATACCCGTACCGAGGCGGAGATCGGCAAGGCGATGAAAAAACTCATGAGCGGAAGAACGAGCTTCGTCATCGCGCACAGGCTTTCGACTATCCGCGACGCCGATAATATCCTCTTCATGGAGCAGGGCAATATCATCGAGCAGGGGAATCACAAGGAACTTCTCAAAAAGGGCGGCGCCTATGCCGCGCTGTACAACAGCCAATTTGCCTGAGATAAGAGGTAGGGTATGGAATTTCCGAAAAAGCTGTTCAAAAAGATATTTCTCGTGGTGATCGCGGCGCTCGTTCTCGTCTGCGCGTGCGTGTTTACCTCCTGTGCGGGCGAAACGGCACGGTATGTAACGTCCATAGAAAAAACAAGTTCGAGCGGCGCGGAAGATATCTATACCGTAACGTATTCTGACGGCGAAACGAGTACTTTCACCGTCAGGAACGGTGCGGACGGGAAGGATGTGTCCGTTCTCGAGATCTATCAGGAGTACAAAAATGCCACGGGGGACGATCTGACGTTCGCGCAGTTTCTCGAAAAATACCTTACGCTGAACGCAAACGGCACGGCGGCGGTCGTCGGAACGTGTCTGCAATCGAGCATGAAGGTGTACAGCGAGTACATCAAGACGGAGACGGACGTATTCTTCGGGTTTTCGACCTCCGATACCGCCGTTTCGACGGGCTCGGCAGTTATTTACGCCATCGACGACGGCGCGGACGGCTACACGACCATCCTCACGAATTATCATGTCGTGTACATAAAGGAAGCCGACAGCGAGAAAAACGGCGGCACGAAGATCGCGCGCAAGATTTACGGATATTTATACGGCAGCGAGAATACGCCTTCCGCAAAAGATGAAAACGGCGACGGTGTTGCCGATAAGGATTCCGACGGCTATACGATATATTCCTATGGCGATTACGCGATCGCCCTCGAATATGTCGGCGGATCGGCGGAGGCGGATATCGCGGTGCTCCGCGCAAAGACGAGCGCCCTCAAAGCGATCAACGAAGATATCCGCGCCGTCACGCTCGCGGACGCCTATCACGTCGGCGAAACGGCGATCGCGATCGGCAATCCGGAAGGCAAGGGCTTGAGTGTTACGCAGGGCATCGTGAGTACCGAAAACGAGCAGATCACGCTCAATGTGGACGGTACGGCGCGCGCCTACCGTTCGCTGCGCATCGATACGCCGCTCTACAGCGGAAATTCGGGCGGCGGGCTCTTCAATGCGAACGGCGAACTCATCGGCATCACCAACGCCGGCAATTCCACCGATCAGAACATCAACTATGCCATTCCGCTCGAGATCGTACGCGGCGTTGCGGAAAACATCCTTTTCTATGACAGCGACGGCAACGCCGATACGAACGGCGCTTACAAGCTCACGCTTGGCATTACGGTCTCCACGCGCAATTCCAAGTACGTCTACGATCCCGAGAAGGGATACGGCAATATACAGGAAGAGATCATCGTGCAGTCCGTATCGGAAAATTCCGTCGCTTCAAGGCTCGGGCTCGCGGCGGGAGACAAGATCGTTTCCATTGAGATCGCCGGTACAAATCATCCGATCACCCGTTCGTTTCATATTTCAGACGTGCTTCTGACCGTCCGCGCAAACGATGCGCTCCGCATTGTCTATGAGCGCGACGGCGAACAGGCGAGCGCGCAGACGATCCCCGCCTTCTCGGATTTTTCGAAAATGGATTGAGGAACGTTTATCCGCACGGAGAACCCCGAAAGGGGCAGGATCCGATCTCCCGGGTGAATTGTCAACTTAAGTGCAACAGTTAGAAAGATTTTGATCAAACAAATCTTGTGGTGTATGGTAATGTAAAACCTTCTTGGGTCTGGCGTTTAAAAGCGCCAGATTCTTTTTTAGTGTTGCAGGACTCACCCTTG
>DBGBVX010000086.1:0-22037 GCA_048370055.1 Candidatus Gallimonas sp. | reverse complement strand
CTTTTTCTTTTTGATAGAGATAGCAGGAAACATAGTGTGTATCGCTCACGCGGACCATTTCGGGATAGGGTCCCTTGCACACCTCGGTGCAGCGGCCGCAGCGGTTTTTGAAATAGCAGCAATCGGGCAGGTTGATGGGATTGGGGACCTGTCCCGGGATGGAATAGAGCGGCTCGTTGGAATCGGAATCGAGCAGCGGCTTGCTTTTTTGCAGCCCCACCGTGTAGGGATGCAGGGGATTGTTGAAGATATCGTGCACCGTGCCCTTTTCGATAACCTTGCCCGCGTACATGACGACGACCTCGTCCGCCATCTCGGCGATCACGCCGAGATCGTGCGTGATCAGCATGATGGAGCACCCCTGTTTGCGCTGGAGATCGCGCAGCAGTTCGAGGATCTGCGCCTGAATGGTCACGTCGAGCGCCGTTGTCGGCTCGTCCGCTATGATGAGTTTGGGATTGCCCGCGATCGCCATGGCGATCATGACGCGCTGCCGCATCCCGCCCGAGAGCTCATGCGGATAACAGTCGTAGGTGTGCTCCGGCATGGAGATGCCGACTTTTCTGAGCATCTCGATGCTGTATTCACGCGCCTCCTTCTTGGAGATGCCGGGCGTGTGGAGGAAGGAGACCTCGTCGAGCTGATAGCCGACGGTGAACACGGGATTGAGGCTCGTCATCGGCTCCTGAAAGATCATGGTGATCTCTTTGCCGCGGATGCGGTAGAGCTCCTTTGCGGGCATCTTGGCGATGTCGTACGTCTTTTCCTCGAGTTCGAAGAGCGGAAGTCCGTTCTCGTCCTTTGCCTGAACGTTCTTCATGACGGGGTTCCCCTCTTTATCGAGGAGGGGGCGCCCCTTTTTATCGAGCGCCTGTTCCGTTTTGATGATCTTTCTGCCGTCTTTTTCGACGTATTCCCAAACGGGGATGGGCTTGCCCGCTTCGTCGAGCTTGTAATCCTGCGCGGCGAAACGGATGGACCCTTCCACGATCTGCCCCTGCGGCGCCTGTACGAGCTGCATGATGGAAAGCGACGTTACGCTCTTGCCGCAGCCCGATTCCCCCACGACGCCGACGATCTTGTTCTTCGGGATATCGAAGGAGACGCCGTTGACGGACATGACCGTGCCGTTATCCGTAAAAAAGCACGTTTTGAGCCCGTCGATCTCGACGATGTTGTTCGGGTCGCGCATCGTCGCGGTATACTCCCGAGGATCGCGCTTCTGCCGCTTGAGCTTTTCGTAATAACGCATCTGTTTGACGTTATAACGGATGATCCTGCGGCTCTCCTTGAGCGATACATAGTTTGTATTTTTCTTTTTTCTCATCGCAATCTGCTCTTTGTTTATTTCCGCGCCTTGGGATCCATCGCGTCGCGCAGACCGTCGCCGACGAAGTTGAACCCGAGGACTGCAATGACGATCATAATGCCGGCAGGCAGCCACATGTTGAGGTGATAGTTGAGCACAACGGGATCGTTTGCCGTTGCGATCATCGTTCCCCACGCCGCCTGCGGGAGCTGAACACCGAGACCGAGATAGCTCAGCGTGGACTCATAGAGGATAACGCTGCCCAAGCCGAGCGTCATCGAGACGATGAGCTGCGGCATGACGTTGGGGATGAGGTGTTTGAAGATCTTGCGCCACGTCGGAAGCCCCATGACTTCCGTAGCGGTGATGTACTCCTGTTCGCGCAGGGAGAGGATCTGCCCGCGCACCATTCGCGCAACACCGCTCCAACTGAAAATCGTGATGATCACCATCAGCACATATATTCGTTGGTCGGGCGCCAATTCCCATGAGTCGATCATCGCCGAGGCGATCAGGAGGATGGGCAGCGTCGGGATACAGTTGAAGATATCCACGATACGCATGATGACCTGATCGACCCATCCGCCGAAGTACCCCGCCAATCCTCCTAGGATGATGCCGATGATCGTTTCGAGGATGACGACGATAAACCCGATCATGAGGGATATCCTGCCGCCGTACATCAGCCTGACAAAGACGTCCATGCCCTGATCGTCCGTTCCGAGCAGGTGCTCCGGAGAGGGATCGGCATAGGAGTTCTTATCGTCCTGAATCTGAAGCTCTTCGATGACGGTGATCTCCGCGTTGTCCGCGTCGAAATATTCGTAAGTATAGTTGAAATAATTGGTAACGGGAGTCCTGTCTACCGTCTCTTCGCCCCATCTTGTGTAAATGACCGGTCCGAGGAAGGAAAAGAGAAACAAAAATACGATCATGACAAGCCCGATGATGGAGAGCTTGGAGCGGAAGAATCGACGCATGACGATCCTGAACGGACTCAATTCCTTGTACGTTTCCTCTTCCTCGGCTTCCTCCGTTGCCGCGACCGCCTCGGGGATATCTTCGTTCGCCTTCTCGACGACTTCGGGGACTGCGTCCGTTTCCGCGAGTTCCGTTTCGGCGTCGAGCGCGGCTGCTTCTTTGCTGCGTTCTTCGATCTCGTGTTCTTTCATACAGTCTCCTACTTTCCAAGTTTCACGCGCGGATCGACGACCGCATACATGATGTCCGACAACAGCGTTCCGATGACCGTCAGGATCGCGAGGAACATATTGTAGCCCATGACGAACGGGACGTCTCCCTCCCGCAGCGCCTGATAGGCGAGCCGCCCGATACCGTCGATGCCGAAAACCTCCTCGGTGATCATCATGCCGCCGAAGAGGGAAGGCAGGATGCCGGCGAGCAGCGTGGCGAGCGGGATGAGCGTGTTGCGGAACGCATGCTTATAGATGACCTTATGCTCGGAGAGCCCCTTTGCGCGGGCGGTGCGGATATAGTCGGCGCCGAGCACTTCGAGCGTGTTCGTTCTCGTGTAGCGCATGAGGCTGCCGATGGAGAGGATGACGCTGACGAATATCGGCAAGATCAGGTGTACGATGATATCGCCGAACCGCTCCATCTGCCCCATGAAGTTTTCCGCATAGCTCTTGGTCGGATATATGAGCCCGTTCGGCGGCAGGATCCCAAGATCGACCGCAAATATCTTGATGACGATCGCCGCAAAGAAGTACGTCGGCAGCGATATGCCGATCATCGTAAACACCGTGACCGCGTAGTCCCGCACGGAATACTGATGCGTTGCGCTCGAAATGCCGAGCGGGATGGCGATAAGAAATTGCAGGATGGTGGCGACGATGGCGATCGCGAACGAGATCCACATGTTCTGCCCGATCACTTCGCCCACGGGTTTCTGATATTTGAAGGAGATCCCGAGATCGCCCTTTATCAGATTCCCAAGCCACTGAAAGTAGCCGGACAAGATCCCCCAAAAGGAGTTATCCCCGATGCCGTACAGCTCTTTGAAGTGTTGGATATCCTCCATGGTGATCGTACCCTGCGAGAGCTGACTGCTGAATTTATTATCCACATAGTCGTTCGGCATAAGGCGCACCATCGTGTAGATGATGATGGAGACGCCCAAAAGGATAACGATGGAGATCAATAGTCTTTTGATGATGTATTTGAGCATAATTTACCCGATTTTCAGACCCGCCGCGGGAAGCGGCGCGGTCTCTTCTTATCTTTCTACGATCAAAGAAACGTTGTAAAGATCGCTCGTGAGCCCCTTGAACGCGGAGCGGTCCGCAAGAGGCGTGAACGTCGTTTCGTCGATCTTGTTCGCGTTGTAGGCAAACAGATCCGTTCTCTGATAGGTAGGAAGCTCGATCGCCATCTCCATAACGATATCGAGCGCCTGCGAATAGAGATCTTTGCGCGTGCTCTGCACGGTCGTTTCGCGCGCCTGCTCGATAAGAAGGGAGAGCTCATCAAGGAGCGCATACTCCTTATTGTACCTTCCGCCCGCATTCAGCTTGATCTGACGGTATCCCCAGTTGAGCGTGGACGTCGCGGTGGAATCCTTGTGGTAGACCTGATACATATCGGGGTCGATGGTGGAGCTCCACGCTGCCGCCCACACAGCGAGGTCGCCCGTCGTGAGCTTGGTGAGCGCCTGCGCGTCCGTCTTGACGGTGATTTGGAAGCCGCACTCGTTGAGGATCTCGCGCGCATGGTTGAGAGCGCTGTACGCGGGGTGATCGGTCTCTTCGCCCGCGATCGTGAATGTGATCTTCAAGGTATCGGTCCCGTTCGAATATACGCCGTTGGCGCCCAGCGTGTAGCCTGCGTCCTCAACGAGCTGACGGATAAACGCGTACTGTTCTTCCGTGGTGAGCGTATCGCCCGCGCGCTTTCCGAGCCTCGTCACATAATCCGCGTAATCGGGATTGACGACGGAAAGATCTTCGGGCACGGGACCTCCGATGTAGGGATAATAGGGCGTTGCGTCCTCGGGATAAGCCCAGCTCTCGCGCGACATGGAGCGGTAGATCGCCTGCGCCTCCGTACCGTAGTAGTTCACGCACTCCTGTACGTTGATCGCGTGCATGATGGCGCGGCGCACATTGATGGAAGGGATCTTGCCGGCGTTGACGCCGATATACCCGTAACCCATCGTGGTAATGGAATCGTTGCCGATCCCCTCGTCCCTGCGGTTATTGAGATCGCTGATCGTTTCGGGCTTCGCGTTGGGCGAGATGAAGTCGATCGCGCCGGTGTAGAGCGAGTTGAGCATACCGGAGGAGGCGACCACCTGATAGCGCACCTTCTTGATCTTTGCGGGACCCATGATGAAATAGGGATTGCGTTCGAAGTAGATGACGCCGACGTCGTAGAAGTCGCCCGCCTGAATGTTGTCGATGCCGCCCGCCGCCTTGCTTGCAGCATAGGGACCTGCGCCCTTGGGAACGCCGATCTTGTCGCTGCCGTTGACGACGTTGTTATAGAAGTCCTGCGAACCGTACTCCACGCCGAAGTTGCTCTCGTAGTCGAACGCCGCGATGTGCTCCGCGTCGGAGTAGTAGTTCATGGGCGCCACGGGAATGGCAAAGTTCCAGATCGCTTTGGGGTCGACCTTGTTGATGGTGATGGAGAGCACCTCGTTGCCGTTGACGACGTGCGTGTTGTTGGAGCCTTCCTCGTACTCGGGCACCGCGTAGGTGGTGCCGTTCACGGTGACGGGCTCGGTGCGGTTGGCGAAACGGATCCCGCTGATATTGTTGTAAGTACGCTCGTGCGTCTGATAATACTCGCCGAGCGCGGCGTTTGCAAGATAGGTGCTGAGCGTGACCGACGTCTGCCAATAGCTGACGACTTCCACGATATCATTGGGGATCTTATCGTTATAGACGAGCGCGATCGCCTGATCCTTCGTATATTCCTTGAGCTTGCCGGCGTCGAGATCGGCGTCGCTCATGATCGAAGAGTGGAGCCTTCCGTCGCGCTTGCTCCATGAAACATACCCCTCGTTGTAGAGGAACACCTCCACATCCGTGGTGAACGGCTTGTAGACGGTGCCGTTTTCATCGGAGAACGACGTATCTTCGTAACTGTTGAGCGCAGCCGACCAGTCGTCCTCGAGCTCTTCCATGAAGAATCCGTCGTGCTTGACGCCGTCGGTATCGGTATAGCCGGCGACGAGTTCGAAATCATTCACGAGATTGGCAAATTCGTTGCCGGGATGCTCCTCCTGATACCCTTCAAGCGCGCGCTTGAAGGCTTCCGCGTCGGCAAACCCCACAACGCCCGCCTGATCGATGAGGTCTTGCGCCGCCGTGATGAGGTTATCGATGCGGCTGCGCGCCTCGTTCTCGAACTGCGCCATGAAGCTGTCCTGCTCGGCTTCCGAAGCGGACTGCGTGCGGTACTCCTGAAGCCCGACGATATCCGTGGAATAGATGGTGCTCGAACCGGTGTACACGGGATCGAGATAGACGTAGAAGTTGAAGAGCACGTCCTTCATCGAAAGATAGGTGCCGTCGGAGAACTGCACGTTGTTTTTGAGGACGAATTTGTATTCCGTCTTCTGATTTTCGCCGGTGCCCGTCGTCGTCTCCTCGTAATCGAGCACGATGCACGCCTCGTCCTCCCCGTAAGAGGGATTGCCCTTGCTGTCGTTCGTGAGCATACTCAGCTGAGTAAGCCCGACGACCTCGCCGTCCGTACCGGAAGTATAGAAGAACGGGTTGAAAACCCTGTCCACCTCCAGCGTGGAGAATACGAGAGGATCGTTCTCGTTGTCGTAGTACCTCCCCGTTTCCCCGCCGCCGTTGCACCCTGCGAAGCTCAGGATCATGCTCGCCGCAAGAACGCCCGCAGTCACTTTAACAGCTTTGAATTTCATCGTAAATCTCCTTCTCTATATTTTTTCCTGTGCGCCGCATACCGCACACCCGCGGCGCAAATTCATAATGCCTCTTTTTCCGCCGCCGAAGGCAGCTGTCCCGCTAATTCTTTTTTCAGGGAATACGAAGAATTCCCTGAACGCAAGGGGCGCCCCTTGCGAAATATTTTTGCCGTTTTTCAGACGGCAATTTTTTATATTTTGATCTTATCCGTTACTCGGACTGCGTAAAATACGCGTGCATGTTATTTTCGTACGAACAGGTAAGGCCGGTCACGGTCGAGCTGCCGTCAATATTTACGAAATACGCGCCATTCCCTTCCGGCACGCGCAGATCGTCTGCGGTGAGCCGATCAGATACGCGTTCGCAGGTGAATACGCCGTTTTCGAACGAGACGTTTTCGACCGTGCTGTTTTGCATCGTCGTGCACAGCGGCGCGACGTAGATACGCCTGATACGCGAATATTCCGCGTCCAGTTCCACCGTATAATCGGTAAACGTGACGTCCTTTACGGCGGCGCTCACAAGATTCCCGAAGAGGCTGACGCAGAGCAGGTTCCCCTCTTCGTCGAGGTTGGAGTTGCTCACAAGGTTGCTTGGATTGTAAGCGATGGCGAAATTGGATACGGTATATCCGTTCCCGCAGAACTCCGAACGGTAATTCACGCTCGTGCCCGCGCCCGTGCCGAGGGTCTGACCGTCCATATCGATGTCGTTCATCAGATAGACGCCCCTGCCCGCGGAAAGCGCGCTGCGCAGTTCGTCCGCCGTGCGTACGACGGCATAGACGCCCTTGACGTACACAGGGAACACGTTGATTGCCGTATCTTCCTCGCCGCCCGGGTGCCCGAAGTTCTCGTCCCACGGATCGCCGTTTTCGTCGACGTACGTTCCGAGGAAAGTATACCCCGCGGGCGCCTTGCGCTCCGCATAGTTCAGATCGTCGGAGAAATGCTCCCCCTCCGACTTGCCTTTATATGTACCGAGGATCACGATCTCGCCGTCTTCATTGCGGAAACAGACGTTATAGGAATAGTCGACATCGGGGCGCCAGTAGGCGTACAGCTCCACCCCTTCATCCGAGACGGTATCCGTCTCGAAATCCCACTTGTTCTCATAATAGACGTTGCCGTCCACTTCCTCGCGGTCGCGATACCAACCGTCGAGATAGTAGTTCTCCCGCGTGGGCTCCGTGCCGGAAAGTTCGCCAAGAGGTAATATAAGATTCTGCGTGCCCTCTTCGAACCCGTAGTAATTGGTGACTGTGTTCGTGCTGTTGCGGTATCTGCCGCCCTCCAGATGAAAGACGACCTCCACATACCCCGCTTGGCTATAATCTTCGGAAGCATCCGAGCAAGCCGAAATCCCCGCCGCGACGCATGCGGCGGAAACAACGGTCATTGCGGCGATGAGCAGCTTCCTGAGCTTCATACACATACTTCCTTCCGGGAACAATGTTCTGTGAAATTCCCGTTTGAAAAAATTTTATGGATTTTTTGTTCTTTTTGCAAACTTTTGTGTAGAATATGTGAAGCATTGTGAACATAAATTATGCTTCAAATATACAAAATCCATGACTTTAATGGTATAATTATATAATTTCAAGTGGCAAAAGTCAAATGTTTCTCCGCTTAAAATGTCGAATATACATATAAAACGAAATTTTCACAATTCTCATAATTTTCACAATCGCCCGAAAACGCGATTCGGGCGGTCTGTATTCGCTCTTTTTTGGGGCAGATCCCGTTTCACCGACTTCTCGGCAAACTTTCCGAATTTGTCACATCTTTTTCACTCTGACCCTTTGAAAGTATACTCTGACGAAAAAATGCTGTCAAGTAAAAATTTTGCCGCGTATACATTTATTTTTTATATTCAGTATAAGCTGAGGTTATCCGAAAAAACCTTGCGCCCCCTTTTCGTCACCGTTTTGCTTATACCTTATTATAAATATAGTCCCCTCTGACAGATATTCCCTGAAAATCCCGCATAACTGTGTAATCATACATAAAAAATGTATAATATTCGCGTCTACGGTTTTGCCGCACAAAAAAGAGCCCGCGCCGAAGCGCAGGCTCTTTGCGATATACGGTTTACTTTTTGTCGCGCAAAAGCGGCAGGCGCAGCGCCATGACGACGAGCGGAACGAGCACCGCCTGCAAAACGAGCGCCAAAAGTCCCTCTTGGACCTGCGCCCAGACGAGGGCGGGCGTGAAGGGCGCGACGCTTTGGAACAGGACGGCGAGGAGCAGGAAGAACGCCCTGCCCGCGACCGCCGCCAGAAGCACGGCGGGGAACGCCATCCAGCCGTTCTGCGCGATCTTCCCCGAGAACAGCCCCGAGACCGCCGCAAACACCGCGAGCTCCGCCATCATGAAGGGAAGGCGGGCAAGCGCGGGCATGGGCGCGCCCCATGCGGAGGTCAGCGCAAAGCTCGCAAGCGGCGAGAGCAGTCCGACGCCTAAACCCCACCGCCAGCCCAAAAGGCAGCCGCCGAGCAGAACGGGGAGATACATGGGCAGCCACCGCACGCCGCCCGCCTGCCCCGCGGCGAGGTGCACGAGCTGAGGCAGCAGCACCGCGAGCGCGATGATGCCCGCGGAGACGAGCGTTTTGACGGTGATCTTCACCCTGAGGGAACAATTTCTTTTTACAAGCGCGTTTTCTAACATGTTACACTCCTTTCCGGAAATATTCGCAAATGGTCTTCATTCTCGCCTGCTGCCCGACTTTGAAGGGGCAGCGCCTGTCGCAATGCCCGCAGCCGAGGCAGGCATCCGCCTTGACGGCAAGTTTTTGGTAGTGGTTCGCCGCCATTTTGTCGCCCGCGAGCGCCAGATCGTAATACTTGTTCACGATGCCGATGTCGATGCCCGCGGGGCAGGGCTGACAATGGTTGCAGTACACGCAGCTCCCCACCGCCGCCTCCGGCGTGAACGAGGCGATCGCGGAATAATCGCGCTCCGCCGGCGTGCTTGCGGGATAACGCAGCAGCTCCCCGAGATCGTCAAGCCCCCGCACGCCCGGCACCACGGCGAGCACCGCGGGGCGGTCGAGGCAGTATTGGATACATTGGTTTTTCGTGAGCGCCTGCCTGAATGGCGACGACGCCGCCGAGAGGAGCTGTCCGCCGTGGAAGGGTTTCATGACGGAGATGCCGACGCCCTCCGCCTCGCAGCGGCGGAAGAGCGCCGCGCGCTCCTGCACTGTGCCGATGCCGAGCTCGTCGCCCTTTTCAAAGTCGTAAGCGGGATTGATCGAGAACATCATGAGGTCGATCTCGCCCGTATCGAGCAGCTTATTCGCCACCGACGGCGTATGCGAGGAAAACCCGATGTGCCGCACGATCCCCTCTTTTTTCAGCGCCCTCACATAGTCGAATATGCCGTTTGCACAGATATCCTCGAAGTCGCTCTCTTCGTCGATACAGTGCAGAAAGCCGAAATCCGCATGATCGGTGCCGAGCGCCTTCATCTCCCACGCGAACGTGCGCCTGATCTCGGAAAGATCGCGCGACCAACCGTATTCGCCCGCCGCGTTGTACACCGCGCCGAAGTGGAGCTGAAAATACACCTTCTCCCTCCTGCCGCGGATGGCGCGCCCGAACGGCTCGTAGACGCTCGCGCCGCCCGCGCACAGATCGAAAAAGTTGATCCCGTTTTCGATCGCCCGCGAAACGACCGCCTCGATCTCTTCGGGCGCGGCGTTCTGAATACCGCCCATCCCCAAGCCGAGCGTGCCGATCATCTCCGTGCCGCGCGGCAGTTTCCTGTACTCCATCATTGCAAAATCTCCGTAAATGCTTGCGCGCGGGCATGCTCCCGCGTTTTTTCTATTATACAATGGCGGAGCCGAATTGTAAAATGCCTGTTTTTTTCCGACGATAATGCCCTTTGAGCATAGTGCAAAGTGCCCTGCGCGGTTTTACGCGACTCCGCTCACACGTTCCCCTGCGGCGCGTACTGCGCGGCGAGCATGCGCAGGATGGGCGCGTCGGCGGGGCAGAAGTCGAGCGAGAGCATCTCCTGCGGGGTCGCCCAGCGCAGTTCGGCATGCTCGAGCAGCTGCGGCGTGCCTGCGGCGATACGCGCGCAAAAGAGCGTGAGGTGTACGGTGACGTCGGGATAGACGTGCGTGAGCTCGGCAAAGACTTCGCCCACCTCGAGCTCTACGGCGAGCTCCTCGCGGCATTCGCGCGCGAGCGCCGCCTCTTTCTCTTCGCCCTTTTCCACCTTTCCGCCCGCAAACTCCCACAAAAGCCCCCGCGCCTTGTTCGCGGGACGGCGGCAGACGAGAAACTTTCCGTCCTCCCCGATGAGCGCGGCGACGACCTGTATCTCCATAGCACTCCTCTCTCACAAAATCCTGATCCTATTATAGCACGCCCTGCGCCCGATTGCAATACCCCGCCCCGCATCGCACGATGCGGGGCGGGGCGTTTATCAACAATGTTTCAGCCGCCGAAGAGCGCCTTCCGCTCCGCGATGAGCTGATCGACCTTAGCAAGATAGGTGGGGATATCCTTGGGGCTCCCGTGGCGCTCGATGCGCCCCTCTTGCAGAAAGAGTTTTTTGGAGACGGCGTTCCCGCCCACGGCGAGATTATCGGCGATCTCCTCCATGACGTCGATATTGTACACGCAGGCATGCCCGGGTTTCGTCCAACCAACATTCTCGTGCGCGCCCGCCATGTATTTTTGCCGATACAGATAGTAGGGCTCATATCCCGCCGCCGTGAGCGCGCGGCGGGAATAGGCGATCATATCGGCGAGGCGCCCCGCCTCGAGCCGCGCGGTCTCCTCCTTGAGCTTGGCGCCCTTTTTGAGGCACAGCGTATGTACGGTGATATTTTCGGGCGCAAGCGCAATAGCCGCGTCCACGCTCGAGCAGAACTCCTCCACGCTCTCCCCCGTCAGCCCCGCGATGAGGTCGCAGTTGACGGCGAAGGGATAGTCCTTCGCCATTTCGAAGGCGCGGTAAAGATCGGCGGAGGTGTGCTTTCTGCCGATGGCTTCGAGCGTTTTATCGGAAAAACTCTGCGCGTTGATGCAGATGCGCGTGACGCCGTATTCTGCGCATATATCGAGTTTTTCGCGCGTGAACACGTCGGGGCGCCCCGCCTCGACGGTGTACTCGCAGCCGTTCGTCCGAAGCGGCGCGGCGGCGCGGAGCACGCGCCCGAGCTCCTCCGCCTCCAAAGCGAAGGGCGTGCCGCCGCCGATATAGACGGAACGCAGATTTTTTATGAGCGGTCCCGCCGCGGCGAGCTCTTTTTCAAGCGCCGCGAGATAATCGGGCAGATATTTGCGCGTCGCCGCGATGGGCGCGGTGATAAACGAACAGTATGTGCACTTGCTCGGGCAGAACGGCAGGGAGATGAAGAGGTCGCAGTTGTCCTCTCTCCGCTCGTAGATCCCCTTCTGTCCTTCGATGACGCGGCGCACGAGCGCGATATTCTCTTCTGAGACGCACATCTTTTCAAAGAGCGGTTCAAACGGTCTGCCCGCCTCCGACTCGGCATAGGCAAGGCGCGTGGGACGGATACCTGTGAGCGCGCCCCACGGCAGGGAGATCCCCGTCCGCGCGGAGAGCGCACGATAGAGCGCGAGCTTGGCGTAGCGCTTGCAAAGGCTCTTATAGGCGAGCTGCCCGCGCGCTTCCGCCTCGTCCGCAGCGGAATATACGGCGCCGTCTATGACGAAAGTATTGCGGAACACGGCGCCGTCGTAATCGCCCGTATGCGAGATATCAAGCTGTTCCGCCCCTTCGAACAGGCGCACAACGTCCATGAGTTCGGGCGGGAGAAAGGAGATGTTGCTCGTCAGCATTGCCGTATATACCCGTTGAATTTGCGCTCGTAGGAGAGCGTGCTGTCCTCCCCGTGCCCGGGGCAGACGATATGATCGCCCTCGAGGGCATAGAGTTTTTTCAGGCTCGCCGTGAGCGCGACGCCGCTGCCCGTGGGGAGATCGGTGCGCCCCACGTCGCCCGCGAACAGCGTATCGCCCGTGAAGAGACGGTCGCCGATGAGGTAGCACGCACCGCCCGCCGTGTGCCCCGGCGTTGCGATCACGCGGACATGGAGCCCGCAGAGCTCGAGCGACTCGCCGTCATGGAAGGTAAAATCGACGGTAAACGCGGACATGGGTACCCCGAATTCTTCCGCAAGGTTGTTTTTGCCCGTGGCGAGGGCGCGCTCCGATTCGAGGCACCCGATCTTTGCGCCCGCCGCCTGCAAAGCGGCGCAGCCGCCGATATGATCGAAGTGCCCGTGCGTCAAGAGCACATATTTTACTTCGAGCCCGCGTTTTTTCGCCTCGTCGAGGATGCGCGGCTGCGCGGGATCGACGGCGACGGCAGACTTCCCGTCCGCCGTGATGAGATAGCTGTTTGCCGCAAACCCGATCGGATAAATTTTATAAACCTGCATAAAGCCTCCCCGCATTACATTCACGAATTTTCTCACGCAAAGGCTCGTCGCGGCGGAGCGCCGTATGCGATTGTTCGGCTTCACCGAACAGTACGCCTGAAACGCTCGCCGCTCCTCTTCGCAAAAAATCTTTTTTGTAAAATATTTTTTGCGAGTGCTGAGGCATGAAAATTCCGTGATCTGAGCAGGAAGTTGCTGACACGGCACTTTGTGCCTGACAGCACCTCCCGCTCTGCGGGCGAACCCTTAGGGGCTTTCAATTATAGTTCGCCCGCATTCACACCTACCTGAAAGCCGCGTGAGCGGCAAATTGTGGCATACTGCGCAGGGAAGCCCTGCTTGTATCTGTAATTTATAGCTATAAATCACTCGCGCAAGGAGGGTTTCCCTCCGCCCGCGCCCCACATTTGCGCATACCTGCGCTTACGCGGAAAGATTGAAGGCGGCGATGCTGTATTGTTGCCACCTATCGCCGCCGAAAGAAAACACGCGGTCAGCCGCAGGCGTGTCCGCGGGTTGTCTTTCAATCTCACGACTTTTTTCCGCGTCAGCTCGCGGAAAAAAGTGTGAACTTCTCAGTTCGCCATACGATGTACGTCCAAGATCTTCGGATGCTGACGGATCTTGCCGATGAGCACCTCGACATCCTGACGGTTGGTGAGCGATACGCTCACCTCGACGATGGCGGAATTGTTCTTATCGTACCTGCCGTTGATGGAGGAGATCTCCAGTTTCATCTCGGAGACGGAGGCGGAGATGGCGGAGAGCGCCGCGCCCTGTTCCTCGGCAAGGACGACGATGGACGCTTTGAATCGCGCCGCGCCCTCCTGCGCCGTCCATTCGGCGCGCAGGAGCCTGCCGGGCTCCGCGTTCTTCATGTTGGGGCAGTCCCTGCGGTGGACGACCACGCCCCTTCCGCGCGTGACGAACCCGACGATATCGTCGCCGGGGACGGGCGAGCAGCACCCCGCGAAGGAGACGAGCATGCCCGCCTGTCCCTCGATGCGCACCGTCCCGCCCGAATGTTTCCCCTTGAAAGGCGTGGGGATGATGGGCGCAGGCGCCTCCTTGCGGAAGTAATCCATCAGCTTGAAGAGCACCTGGTTGACGGAGATCGCGCCGTAGCCGACAGCGGAGTACATCTCGTCGGGCGAGTCGAAGGAGAGCTTTTCGGATACCTTTTTGAAGCTCTCGGGCGTGACGAGCTCGGAGAGCGACATGCCCTTTCGCTTTGCCGCCTCTTCGAGCATGCTCTTGCCGAGGCGGATATTCTCCTCCTTCATCTCCTTTTTGTAGAAGGATTTGATCTTGGCGCGCGCCGAAGACGACTTGATGAATTTGAGCCAGTCGCGCGAAGGTCCCTTGCTGTTGGGAGAGGTGATGATCTCCACCACGTCGCCGAGTTCGAGCTTGGTATTGAGCGGGACGATCTTCCCGTTCACCTTGGCGCCCGTACAGCGGTTGCCGACTTCCGAGTGGATGGCATACGCGAAATCGACGGGCGTGGCGCCCATGGGGAGCGAGATGACCTTGCTCTTGGGCGTAAAGACGAGCAGCTCCGTAGAATACAGTTCGCCCTTGACGGTATCCATGAACTCCTTGGAGTCCTTGAGCCCGCCCTGGAGTTCCATGACCTCGCGGATCCACGCGATGCGGGCGTCGAGCGAGCTCTCCTCTTCGCGCTGTTCCTTGTACTTCCAGTGCGCCGCGATACCGTATTCCGCCGTGCGGTGCATTTCCTCGGTGCGGATCTGGATCTCGAACGGCTGTCCGAAGTTGGTGACGACGGTGGTATGGAGCGACTGATAAAAGTTGGGCTTGGGGGTTGCAATGTAATCCTTGATGCGCCCGGGGATAGGTTTCCACTTTTTGTGGATCTTGCCGAACACCTCGTAGCATTCGTCCACGGTGCCGACGATGACGCGCACGGCGGTGAGATCGTAGATCTGATCGAGCGTCTTGTGCTTATCCTTCATCTTTTTGTAGATGGAGTAGAAGTGCTTGGGTCTGCCGAACACCTCGCCGTGGATGTTGCTCTCGGTGAGGATGCCGTTGATCTCTTCGACGACGTAATCGACGAAGCGGTTGCGTTCCTCGAGTTTCTGATGGATGTTCTCCACGAGGAACTCAAATGCCGCGGGATCGAGATATTTGAGGCACAGATCCTCGAGTTCGCACTTGATCTGCGAAATACCCAGCCTGCCCGCGATGGGCGCGTAAATATCCAGCGTCTCGCGCGCCATCTTCTGCTGGCGCTCCTTGGAGAGATAGTTCAAAGAGCGCATGTTGTGGAGCCTGTCGGCAAGTTTGATGATGATGACGCGGATATCCTTCGCCATGGCGAGGAAGATCTTGCGGAAGTTCTCCGCCTCCTCCTCTTCCTGCGATTTGAAGACGATCTTGTCCAGTTTGGTAACGCCCGAAACGAGGGTGAGCACGCCCTCGCCGAATTCGCGGCGGACATCCTCCTCGGTGGCGGGCGTATCCTCGATCACGTCGTGCAGAAGCGCGCCCGCGATCGTCTCCGCGTCCAGCCCGAGATCGACAAGGATCTCCGCAACGGCGCACGGATGGATAAAATAGGGCTCGCCCGAGGCGCGGCGCTGATTGCGGTGCGCCTCCTTGGCAAAGTCGTATGCCTTGAGGAGCATCTCCCGCTCGTCGCCCGTATAGAATTCGTAAATTTTCATGAGGATGGATTCCATATTCAAACCTCCTGAAGTTTTGCGACCGCGTTATAGAGCGCGGAATTCGTGAGATCGGTATGCTTGCCGCGGAACATGTGCAGTCTGCCGTCCGTGAACGAGATGAGACCGAGCTCCTCGAACACGGCGAGCGCAAAGATGAACTGTTCTGGCGCGAACCCGAGCGCGTCGCAGCTCTTTGCCGCCTCGGCATACGTTGCGCCCGTCACCCTGTCGCCCTGCGCGCGGAGCGCGGCAAACACGGCGAGCAGGTCGTCGCGCGCCACGGAGAGCGCGAACAGGCTCCTCGCGCCGCTGAGTTCCCCGTTGACGAGCACGTTCGCCCTGCCCGTGCAGAGCGCGTCCGCGGGCGGACGATCGAGAAAGACGACGTCGCGGAAGGCGGAAAGATCGCAGCCCGGATCGGGCGCGTAGAGCGCCACGTTCTCCGTGTTGCCCGAGGAGAGCCGGAACACATCGACGGGCATGCCCGCAAGCGACGGGAACGCGGCGAGCGTATCCTTGTCGTAAAAGACTGCCGCAAGCCCGTAGGCGCACGCGGCGCGGGTCGCGGCGACGAACGCGTCCGTCTCCGCCGTGTCCGCAGCGGCGGCGACCGGATCCCCGCGCAGGGAGAGCAGAGTGTTCTCGAACGCCTCGGGCGAGGCGTCTCCCCCGCCCGCGGGAAGAACGGCGCGCACAAATCCTTTCAGATACTCTTTCCCGCGGAAACGGGAGAGATTGTACTCGAACACGATGGTCTTTTTGAGGTCGCTCTTCAGGAATTTGAGTTCCTTCGCGCCGTTGAAGTACATGAAGTCGAGCCCGCCCGCATTCATGGAGACGTGCGGCGACTGCGGCTTGACGGGCGCCGCGGCAAGGCGCTCCGCATCCAGCGTGAAGAGCGGACGGCGGTTGCCCATGCCGAAGGGTTCGAGGAGGGCAAGCTCGTGCGCAACGCGGACATGATCCTCCCCTTCACCCGCAACATACAGTTTGGAGGCGAAGTCCTCCCGCCCGTGGTGCGCACCGATATACTCATCGAGCGCCGCTTTGAGACGGGGAAAATTTTCCGCCGTGACGTTTACGCCCGCCGCCTGCGCATGCCCGCCGAACTCCTCGATATATTCGGAACAAGCCTTGAGCGCCTCGAAGATATTGACGCTCTCCACGCTGCGCGCGCTGCCGCGCAGCATATCGCCGCGGCGCACGAAGAGGAGCGCGGGACGGGAAAATTCTTCCGCGATGCGGGCGGCGACGATGCCGACAAACCCCGCATTCCAGTTATCCGCGGCGAGCATGACGACGTTGCCGTAAGCCCCCTCTTCCCGCACCTGCGCCACTGCCTGGGCGTACAGCTCGTCGCAGGCGCGCTGGCGTTCGCTGTTGTAAACGTTGAGCTTTTCCGCGAGCGCCGCGATCGCCTCCTCGTTCTCGGTGGTGAAGAGCGCGAGCGCCGCGTGCGCGTCCCCCATCCTGCCCGCCGCGTTGATGCGGGGCGCAATGGTAAAAGCGAGCGTCTGGGAGGTGATCTCCGAAGCCTTTCCAAGCAGCGCGGAAAAGGCGGGGCGCGGGCGCTTTTCGATGCGCCTGAGCCCCTCCGCGACGATATCGCGGTTCTCGTCCGTCAGCGGAACGCTGTCCGCCACCGTGGAGAGCGCGGCAAAATCGACGAGATCGAACGCCTTCTCTCCGATGAGCGCCTGCGCGAGCTTGAACGCCACGCCCGCGCCGCAGAGATTATCGTACGGGTAGTCGTCTTTGAGTTTCGGATTGACGGTGATGCAGTCGGGCAGGCGGTCGGGCAGCTCGTGGTGATCGGTGACGATGACGTAGGCGCCCTGTTCCTTGGCGTATTCCACCTCGTCGGCGTTGGAGATGCCGCAGTCCACCGTGATGATGAGATCGGGCAGGAAATCGTCGAAGATCCTGTCGAGCGCGGCGATGCTCATGCCGTACCCTTCCGTGCGCTCCGGCACATAGAGATAGGGCTCGATGCCGAATATGCGCAGCGCGCGGGAGAGCACCGCCAGCGCGCCGATGCCGTCGGCGTCGTAATCGCCGAACACCGCGACCCGCCATTCCTCGTCCCGCGCCCGCGTGATGAGTTCCGTTGCCTCCTTCATACCCTTCATCAGAAAGGGCGAAAGAAAATGCTCGCGCGAGGGATTGAGGAAGGCGCGCATTTTGCCCTCCGTCGTCATACCGCGCGCGTAGAGAAGGCGCGCCGTCGTCTCGGTGATCCCGAGCGATGCGGCGTACCCCCTGATCGCGGAGAGCTCCTCCGCGGTAAATTCAAATTCGCGCACGATCTTTTTCATCTGATTCCTTCCTCAAATATACCCTTTCCCGGAGGATATAATCCGTTTCAAGCAAAAAAGAGCAAAAAGCGGCGGGAAGATCCCGCCGCAATGCAATCCGGATATTATTCTTCGCGTGCAGCGCGCTTTTTCCCGGAGTAGCGCGCCCGCTTTGCCTTGAGTTTATCGAACGCACCCTTTACATGCACGTGCAGCGCAGGCGCAAACAGCATGGAAGAGTACATTGCCGCCGCAACGGGCACGAGCGCGCAGGCAAGCAGCATTGCAGCCCCGCCCGAGAACATGCACGCTGCGCATACGGCGAGAATGACGAGCGCAGTCCCCGAAAGGATGAGCACGGTTTTATCCGTTGCCTTGCACGCCTCCGCCACCGCTTCTCCTGCGGCAAGTGCGGAAAATGCGGGATCCTTGGCGTTGTCGCGCAGTTTCATGCAGCGCACCAGCCACAGCACGAGGGACGCCGCCATGGCGACCGCCGCGTACAGGTAAGGCGCAAAGGCGTATACGGGGATACGCGTGACCGCAAAGAACGCCAGCGTGAGGAAACCGTCGTGGAAAGCCGCGGCGAGCCCCGTGAGCGCGCTGCCGATGCCGAACCGCACCGCAACATAGATGAGCGCGACGACCGCCCCCACCGCCACGGCGACAGCGGCGCGCCACAGCGACGCGTTCATGTCCTGCAATTCGAGCGTATGCACCATCACGTCGACGTCGGCGCCGCTTGCGAACCCAGAGGCGGCGTCGCGGATGCTCTGTGCCGCGGTCTGAAGAGATTCCGTGGAAACGGAAGAATCGAACACGTAACGCACGGTGAACACGTTCCCGTTCTCATAGAAATCGCTCTGGGAGCTGTTGCTTGGATCTGCCTGCCCCGTGAGCTCCAGTTTTTCGACGTATGCGACGCCGTTTTGCGAGAACGCATTCTCGCCCGCGTCCGAAAGCGTATTTTTATATTCGTCGGAGAGCTCCACGACGACGTTGTAGGTCACGTCCACCGTCTTGCTCGCGGGTTTGTCGAGCGCGTTGTTGAATCCGAACAGGGCAAAGAGCACGATGCCGGCAATGAGGATGACCGCGGAGACGGCGATCCAGACACAGAGGAGTTTGCTTCTCTTATTCATCGTCAACTTCCTCCCGCTTGAAATTGCAGAACTTGCCGGGCTTTTTGGTGAGCGCCGTCATGATCGCCCACGCAAAACGGTTGAAGAGCAGTACGCCGAGCCCGGAGAATACAGCCGTAAGACCGAGGACGAACATCGCGGCCTGCAGCGACGGGAACGCGATGAAGTACGCGATGAACCCGAACAGCGCCACGACGATGTGCGCGTCGAAGAGTTTCCAGAACGTCTTTTTATACCCCGTTTTGACGGAGGACGCGAACGTTTTGCCGAGCGCGAATTCCTTGCGCGCCGCTTCGAACGTGACCGCGTTGCCCGCCGAGAGCATGAGCGCCGTGAAGAGGAACGCGACGTATACCTCCACGCTCAGATAGAGGAACGGGATCGCCCAGACGCAGAGGATGGTGCAGGCTGTGAACAGCAGATAGGTATACAGGTGCACGAACCCGAGCAGCCCGTAGCGGATGAAGAAGAACAGCATCATCGCCACGGAGAGCACGCCGAAGGAGATATACAGCCAGACGAGCGCGTTCGCGCCGTACGCTGCGGGGATCTGGTAGGCGTCGCCCGCCGTGAAGGTCAGATCGTCCGCGGTGCCGTCTACCGCGCTGTCGAGCAGGATGGCGGTCGCGGCTGCCGTTTCGGCGGTATAGCTGCCGCTGATGTAGAGCGCGTTGCCCGTGAGCGCCTCGCTCACCTGAAGGGAGATGATCGCCGTATCGCCGACGTAGATATACAGATAATTCGTGGTGGAAGAGCTCGAGCTGTCGGAACTGCTGCCCGCCTTCGCCGTCGCCTTTGCGAGCGCGGCGGCGCCCTTCTGGGTGAAGTGCAGCTCGATGTAGTGCGTGCCGCCCGAGGAACGGGAGCTCACGCCGGTGACGTAATCGGAAACGCTCTCTTTGCTCTCGACCTTCAGAACGTCCGTCGCCGCGTCTTCGCTCGTGCCGTAGGTGAGGCTCAGTTCGCCCGTGTACGCAAAACGGCTGATGGTGTAATACTCGCCGTCGAGCATCTCGGGAAGAAACACTTCGATGGTGTAGTCGTCGCGTACGGAAACGCGCGCGCCGTCCGCATGGAGCGCCTCGTAGCGGGCGGTCATCGTCTCCACGGCGGAGGCGAACGCCTCGGTGAAACTTGCGAGGACGGCGCCGTTCTCATCGCACGCCGTGCCCACTTCGAGGTAGAGCGCGCCGTTTTCGCTGGCGCGGTATTTGTTCTGGTAATCGGTGCGATCCTTTTCGTCGGAAATACCCGCAAGGTCGTCTTCGTACTCCGAAACGGAGATCACGCCCTCGGGATAGTACACCGCGGAATACCCGCCGCCGCTGTATGTGTCGTTCGCGCCGTATGTGCCGCCCAGATCCGCATCCTTTGCCGTGAGGTCAAGAATGGAACTGAAGGTATGCAGATCGTTCTCTCCGTAGTTGAACGAAACGGTGCAGATAAAGCACAAAAAGGCGATCAGCAGCGTATAGAGCACCAGCAGAAGCGCCGATTTTATCTTGCCCATTGACTCCTCCTGTATCGTAAACGGGAAACCCCCGCGTCCGCGCGGAAAGATTTCCGCTCCCGGAAATTCTAACTCTAACTAATTATATAGAAAAGCCGCGCGCCCGTCAAGCCGAAACGCGCCGCTTTTGTAAATTTTTCGCCTAATTTTCGCGTGATTTGCGCTCCGCGAGCACGTGCATCGCGCACTCGATGCGCTTCTTCATCATCGCGCAAGTCATCTCGTAAGGCTCGTTGATGTCGCCGTTGTAGTGATAATTGTTGGCGCTGCACCCGCCCGAACAGATGAACTTGGCAAAACAGTCGCCGCACTTTTTGCGCGTGAAGAGGCAGGAAGAGGCGAACTGACCGCGGATATCGGGGTCGAGCCTGCCCTCGAACACGCTGCCCATGCGCCACTTCTTATCGCCCGCGAACTGATGGCAGGGATAGATATCGCCGTTCGGGACGACGGAGAAATACTCGTTGCCCGCCCCGCACGCCGAAACGCGCTTTGCAAGGCAGGGACCGCCCTCCAGATCGACATGGAAGTGGAAGAAGAGGAAGCCCTTCCCCTCCGCCTCGCGGCGGATATATTCGTCGCACAGCGTCTCGTATTCGCGCTCGATTCTAGGCAGATGTTCCTCACGGATCTGCAGGTCGGGGATATCGGTGACGACGGGCTCGAGCGAAATGGAGTCGAACCCCTCGTCGGCGAGGAAGAGCACGTCCTTGGAGAAGTCAAGGTTTTTCGCCGTGAAGGTGCCGCGCACATAGTAGTGCTTGTCCCCGCGGATCTTTACGAACTTTTTGATCTTTTCGATGACGGCGTCGAAGCTCCCCTTGCCCGAGACGGTCTTGCGCACGGCGTCGTGCACCTCTTTGCGCCCGTCGAGGGAGAGGACGACATTCTCCATCTCCGCGTTGAGGAACGCGATCGCGTCGTCGTCAAGGAGCAGCCCGTTGGTCGTGGTGGTAAAGAGGAAGCGCTTGCCGCGCTTTGCCGCCTCCGCCTTGGCGTAGGCGACCGTCTCCTTGATGACGGAAAGATTCATGAGCGGCTCGCCCCCGAAGAAATCCACTTCGAGCACCTTCCGGTTGCCGCTCTCGCGGATGAGGAAGTCGATGGCGGCTTTCGCCGTTTCGAGGCTCATCATCTCGCGCACGTTGTGATACGCGCCCTCGTCCGCAAAACAGTAGCGGCAGCGGAGGTTGCAGTCGTGGCAGATGTGCAGGCAGAGCGCCTTGACCTCGTTCGACTTGACGGGCGCCGTTTTCACCTCTTCGGCGTACAGGAGCCCCGCCTCTTTGAGCCCCTCAATGTCGGCAAGGGTGCTTTTCAGTTCCTCGTCGGAGATATCGGCAGGTTCGCCGCTGAGGATGTGCGCGGTCGCTTCGTCGCATTCGTGGAGCGCGCCGCTGCCCGTATCGTATGCGTAAAATTTATCGTGATATCGGAATGTATGTACCATATTCTTCGTATTCTGCCGCGGCGGCGGCTGCCCCGCGAAAATTCCCCAAACGCAAAACAAGGAGCCGCGCAAGCCGCGCCGCTCCTTCCCTTGCGAAAAAGCAGGTTACTTTCTCTCGCCTTCGATCCTTTCCTCTCTCGTGATGCGCTCGCAGGACTGATTGCCCACGGTGCAGCTCGTTTTGCAGGCGGACTGGCAGGTGCTTCTGCACTCGCCGCAGCCCGTGATCTTCTTTGCCTGAGGCTTTGCGATCGTACGAATCATAGCAGTTCTCCTCTTCTCGTTTTTTATTATTATACAACGGCGGCGGCG
>DBGBVX010000085.1:0-5793 GCA_048370055.1 Candidatus Gallimonas sp. | reverse complement strand
AAATTGTCAAGCATGCCCCTTTTTTATAGCGACGTTTTCGCGCTATTTGAGAACGACCTTCATGAGGGACGAATTATAGATCGGCATCCACTGCGAAAGCAGCAGATAAAACGTTTTACCGCCGTCTTCGGTATACTTCTCATGGACGAGCCCGCCGTAGATAGACTGCGTCTGATTCTCAAACGGGTAGGAATAGGAAACGAGAAGCTCCGCGTCGCCGTAAGGTCCGTAGATATTGTCCGCCGCGCGGTACACGATGCCGTCTTTATTGTTGCGCAGATACACGACCATCCATTTTTTGAGGTAGGCGTTATACATAACAGACTGTTCGCTGCACATATCGCTGATCACATACGATTTGTTGTTCTGTTCGACCGCTGCGAGCCCCTCCCGCCCTTTCAGCCAGACAGGGGCGCCTTCTGCGTCGAATCCGTTAAAATACTCGTACTCTGCAAAAATTTCGATATTTTCATACCGCACTCTGCCGAGACGGATCCCGCCCTCGCGGTAGCCTCCTTCGCCGAAGATATACACATAGCCGTCTTTCCCGTCTATGGGAAATATCTGCGTAAAGGAGTAGCCCGCATGTGTTTCCATGGTGATCCCCGCGTCCGTCGGCTGCATGTTGATATCCTCGTTCGCGAGACGTTCGATCTCCTCCCGACGCTCGGGGACGGAGTCGTCCAGCCAGGAAAGATCGTTCACGCGCTCCCACGTCTGTCCGTTGTCCTCCGACTTGACAGCGCCGCCGTAGTTCATCGAATGCTTCGCGGCGTTCGTCCATGAATATTTGGAGAAATAGAACATATACATGACGCCGTTGACCTCGATGCCGCCCGTAGGGATCTTCGTCATCTCAAAGCTGTCTACATGATACCCCTCGATCACGGACGAGGCGGCGTTGCCGCGCGTGAGAAACCCCTCCAAAGTGAGCCCGTCCGAAAGGTCGTAATCGGTGGAGTGCGCGAGCACATTGCTCCGCCAGAGCCCGCTCTGCGTAGCGGCGTCCATAAAAGTATCGCCGAACGCGAGGTACATCGTATCGTTCTTGCTGTTATAGATCGGAAAGCCCAGATCGGTGCCGCCGACCGCATATTCGTCCGTCTTGCCGGGGGCGTCAGGTCCTGTGACCATGCCCACCCACTCGACGCGTTCTACCGTATCGCTGTATGTCACGAAATCGTCCTCCGTTCCGGGTCCTTCGCCCGTTGTTGCACAGCCCGCCGCCGCAAATAACAATGCAAGCGAAACGGCGCCTGCGGCGATCGCTCTCTTTTTCATTGCCGACTCCTATTTCAATACCACTTTCATGAGCGAGGAATTATACACGGGCTTCCATTGAGAAACGGTGAAATAAAATGTTTTCCCGTCGTCCTCCGTCCATTTTTCATGGACGATGCCCGTATAAATGCCGTCCGTTCCCGTTTTTTCGGCAAACGGGTAGGCGCCCACAAGCACTTCCGGCTCGCTGTAAGGTCCGTAGATATTTTCCGCCGTGCGGTAAACAAGCCCGGGACCGCCGTTCTGCACATACACGACCATCCACTTTCCGAGATAGGCGTTGTACATGGCGGAGTGTTCGAGGCAGACATCATCGATGATATAAGCGCCGTCGTCGCGGTCGATCTGCTTCAGCCCCGCGCTGCCCTTCAGCCATACGGGCGAACCATCCGCGTCCGTTCCTGCAAAATACTCGTACGATTCAAACGTCTCGAACGCTTCGTAGCGCACCCTCGCAAGTTTGATGCCGCCCGTGCGGTAGCCGCCCTCTCCGAGCAGATACACATATCCGTCTTTCCCGTCTATGGGGAAGGACTGCGTGAAGGAAAAGCCCGCGTGCGTATCCATCGTGATCCCTGCGTCCGTCGGCGTCATGTTCACGTCCTGATTGACGAGAGTCTCGATATCCTCTCTGCGGTCGGGCACGGAGTCGTCCATCCACGAGAGATCGTTCACGCGCTCCCACGTCTGCCCGTTGTCCGTCGATTTGATCACGCCGCCGTAGTTCATGGAGGTGATCGCCTCAGTCTCCCACGAATACTTGGAGAAGTAGAACATGTACATCGTTCCGTCGATCTCGATGCCGCCCGTGGGGATCTTCGTCATCTCATACCGGTCGATGTGATAGCCGTCGATGAGCGCCTTTGCAACGTTTCCGCCCCCGCCCGTGATGAATCCATCGAAGGCGAGCCCGTCGGAAAGATCGAAATCGGTGGAATAAGCGAGCACGTTGCTGCGCCACAGTCCGCTTTGCGACGACGCGTCCATAAAGGTATCGCCGAAAGCAATGTACATCGTATCGTTCTTGCTGTTGTAGATGGGGAATCCGAGATCGCACCCGCCCACGGCATATTCGTCCGTCCGATTTTTGGAATCGGGACCCGTAAGAAGCTCCACCCACTCCACGCTTTCGACCGTATCGCTGTACGATATCTTTTCATCGCCCGAAGGAGGCGGCGTATCTTCGCCGCAGCCCGCAAGCGGAAATAAGAATATTCCCGCCAGCGCGACCGCCACCAAACATGATTTTCTTTTCATCTCAGTTGAGTACGACCTCCACAAGTTTTACGTTGTAGGTGGGATACCATACGGAGACAAAGAGGTACATCCTCTGCCCGTCGTGCGTCATCATGGCGGAGTGCGAAAGCCCGCCGTACAGGGTGGAGATATCGCCCTGCGTAATGATCGCGTCGGAGGAGGACCACTCGCCCCACGGGGTCGTGCTCCTGCGCATGACGATCTGAGAGTTGTTCTGCATGTACGTCATGACATAGCGGTTCATGTACTCGTTCCAACACACGGAGATCTCCCCGCACATGGGCATCACGATGTAGCTGTTCGTATCCGCCTTGATGCTCTTGAGCCCGTTGGAACCGGCGCGCCAATCGACCGTACCGTCGTTTTTGATCTTCTTGAAATACTCGTACGACTCGAAATTCTCGATCTCATCGTACTTCACCCTGCCAAGCTTGACGCCGCCGCTCCTGCCGCCGGGCAGTCCGTAAATGTAGACGTACCCGTCGCCGCCGTCGAGCGGATAGATCTGCCCGAAGTTGGGCGCGATGCCCTCTTCCTCGTTGGCGTCTTTGCAGACCCACTCAAGATCGGGGATCTTCGTCCATGTAACGCCCTTATCCTCGGATTTAACGACGCAGTTGCGGTAGACGTCCCACTCGCCCGTTTCAAGGAAGGTGCCGACTTCCATATACCACATGTAATATACGCCGTCGAGGACGAGAGCGCCCGTCGGGATACAGGTCGAAACGGCTGCTGAGGTGATATCGCCCACCTTCGCGTCCGTCCAAATGCCCGAGTTATTGCTGACGACCGAATGCGTGAGCGGCGTTACGGTGCGCGAAGCACCGTTCTGCCCCTTGAGCGCGCCCTCCCACATGATGCCGTTGGTAAAATCGAGATTATCGGTATAGAGCACGCAGTTGCTGTTCCACTCCCTTCTGCCCGACGAAGTATCGTCGGTATCGCCGAACGCCACATAGAGCCGCCCGATCTCCTCGTCGAAAAACGCAAACCCGAGGTCGGTGCCCGTCATATTGTAGGGCGTTGTATCAACAAATGCATCGGGGCCCGTTGCAAAGCCCATATCGCGCACATACTTGATCTTATCGGAATGAGTCCACGAATCTTCGGGGATCACCCACTCCACGGTCCCGTCGTCTCCGCCGTCATCGGGAGGAGTCGGCGTGGGCGTTTCCTCTCCGCACGCCGTCATCATGGCGCAGCAGCCAAACGTGAGGATCGCCGCAAGGACGGATAACTTCCTGATCGATTTCATGTTTTACCCCCTTTCGGCTCTCCTTCCGCCCGCTTGGGGGCGGAAGGAAAACCAAAACGTTTTTTAATCCTGCGTCTTGCCGTTGTTGTTCTTCTTGGTCTTTTTCACGATCACGGGGATCGCTACTGCGGCGGCGACCACAACGACAGCCGCGATCACAATGCCGGCGATCGCACCGGGGGTAAGCCCGTTTCCGCCGTTGTCAGCGGGCGTCTGTGCGGCGTGATTGCTCACCGTGATCTCGAACGTGCAGCTCCCGCCGAGCGTCGTCAGCGTAAACGTATGCGTACCGTTCTCAAGCGTGGCAAGATAATCCTTGGAAATGGTGAGTTTGGTGTCGTTCTCGCTCAGCGAATAGTTGGATCTCGAGACGGTCTCGTCGCCGAGCGTGATTGAGGAAATATTGTAATCTTTCAGATCGACCGTGAGCGTTACGTCCTTCTGATCGTTGTAGTCGAAGGCAAGACCCGTACCCGACGCAACGGGAACTTCGGCATCTTCACTGCCCTCTTCCACCCAACGGATGAGCTCAACGTTGTCGATGTAAATTTCTGTTCCGTCAACGATCTGATAGAGGAATCGCAGGGAGTTCGTCGCGTTGAGGAAGGCAAAGTCCACGATAAAGGAGACTTCTACGTTCGTGTAGCCGTTTTCGCCGTCCGTATATTTGATATCCCACGAAGAGACGTTCTCGTTGCCTTCGTATGTTTTGGGCGCCTTGTTGAGATAGCGAACGTTATGATAATCGACGTTGGACGCGCCGATGAAGGAGGAAGTCACGTTCGTCGGATCAAGCGCGGAAGTGTCGCCGATGATCTTATAGGAATATCTGAGCGTTACGATGTCGTCAAGTTCGATCTCGGGGCTCGTCATGCAGAACGCGGAGGAATATACCTTTGTGGAGCCCTGCTTTCTGCCGAGACGAAGGACATGGTTGCCCGTTCCGTCGTCTACGATCGTGCCGGGGTCGTCGTAATTGGCAAGAGAACCCCACGCCTCGTCCGTCTGCGCGTCGGAAAACTCCAACCCGATCTCATAGCTCTCGAAATCGCCGCCCTTCATCGTGGGAACGAGTTCGTATCCGTCCGTCGAAGAAGGGATCTGCGCGGTCGCATAATAGACTGTGATCACAAGTTCCACGCTGCCCGTCTCCGTTGTAAGCAGAAGCGTATGCGCGCCCTCGCCGAGATTCTCGACAAAGTCGGACGCAAACGTGATCTTCTGATCTTCGGCGGAATAGGTAAACCCTTCGGAAAACTCTTCCTCGGTATCCTTATCGGTCACACTCAAAAGTTCCTGACCTTTCAGATCAACGCCGAACACCACGTCCGCGGGCGATTCCTCGTTCCAGATCGCCGAAGGTTCGCCGATGACTTCGGGTGCGTCCGCTTCGGGGACGATGTACTCGATTTCGATATTATCGACCATGAGCACGTTATCGGGATTGCTCATCGTATTGAACCAGAACGAAAAGCTGTCGACCCCGGGCTGAGAAGCTGCGCTGACGGAATACGTCTGCGTAAGCGTAAACCAGTCGCCGGAAGTATCGGAGTTGACCGCTTCCGCCCACGGTGCGCTGTCCACATAGCCGGTAGAACTGAAGAAACGGAAACCGATATTATCGGTCGTATCCCAATTTTCGCCCTTCTTGAAATCCACGCTCACTTTATAGTCGCCGGGCGTCTCTATTCTCATCATCGTGAAGAAGGAAGCGAATCCTTTCGAACCATCGTACTTCAATTCGAGGTAGACGTTCCCGTTTGCCTCCTTTTTGGCAACCGCGGGACTGTCGATCCCAAGCGAACCCGTAGAGCATCTCTGCGTCTCGGAAAGCGTATACGACTCTTCGCCCTCAAGGAGCATTTCATCAAATCCCGCTGCGGGATAGAGATTTGTGCTTTCCGTATCCGACTCTGCGAGAGCAACGATACCCCCCCCCGCGACCGCCGTCGACGCCACCGCCGCAGCAAGAACGACCGACATAAGACCTTTCTTTTTCA
>DBGBVX010000084.1:0-39983 GCA_048370055.1 Candidatus Gallimonas sp. | reverse complement strand
AAGGGTGAGTCCTGCAACACTAAAAAAGAATCTGGCGCTTTTAAACGCCAGACCCAAGAAGGTTTTACATTACCATACACCACAAGATTTGTTTGATCAAAATCTTTCTAACTGTTGCACTTAAGTTGACAATTCACCGTTCATGCCTGCATGCCGTCACCGTTTTGCATTTTTCCTGCGCAGCAGAAAGAACGCCGCGCAGCCGGCGCCGAGCACAAGGACGGCTCCGCCGACAGACAGCCCGATGACGAGCCCCGCGCTGCCGCCCGCCGTGGGCGCCCGACCGCCCGTATAATCGACGCGGAACGCGGGCGTGAAGAGGACGTTTTCCCCATCGGAGCAGGAGGCGATCACCTCCGCATAACTTCCGCAGTCGCGGAAGCTGAACACCTTCCCTTCGCGGACGGAAGTCTCCCCCGCGTACGTCTCCACGACGACGCTGACGGGAATATCGTAATCGAGCGCGTCCGCCGCGAGGCTCTGCCCCTCCTGCCCGTACAGCGCGCCGACAGAAGCGCCGAAGGCTGCCGCGTCGTTGTTGGTGAGCCCGTACAGCCCGTCCGCCATGGCGGCGGCGCACTCCTGCGCGGAATCGTACGTCCACACAAAGCTCATATAGCCGCGGTCTTTCATGGTGGTATCGTAATACGCCTCCGCGGCAAGATCGCCCATTGCGGCGTCGACGACGGTATTTATCGCATTGTACTGCGCCGAACGGATCTCAAACAGACGGCTCGGAAAACTTGCGAGCGACGCCGTGGGCACCTGCGGGAGCTGCTCGTGCGCCGCCGCGAGGATATCGAGGTCGAAGGAGATGAACACGATCCGGTCCCAAAAGTCATACTTTTCTATCGCCGTGTTCAGCGCCTGCAAAACAGCGGGATCGGACGACTTGATCTCGCATACGATGACGATATCCGTTCCGCCGAACGCCTCGAAGAAATCGTCGATGGTCGGAATGGGCTGCGGCGCGACGGTCTCGCCGCGGTATGTTCTGACGATGCTGTACCGTCCGAGCTGCGCGAGCGTCATGGAGGCGACCGCGCCGCTCCCGTTCGTTGTGCGGTCGATGGTATCGTCGTGCATGACGACCGCCCTTCCGTCTGCGGAGAGGTGTACGTCGATCTCCAAATGGGTCGCGCCCGCCGCGGCAGCCGCCTGTGCCCCCGCAACGGAATTTTCCGCCTCCGTCAGGGGAAGCCCCCTGTGCGCGATGTTCCTTGAGATCCGTGCGACGGCGTAGCGCGGGTACTCCCTGTACGCGCGGTAGACCCCCGCGGGCTGCGTGCTGACAATCCCGTAAGCGCCCGAAGATACGATGTTCTGTACGGCGAAGGCGTCGTTCTCGTGTTCCGCGGAGAGCGCCGTCCATACCGTTTTGAACCGCCCTTGGAAGTAGGCGACGTTCCCGACGGTGGACTGTTCCTCGGAAAGCACGACGACGTTCGCCATGGCGAGGGTGGCGTTTTTTACCTGCGCGTAGCGCGAAGCGTCGTCGGAAAAGGTCACGCCCGAACAATCGTATACGCCGCGGATGCCCTCCAACGCCGCGCGCGCCTTGCCGAGCGCGGCGGCGTCCGACGACATGACCGCCATATCCGTTTCGTTGAGCCGTTCGTTCCAAACGCGCACGAGCGCGTCCGCAGCCGCCTCGCCGCCGATCTCCACAATGAGGAGCGCCGTCCCCTCGATGTACGCTTCATATACGTCCGCAAGGGCGCCGAGCGAAGCGCCGTCCGCCCCGACCGCGTTCGCCTCCGCGTCCATCGTCACGATCACGCTTGCGGGCGCGTCCTCCGAGAGCATTTCGAGCTGCCCGAGGCTTTCGATCCGCTCCACGACCGTGGGCGCTCCCGTAAGATTGCCCGCCGCGGCAGCCGCCGCAGGAGCGGGCGCGCCCGCGCAGATAAGCGCCGTGCAGAACGCCGCCGTCAGCAGACAGAGCGCGCCCCGTTCCGCCCATTTTCCCTTTTTCCCGTATTCCGATCTTTTCATCGTCACCCCTCTCCTATCTGTTTATGAAAGACCGCACCCCGAACGGCGCATGCCGTCGGGATGCGGTCTTATTCGTTTCAGCCGAATATCTTTTTCAAGCGACTGAGATCGACCTTCGGACAGCGCGATTCGTCAAAGATCCCGTTGACTTCCTGCTGCACGTCGGTGAGCTGCGTATAGCAAAATCCCTGAAACGCGCTTCTGCGGACGCCTTGCATGAGGTTTTCCAAGCGCGCGAAGAACTCCTCTTCGCTCTGCGCGCCGCTGTTGTAGCCCCACTTGCCGTCGCCTTCGCTGCTCGCCATGGAGATCCCGCCGAACTCCGAAAGGAGCACGGGCTGCCCCGCATAGCGGCACCCCTCCGCCATGAGTTTGCGCCCCGCGGGATAGAGCCCGTCGTATCCGCCGCCCGCATATTTTGCGGAGAACTCCGCGCTGTCGAAGGCGTAATCGTGCACCGAAACGATGTCCGTTACGTCGATATTTTCCCAACCGTCGTTGGTGGAAACGAGGCGGGAAGGATCGAGCGCCTTGGTGGCGTAGTAGAGCGCCCGCGCATAGTCCTGCTGCGCGCCGTCCGTGAGGATCTTGCGCACGCCCCAGCTCTCGTTGAGCGGAACATAGCAGATCACGCTCGTAAAAGCGCTTGCCGCGCGCACGATCTCCTGCCATTCGCGCATCTGCGCCGTCATCTCGTCCGCATTGAAGTTGTAGGCGGACGGCATTTCGCACCATGCGAGGAAACCGAGCTCGTCGGCATAATAATAAAAATAGGGATCCTCAAACTTCTGATGTTTGCGCGCGCCGTTGAATCCCGCCGCTTTGGCGAGCTCGATATCCTTTCTGACCGCGTCGGCGGAAGGCGGCGTGAGCCCGCTCTCCTTCCAATACCCCTGATCGAGGACGAGGCGCTGATAATATTTGCGGTTGTTGAGGCAGATATTCCCGCTCCCGTCCACGGAGATCTTGCGCAGCCCTTGGCGGGTATGCACCACGTCGAGAAGCTTCCCGCCCCTGTACAGGCGCAGCGTAAATTCGAACAGGTTGGGCGATTTGGGCGACCAGAAGAAGCACTCGTCCACAAAATCAAGCTCCATGAGGCTGACGCACCAACGCGTGTACTTCCCGTCGAGGGAGACCTCCTGTTTTTTGACGGTCTTGCCGCGGTAGCCCACTTCAATCTCGAGCGTATCCGCGTACGCGTACATCGTCGCCGCCTGTCCGGAAAAGAGACATCTGTCAACATCGGGCACGCACGTCCATTCCGCGATGCAATCGTCGTCGAAAAACTCCACCCATACGCTCTGCCATATGCCCGTGTTCGGCACATACCAACATCCGAACGGCCCGCGCCAGCTCTGCTTGCCGCGCGGCACGGTGGGATCGAGCGGGTCGTCGCACCGCACGACGACGACGTTTTCCCCCCGTTTGAGCAGATGCGTAACATCCGCCGTAAAGGGCGAGAATCCGCCCGTGTGTCCGCAGGCGAATTTTCCGTTCACCCATACGGTCGCACGGTAGTCGCAGGCATTGAAGCAAAGCAGCGCCCGACGGCGCGCCTGCGCGGCGCTGACCGTGAACGCGCGGCGGTACCACACAGTTTCGTGCGGCTCCCGCTCGCCGATCCCGCTCGCCTCATACTCGCAGGTGAAGGGCACGTTTATCGTGCGTTCGAGCGCCGTTTTCCCCGCGGGGAAGCCCCGTTCGACGCCCTTTTCTGCATCGTCGAAGGCAAATTCCCATGTTCCGTTCAAAGAGATCCAATCCTCCCGACGGAACTGCGGGCGAGGATATTCCGTTCTTGTATCGATCATAAGTCATCCCCTCTTTTGTCACAGGTCGGCGATCTCGCAGCCGCCCTTCTCAAGCGCCTCGGTAAAGACGCCGTATTCGTCGCTGTTGGGGTGGATCCCGTCGCGCAGCATGTACCACTTGATCTGCGGCGAAGTATCGAGCAGCGTGATCCAACTTTTACCCTCGCACCATTCGATCATTTTTTCGTTGACCTCGTTCACGGTCGGGTAGCGCTCGTCCGCGCCCACATATGTGCGCTGCGTGATGGAAAAGTACCAAATGTGCGTATCGGGCAGCACGCTGTGCATGAGCGTGAACATGCGCTGCAGGGAAGAGAGCGTCTGCGCCGCCGTGCGTTCGAGGTCGTAGATATCGTTCGTGCCGATGTGCATGCACAGATTGCGCGGCGCCGTATTTGCAAGAAGGCGCGTCGTGAGCGACTCCCACGTATAGGAGGTCGTCGACCCGATGCCCCATATGAGGGCGTCCTTCCCCGCGTAATAATCGGTGAAGAAGGTATCCCAAAAGGCGATATCGAAGAAGGAATCGCCGATGAAGATGGTCGTCTGCCCGTCGTGCCCGTTTGCAGCCCAATCGAATTCGAAGTTCTTCGCGCGGCTCTCCGCGTCATACCGCGATGTCGTGAGCGCGAACGCCTCGTCCGTTTTGTCTACGCTCTCGCAAAATACCTGAAATGTCGTGGAATAGCTCTCGGAGGTGACCGTCACCGTGGCGGTGCCCTCGGCGAGCGCCGTCACCGTATGATCTTCGGGCGAGAGACTGATGAGCGACTCATCGTAGGAATACGAGAGTTCCTCCGCCTTCTCCGGATCGGAAAAGACGGGCGTAAATTCCGTTGCGGGATAGCCGATCCATGCGTATGTATCGCTTATTTTCAGCGTGGCGGGCGTATCCCCGCCGCCGGGATCGCCTCCCGCACAGCCGGCGAGCCCGAACGCCGCCATCCCGAGCGCGGCAAGAACTGCCGCGAAACGTTTTCCTTTCATACCGCCACCTCACTTTACGCGCGTTCCGCTGATCTTATCGAAGATGCGCAGTTTATCGAGATTCAGGCAGATCTGCACCGCGTCCCCCGTGCGGATGACGCGGTCGGGTCCCGTTTTCATGATGAGTTTCCCGTTGGGCAGGTCGATATACACGCAGTATTCGCTGCCGAGCAGCTCGACGAAGCTCGCCGTAACGGTGACGGGCTCGCTCTTGTTGCCCGTGAACGCGTCATAGAGGTGCACGTCCTCGGGGCGGATGCCCACGAGCGCCTCTTTGGCGGCGTCCGGCGCGCTGTATGCCGCAAGGTACGCGTCGATCAGCTGTATGTTGCGCTCCTCGATGGGAAGCGGCTTTTCGTGCTTTTTCTTCTTTTCGGAGCCGAGCTCGGGCACAGCCTCCTTGTTGCGGAACTCGCCCGCGGAATCCACCTTTTGCAGGATGCCCGCGATCTGCAGGCTCGTGTTGCGCAGTTCGGCGACGATCTCCTCCAAATCGTGGCGGACCGAGGCGATATCCCGTTCGGCGGCGTCCTGCTCGATGACCTGCCGCTGTTCGCTGCCGAAGGTGAAAAACCCCTTTTCTTCGGCGAGCGCCTGCAGCTCATCGCAGAACTCCGCGACGCGGGCGGAGAGTTCCTCCGCCGAAAGTTTTTTCGCCGCGGAGGAGAGTTTCCCCGCCTCGGAGATGAGCGCCGTCTCCCGCGAGAGGTCGGCTTTGCAGCGGAACTCCTCGAAAAATTTCCTGCGTTCTTCGATGTGCGCGGCATACGCCGCCGCAACGGAGGGCAGCGAGATCGCGCCGTCGCCGAGGCGGAGTTTGCCCGAAGAGATATCGGCTGCGAACACGTTCATGGGCGGGTTGCCGATGAACGTCGCCACGAATACGTTCGCGGGGTCGTTGTAGATCTCCATGGGCGAGCCGATCTGCTGCACGATGCCCTTGTTCATGACGACGATCCTGTCCGCCATCGTCATCGCTTCCGTCTGATCGTGCGTGACGTAGATGGTCGTCGCGCCGATGCGCCTGTGGATCCCGACGATCTCGCTCCGCATCTGCACGCGCAGCTTGGCGTCAAGATTGGAGAGCGGCTCGTCCATCAGGAAGAGTTTCGCGTTCCTAACGATCGCGCGGCCGAGCGCCACGCGCTGCATCTGCCCGCCCGAAAGCTCCCTCGGCTTGCGGTCGAGGTAGGGTCCGAGATCGAGGATCTTCGCGGCTTCGAACACCTTTTCGCGGATGGTCTCCTTGGGAACGTGGCGCGCCTTCAGCCCGAACCCGATGTTATCGTACACATTCATATTGGGGTAGAGCGCGTAGCTTTGGAACACCATCGCGATGTCGCGGTCTTTGCTCTCGAGATAGTTGGAAAGCACCTTGTCGATGTACAGATACCCGCTCGTGATCTCTTCGAGCCCTGCGATCATGCGCAGGGTAGTCGATTTGCCGCAGCCGGACGGACCGACAAGCACGATGAACTCGTTCTGCCTGACGGAGAGATTAAAATCGAACACCGCCTGAACGTGGTTATCGTACACCTTGTCCATATCCTTTAAGACGACGAACCCGTCCACCGAATCGTCGACGACGCGCTTTCCGTTTTCGCTCCAGATGCGCCGCGCTTCTTTTTTCGTTACTTTTTTCTCCATGACGTACTCTCCGTTTGGCTTAACCCTTCACGCCCGTGGCGGCGACGCCGTCGATGATCTTGTTCTGCGTGAAGATGTACAGAAGGATGATGGGCGCGGCGCTGAAGATCGCGCTCGCAAGGCTGAGCCCCATCGCGTTTGCCGTCTTGTCGCTCGAAATATAGGCGACGCCCACCTGCAGCGTCCACAGGCTCTTATCCGCCGTGCCGAGGACGATCTGCGGCCACAGAAGGTCGTTCCATGCGCCCATAAAGCTGAACAGCCCCTGCACGAGGAATACCGATTTGCCGAGCGGCAGGACGATATTCCAAAAAATGCGGATATGGCTCATGCCGTCCATCTTTGCCGATTCAATGAGGTCCTTCGGGATCCCGAGATAAAACTGACGGATAAGGTACAGTCCGCTGACACCGCCAAGCGAAGGCAGGATGAGCGCCCAAAGCGTGCGCGAAAGCCCGAGATTGGCAATGTTGGAAAGCTGAGGCGTGAGCGTGGCGATGCCCGGTATGACCATCGTGAAAATGAGGAAAGAGAACAGCACCGTGCGAAACTTGAAGCGCATAAACACAAAGGCGTATGCCGCAAGCCCTGCGATGAGCAGATAGAGCACCGTCGTCACCGTAGAGACGATGAAGCTGTTCAGGATCCACCGCTCGACGGGGAAACGCGTGCCGTCCGTATCGTAGTGATTGAACAGATCGATGTAGTTCTGCGCCGTGAACCCGTCCGACGGGATGAGTTCGCCCGGATTGTTCTCGAAGGCGTATTGCGAGGTGAACGATCCGAGGATCCCCACGACGAGCGGGACCATCCAGACGATGCAGAAGATGAGCAGCACCGTAAAGGCGTTGATCTGCATGAGATTGCGCGAGACGTACCTTCCGAATTTGTTGGTAGGCAGCGCCTTCCGCTTTTTGAGCGTGACGACGACGATATCAAAGACGATCAGCAGCGCGAACACCGCGATGATGGCGACGATCGCCCCTAAGAACCAGCCGTTCATGATTCACCTCCCCCGCCGTCCGCCAAAGGCGCCGCGGGATCCTCCGCCGCCTCGGCGGCTTTCAGCTGCGCCTCGTGTTCGGCAAACGCCTTGGCAAGTTTTGTGCCGCTCTTCCGCTCGCGCGTGAGCCAGAGCTGAAGCCCCGTGATGATGCCGACGAAGATGCCGAGGAGAAGCCCCATGGCGCTCACCATGCCGTAGATATTGAAGTTCGTGGAATTGATAAGGCTTTGAAGATACCACATGATGGTCATGGTGGATTCGTACCGTTCGCCGTCGATATACGTTGCGGGTCCGCCGTTCGTCAGCACATATACCTGCCCGTAGAGCGAGAAGTAGCCGATGATGGTGGTGAAGATGCACAGGATGAGCTGCTGTTTGATGACGGGGATCGTCACGGAAAACAGGCGCCGCAGCCCCGTGCAGCCGTCGACGTTCGCCGCCTCGTACAGGCTTTTATCCACGTTTTTTAGCCCTGCGGACAGGATGATGAAGTTACTGCCCCACCCGCCCCACAGGCACAGGAGCAGGATGACGAACCATGCAAGGATGGGGCGGCTCCCGTCGTTGAGCCAGTTGATGCTCTCCCCGATCCATTGGTTGATGTAACCGAAGTTCTGCCCGAACAGGGAAATAAAGATGACGCCGCTCGCCGACACGGGGAGCACGGACGGCAGGTAGATGATGGCGCGGAACACTTTATATCCCTTGGGTTTGCTGTTGATGAGCACCGCCATGATGAGCGGGATGATGATGGCAAGCGGCACGATGACCACCGCGAACGCCGCCGTATTGCCCATCGAATACCAGAATTTACGGTTATAGATGCTGTTGGAATTAAAGAGGATCGTCGCAAAGTTCTGAAACCCGCGCCACTCGTTCTGCGTGTAGTCGCTGATGGAGAACCTCATGAGCGACATCACGATCCCGTACAGGAGCGGATAGATACAGAACAGCAGAAAGAAGAACAGAAAGGGAGCGAGGCACAGGAGCACCAGCCCGTAGCGGCGGAAGAACTCCCCCCACCGGCTCCGTTTGAGCGCGTATTCGCTCACCGTCATCTTCTTTTTCATAGGCAGAGCCCTCCTTACAGTTCTTCAAGAGCCGAGATCTCGTCGAGCGCCTCCTGATAGCAGGACTTCACCAGATCGGCAACGGGGATGTTGCGCATGCTCGGCGTGAATACGTCGGCGTACAGGTCTTTGAGCGTCTCGTACACCGCGCTGTAATAAGGCGTGTTGCCGAGCATGACGAAATCTTCCGGATCGCCGAGTTCTTTCAGATAGCGCTGATACCAATCCTTGCTCGTGAACTGCTCCGATTCGAGGATCGCCTTGTTCGCGGGCAGGTGACCGCCCTGCATGTAGTCGATGGCGTTCTCCGTCATGTACTGCGCATAGATGGCTGCGGCGACGCGGCGCGTCCTGCTCGTGACCGTACGGCAGACAGAGAAGCAGTGCCCGACGCCGTAGACGGCGGAGGCGTATTCCGCGTTCTCGTCGAGCGCGTAGAGCTTGGACATGTTCATGATCCCGAGCGGCTGATAGGTATCGCCGTTGTCGTCCTTGAGGGAACCGAGCACGCTCTCGTACTCGTTGAGGCGCTGCTCGATCCACCAAGGCCCCTCGCAGCTGAACACCGCCTCGCCCGAGGAGAGCTTGGACCATACGGTGTTGTAATCGTTGTTATCGCTGACGAACGCGCCCTCGTACTCGAAGCGCGCGGAGCCGTCGTCCGTTTGGAGCGTATTTTCGCCCGTCTGCCAATCGCGGAACATCTGCATGACCTCCGTCAGCGCCTCGGTGTTCCATGCGGGGTACCCCCTGTCGTCGGTGAGCGACCCGCCGTTTTGGAATACGGCGGTCTGCGGGATCCATCCCTGCTCGATGCCGCCCGAAGAACTCATGACGACGGGGTTGTAGTTCGCGCCGAAGTCCTTGCCCTTCACCCACTCGCAGGCTGCGGGGTTCGTTCTGTCCATGGAGCGCGTCCAAAGTTCGCCGTTTTTGTACTTTTGGATGAGCTGATTACAGACGTCCACGAACTCGGTGAGCGAGGAAGGCTTTTTCAGCCCGTTCTTTTCGAGGATATCCTCGCGGACGAACCACACGCCCGCGTGGACGTCGAGCGGAACGCCGTATACCTTGCCGTCGTACATACACTCCGCCATGAGGTTGGAGAGGTAGTTATCGGTGGAGAAGGTGTTGTTATCGCCAAGCGCCTGATAGTACTCGTCCATGGGCACGATGATGTTGTCGCGGGCGAGCGTGGTGAGGCGTTCGCTGTGGATCACGATGACGTCGGGCGCGTTCTCGGGATCGGTATTGATCGTATTCGCGAGCTGCGTATAGAAATCGCTGTTCGCGAGCGACGTGATCTCCGCGGTCAGCCCGTTCTCGGAGTAATAGTCGTTGAACATATCGTTGACCTGATCGAGATACACGTTATCCGGCTCGCCCACGATCGACCATACTTTGAGCGTGACGTCGTTGAAAACGGGATCGCCGAATTCGTCGAATTCAAGGTCGTCCACAAGATTGCTGCCGCCGCCTGCGCAGGCGCTCATGGGGATGCACGCAAGCGCCGTGAGCGCGCACAGGGCGCTTGCAAAGATCTTTTTTGCTTTCATTGGATTGTCCTCCCTATGACTTCTATCTCGCCGACGGCGAAATCCGTCGTACTCTCGAAGGTGATGACGATGCGGTCGGTGACGATCTCATCGGTGAGCTCGACGTTGTAAGCCGAGTGCGGGAAGATGAACGACTGCGCCGTATTGAGATAGCGCTGATTGAAGAGCACGTTGACGACGCCGTTCCCGTTCCCGAAATCGATCTGAGAGATATAGTCCGTCTTTTTGGTATAGTCGTAAGAATTGTAGATATTCAGCGCCTTGACGCTGACGGGCGAAGAGAATTTGATCTCGATGGAGCGGGTGCCCGCCTTGAACTGCGCTTCCCTGCCCACTTCCTCGGTGCGGATGCCGCGGTTCGTGAAGTTATCGTTGAGGTATTCCGCGTGTTCGCCCTGAATGGTGAAGGTCGCCTGCGCGGCGAGGTTCTCATACCCCGTGACCGCCTCCGGAAGGCGCACGAGCGACCATGTGGGACCGTTGCTGTAAGGCAGACCGTCGTCGCCGAAGAGCAGGTAATCCACGCCGAGCGCGCGCCACTCGCTCTTATCGCCGTACTCGTCTCTCAGCGCGCCCCATCTGTCGCGGTTGTAATGCGCATGGTAGGCGAGGAGATATTCGTCCCCCACTTTGCAGATGGAGGCGTGCCCCGTACCCGTCTGAAACCCGAGATAGCGGGTGTTGATATAGGTGCCCGTCTGCCCGGGAACGCCGCAGATCATGTTCTGCAGATAGGTATCGTTGGGCTTGACGTACTCGCCGAGCGGGCTGTCGGCAACGGCATAGCCGACGGCGTATTCGGTATCCACATAGCTGTTCGCACAGTATGTGAGATAGTACTTCCCGTCATGCTTGATCATGTAAGGGCCCTCGACGCACTCCATATCGCCCGCGAAGGAGGGAGACCACGTCTCCCAATCGATGGTGCGCGTCGTATCGGAGAGCTTCTGATAGCCCGCGGAGATCAGCCGCGTGAGCGTCGTGAAATCCCATGTGACGGGGTCTTTCATCTTGACGCCCCAAATTTCCGCCGTTCCGTTGTTCACAAGCGGATCGTTGCTCTTTCCGGTATCGTAGGAGAAGAACATATACAGCTGACCGTCGTCGTCCTCGAATACGTGGGAATCGAGGATGGTGTTCCCCTCCCAACAGAAGGCGGGCGTTCCGATGCCGATGGATTCGCCGTTGGCGTTCGTGCCCGTATACTGCACAAAGGGTCCCGCGGGGCTGTCCGCCACGGCGACGCCGAGCTGACAGTGGCTCTGCCCGTTGTGCACATATGCCGCCGTGTAATACAGATACCATTTATCGCCGATCTTCTGAATATCGGGCGCCCAAAGATCGGTCGTGCTCCAGCTGCCCGGCTCGGGGATGAACGCGTCCTCGAGCTGCGTCCACGTCGCAAGGTCGGTGGAGCGGAACACGTTGAACGTGGTCCCGCCGCGCGTGCCGTAGGCGTAGAACGCGCCGTCGTCGTAGACGAGCATGGGATCGCCCATATCAAGCGTCAGATCGTTGCGGTAATAGAGCGAATGGTTGTAGGAATCGTTGTTCGGATCGCTGTTATCGGTGAATGCCACGGTGGACGACTCGTAGACCTGATATTCGATGTCCGCGCCGCCCCCTCCCGCGCCCGAGCACGCCGCCCCCGACAGGGCGAAGAGAACTCCGCCCGCCAGAGCCGCGCCGCGAAATAAAATCTTTTTCATGCAGCCTCCTTCCGATCATGCAATGGGTGTGACGACGGGATCGGTGATGGTGACCGCGCAGAGGAAACTTCCGATGCCCGGCGTGGAGACCGTCGTCTCGTTCCAATAGCTACTGTTGCGCATAAAGCTCTCGCCTTCGAACACGCGCGTGCCGTTGAGGTAGAGCTCCACGCCCGCAGACGTGCGGACGATGCGCACCTGCGTTGCGCCGTTGAGCAGATCGACGCCCTCGATCGCGGGGATATCGTACTCCGTCCAACTGTTGTCGTCGAGGTTGGCGACGAACTTCATGCCCACTTCGCCGTCGTACTCCTTGATGACGAACTGCAGGCTGCACGTTGCCGTCTCGCTGCGGAGATAGACGAGCACCTTTGCGTCGATGGAATAATCTCCCTGCGCGCGGGGCGCGATATCCGACATGGTAAAGCTGATCTCGAAATCGCCCGTGAGCGCCTGCCCGTACTTGAGACCGTTCTGATAGTCGTTGACGGGCGGCCAGTTCATGTTGTTCTCCGAGCCGAAATCTCTGTCGGAAAGCCGGTAGACGTCGCCCTCTTTCTGAACGTACGCGCCGACGAAGAAGGGATTCTCCGCAAGGAGCTGCGCGATCTGCGCCGCGTCCGTCGTGACGGATACGTCGCGGAAGGTCGCCGCCGCCGTCGTATAGAGGACGGGCGTCGCCGCGCCTGCATAGCCCGTAAAGCGGTCGATCATCTTGCCGTTGATGAACAGCGTGTACGAATCGCCCTGCTTGAGGAGCCCGAGCGTATTTTCGCTGTTTTGGGCGAGCAGCCCGTTCGCGGTCTCCTGATAGCTGTCCGTCTCGCCGCCGAGTTCCGTATAGGCGGCGGACGTGTTCACCCTGTTCAGGTAATTCACGCCGAAGGACGAGCGGTACGTGTAGCCCGCCGAAGCGCCCATGAGCCCGACCTCCGCGCCGATCGCCTCGGAATCGACGACCGCCTGCACATACCACGTTTCGCCCGTCGTGAGCAGCGGGAGATACGCCTCCCCCGTTGCCGCGGCGCCCGTGCCCTGCGCGGTGACGTTTCCGACCGCCATGCCCGTATCGAAGAGCGCGGACGTGCTTGCAGGTTTTGCGACGATCCGATAGGTCTGCCTGTCTGTGACGGAGGGATCGGACGCAGCCGTCGCAATGACGGTGACTTCCGTCGCCGCGCAGTTTTCGTCTACCGTAAGGACGCCGTTTTCAAGCGTGACGCCCGCGACCTGCGCGTCGAGCGCGTAGGTAACGCCCTTATCGATCGTGTACGAGGGCAGCACCGTAGAGGTGAGCTCGTAGGACGCGCCCTTGACGAGGCGGTCGTCGAGCGCGTTGATCTCGACGGATTCCGCCCGTTGGAAATCGGCGAGGCGCTCGGTGACGACCTCGGGATCGCTCGACGATTCGTAGTTCGTGACCGTGAGCATCTGATTCTGCGCGAACACGCCGGGGAAAGTATCGTAAGGTTCGAAGAGCGGCACGTCGTAGCTGTGCTTGATGGTCTTTGTCTCGCCGTTCTCCACATATTCGAGGATCATATAGTGCGTGATCCCGTCGCGGTAAATGGTGAAATCCACACCGTTGGATATATCGATCAGGGTATCCGAAACGAGCGTCTCGCGGCTTGCCGAAACGCTTGCGTCGTACCGCCAGCCGCCGTAGTAGAGCTTTGCATGGTCGTCGTCGCCGCTGCGGCGGAGCGCATACCAATACATGACGTCGCCGATGGCGTAAGCCGCGTTGACGAGGAAGGAGCCGACGCCCCATCCGCCCGCGGTATCGCCCGCCGCGACGCCCTCGTGATCGATGTGCGTCGAAAAATACCACGTCTTGCCGGCGTCGTTGACGAGGATCTGCGCCTGACCGCTGCTGATGGTCACGGTGCCCGCGTCCTGCCGGCTGAGATCGACCGACCCGTTCCGATAGCCGTTTTGGTCCATAAAGAAATTTTTGGTGACGGTGTAGTGGACGGACGCCGTTTTGCTCTCGTCCTCCACAAGGCTGAGCGTGACCGTCGCCTCGCCCACACCGACCGCCGCGACTTCGCCGTATGCGCTGACCGTGACGACGTCCTCGTCGCTCGAGGTGAAATTCACACCTTCATCGGTGTTGACGGTAGAGTAGACGATCGTCATGTTCTCGCCCACTTTGAGCGCCTGTTCCGCGTCGCTGCGCAGTCGGATGGCGGGCTCCGTGGAGGAGGGGTCGTCCCCTCCTCCGTTTCCGGTGCACCCTGCCAGAGCAAACGAACACAGCGCGGCGAGCGCCAGCCCGATGCTTGCAAGTTTTTTGAGCTTCATAGATTACCTCTGTGTGAAAAGATCAGTTGTTCGGTGTAAAAACGAGATTGGAGACCGTTGCGGTAATGCCGTCATCCTTCTCATTGAATACATAGAATCCGATGGAGACCGCATTGCTGCAATCGCTTTCCTTCAAAGGCGTTTCGCCGTCGTTGATATAGACCTGCAGTCTCGTGCCGATGCGGACGATCCTTACTTTCATCGTGAGCGCGCCGTCGTTCTCGATAGGCGCCTCGCTCCAATCACTACCGCCGCGGTTGATCGTGACGCTCAAGCCGCCGCCTGCGCCCGCTTTGTTGTTGATGAAGGTGAGCTCGCCGCCCATCAGGATCGCAAGTTTGCCGTCCTGCATGCCTGCGGAGAACGTCAGATCGAATTCGACGGAAACATTCCCTGCATACTCCTGCGCAAGCGTGATCTGATCGTTGTTCCAACCGTTCTTGCCGACGTTGACCGTAAATCCGGACTCGCTTACATCGGTAAACGTCTCCGTATTGTAGCTCTTCCAAAATGCCTGCTGATAATCCTCGCTTCTTTCATACACGCCGATGGTAAGATTGGAGACCGTAACGGTATTTTCCGCGTCCTCGGCAGTGCCGTTGAACACATAGAACTGTAAAGTGGAATATGTGCTCACGCCCGAGAGGATATCCGCGATCACGGTGTCGCCGATGATAAACCGCATTGCGTCACCCTTCCGCTCAAGGCGGACATGGGCGGTCGCTCCGGACGTACCGGAAGCCGTCACGTTCTCATTGTTCCAAAAGTCTCCGTTCTGCGAGAAATAGGTCGCGCCTTGGAACGCCGATACGTTTACATCCGCAAGTTTGTTGTTGACATGGAACTCCCAATTCCCGATCTTCACGACAAGTTTGCTGTCCGCCGTCCCTTCGCTGAAGGTCGCGTCAAACTCAAGGGTGAAGTCTGCGGGAAGCTGAGGCGTATAGACAACGCTGTTGAAGTAGTTCCCTCTCGCATTCCATCCTTCGTTGCCGTATCTCGACGTGAAGCCGTTCTCCGTGACCGTAGAATTTGCATTGTAGATGAGATAGGTCGGGAGCTCGACCGCGTTGCCGTCGGTGATCTTGAGCCCGCTCACGGTCGCGGAAACGCCCGTATTGGTCGCAAATTTGACGGGCTGCTGCGTGGAGAGCGCATGCGCGTCGCGCAGGAGGGTCACCTTGTTGTCAAACTGCGTCTCCATTGCGAACGTCAGCGCGTCGCCTCCGTCGACCGTCACCGTATACACGCCGTAACGCCCTGCGCTGTCCTGCGCCGTGACGGAGATCCTGAAGGTGTGCGCCGCGCTCTGATCGAGATCGAGCCACTCGGAGACGTACCAACCATCCTGATACTTGCCGTCCGTCCAAAGCCCGCGGGCGTACGCCTCGACGCGGACGCCGTTCGCGGCGTTATACACAACGTAGAAGTTATTGTTCCCCTCGCCAAGAGAGATCTGCACCTTGGGGAAATTATTGTTGTTGACCGTGTAATCGGATACCGTGAACTCAATGGAGAAGTCGCCCGTAAGATCGTTGTTCAGGTATGCCGCATACGCCGTCTCATCGTAAGTCGTCTGATTGCCGATGCCGTCGGTAACGTTCATGCTCTCGGGGAAGGTGATGGAACCGTCGTCGTTGAGGCGGACGCCGCCCTTGACGGTGACGGTACCGTCCGTCGCTTCGTCTGCGATCGTGAGGATGGTGATCGTCTGCCTTGCGGAAACTTCGCCGCATGTGGCGATAACGTCGGCCGTACCTTCCGCGTCCGCCGCGAGCGTGAGCGCGCCCGTCGTCTGATCGATGGAAGTGCCGTCCTGACCTGCCGTCATGTTCGCCTTATCGAGGCTCCATACGACCTGCGCGCCTTCCGCCGCGGAAGCCGGATAGACCGCCGCCGTGCGCGCATAGGTATCGCCGCAGAGAAGGCGGGTCGAGGTCTCGTTGATGACGACCGCCGCGGGGCCCTTGTCCGCATAGGCTGCCGCCGCCGCTGCCACTTCCTCCGCGTCATACGAAACGGAGAAGTCCGTCACGGTGAAGGCGATCTCCTGCGAATAGATGCCGGGGTACGTTGCCTCCGTATAGGATGCGTTGGAATATGTGCCGTAGTATCCGCCGATGGAGTAGTAATACTCCGTGCCGTTGCGGATGATCTCGAAGTCGATCACATTCCCGACGTCGCAGCTCGAATATCCTGCCTCGATGCGGTCCGCCGTCGCGCTGCCCCAACCGTTGTAGAAGTCGCGCAGATAAACGCCGTACTTTCCGTCGTTCTGACCGTCTCTGTTCTGAAGCCCGAACCAAAGGGCATTATCGCCGTTGTTGACGAAAGAGCCGACGCCGAAAGACTGACTGCTCGGCGTGTTGGTGGTCTCGGGGATGGTGATGGTCGCGCGGAAAACGTACTGCGTGCCCGCATTTTTGGCGACAAGCGTCGCCTGCCCGCCCGTGACGGTAACGGAGCCGTTTTCTTCGTTGTTCAGATTGACGGTGCCGCGTTGGATCTCGCGCGAGAAGAAGTAATCGGTCACGTTATAGGTGACGGACGCGGAGACGTCCTCGTGCTCGGTGAGCGAGACCGTGAACGTTGCCTGCCCTTTGGCAAGCGCCGTAACGGTGCTCTCTTCCGCGTTCCATGCGAGGATCGAATCGTCGCTGACTTCCACGGTGACGGGTTCGTCGCTGACCGCCACGTCGTTCTTTGTCACCGTCCAAGTGACTTCCGCCGACTGACCCACGTCGAGGGTGCGGTTAGATCCACCCCCCCCCATTGTGATCGCATACTCGTCCGGCGTGACGACCGGCGGATCCGGATCGGGATCCGGATTGGGTTCCGGATCAGGGTTACCCGTGCATGCGACCGCTGCGGCTAACGTCGTAACGAGCGCAAGACCTGTGAGCAGAGTCCAAAAACTCTTCTTCATAAACTGTGCTTCCTCCTTACCTCAATTTTTCCACAGGCGCCAAACTGCGCCATATGTCCGGTTTTTGCATTTCCGCCCCGCGGTTCGCAGTTCGGGGTGGATAAATGGTGAAAAATGCAGATGTTAACGTTAACTCTTTCAAAAGTAATGTGTTAACGTTAACCTATCCGTAAAATCAAAGCGAATTTCTTCGCTCGGACTTAAAATTTTTTCATATTGTTCTCTCGCAGAATCAGCCCGTTCCGCCCTCGCAGAGCTGCGGCGCGACGCGCTCGGCGACCCTGCCCGAAATGCGCCCTTCCGCCTTGCCGATCACGAGGGAGAGAACGTGCCGCACATACGGCTCCTTCTCCACCCCCACTGAAGTGAGCGGCGCAAGAATGGTGAAATCGGAACGGATATTATCGTACCCGATCACCCGCACGCCCGTAACGCCCTGCTTTTTGAGCGCGTCGAGCATGCCGTAGGCGATCATATCGCTGAAACAGAAGATCGCGTCGGGATAGCCGCTCTCCGCCGCATAGGCGCTGAGCGCCTTTTCCGCACCCGCGGCGCAGTCGATGACGTCTGTACCGTATCCGTGCGCTTCCAAGACGTCGCGGAAGCCCTTGAGGCGATCGATCACGCAGGAAAGCCCGAAAGCCTCCGCCGCATATACGAACTTTTTGCAGCCTTCGCTTAAAAACCGCTCGGCAACGAGCGCGCCGCCCGTGACGTCGTCCGTCGTGATAAAATCGATCTCTTCCGCCTCCGCATGCCTGCCGAGGATGAAGAGCGGAACGCCGAACACGCCGACGAGCTTCCCGAGCGCGGGATCGGGCTCGAGCAGACTGATGACGGCGGAGGCCCCCGCCGAGATCGCCGAACGGTAGATCTCCTCCGTGATGGTGTGAGAATCCACGTATATCGTCTGCAGATGGTAGCCGCAGCGTTTGACTTCGCGATGGATATAATCCACGATGATGGAAAAATACATGTTCATCAGGCTGTCGAACACTACGGCGATATTCCTCGCCTTCCCCGTGCGCAGCGATACCGCCGCGCTGTTCGGGATGTAGTTCAGGCGTTTGGCGATCTCGAGGACTTTATCGCGCGTCGCGTCCGAAACATACCCTTTGTTGCGGAACACGCGCGAAACCGTTTGCGCCGTAACCTCGGCGCTAGCCGCCACATCTTTGATCGTCACCCTTTTAGCACTCATTTTCCCATCTCTCAGGCATAGGTTAACGATAACCTATACGCATAAAGTATCCCTTGATCGCTTGCATTGTATCGTATCTCGGGCGGTTTGTCAATACTTTTTTGAAAAATTTTTTCTGAAAATTTTAATCACAATCACCCCGCCGCCGCATTTTCGTTACAGACACACCATGATATGACACATTCGCACTTCCGCGCGCCGCGCTGCAAAAAATATCCCCGACGGCGTGCGATCGCGTCGGGGATATCTGAAACTGCGATGTTTTCTCAAAGGTCGAGGAAGTCCTTGCGGTAGTCGATTTGGAACAGCTCCGCAAGCTTGACCATATCCTCGTCTTTGATGGTGTTCTTGCGCGGCAGGTGCGCGGTGAGCATGTAGATCTGCGCGGCTTTTTCCACCGTCTCGATGAGCCCGAACGTCTCGTCCATCGTCTTGCCTGCGCCGTAGATGCCGTGCATCGCCCAAATGACGAGGCGGAACTCCTTCATCTTCTTCGCGGTCGCCCTGCCGATCTCCGACGTGCCGCACAGCATCCACGGGAGCACCCCCACGCCGTCGGGGAACACCACGATGCACTCCGTGCACATCTCCCAAAGGGTATGGGTGAACTTCTTTTCGTCCAACTCATGCACATAGTTCATCGCGAGCGTGTTCGTGGGGTGCGAGTGCATGACGACGCGGTTCTCGGGATCGACCGAAAGGCGCGCCATGTGGCTCATCATATGCGCGGGGAACTCGCTCGTCGGCCTGCCGCCGTCCTCATAGCCCCACAAGAGCTCGATGTTCTTGCCGCCCCTGCCGATGCGCACGATACCGAGGTTGTTCGCGGGGTCCTTCTCCACGTTCTTGAAGTACTTGCCCGTGCCCGTGACGATGAAGATCTTGCCCTCCAACGGGCTTGCGTCGAAGTCTTCCTCGTTCACGCCCATGAAGGGAATGGTACGCACGACCTTGGTTAAATCGAGGTACTCGCCCACTTCCTTCTCGTCGAGCAGGTAGCTGATATTGCCGCCGTTACGCTCGTCCCAGCCGAGGCGGTACATGTTTGCCGTCGTTTCGCACATCTCGCGCACAAAGGGCGCCGTCAGAATGTCCTTCATTTTCTCTCCCTTAAAACCTTGTTTTCGTAGTCCATGATGGGTTCGTAATAATTTTCGTCGAGATCCTGCCGCGCAAGGTATTCCTCCCACACGTCGGAAAAAGGCAGCATCTTGACGCGCTCCTGCAAATACATGAGCCGCGTGAAGTTCCCTTTCTCCTGCGCCGACTTCATCTCCGCGTTGGGAAGGAGCATGGTATAGAGAAGCGCCTTCTGCACGGAGCGCTGCCCCGTCACCCACGCGAACACGCGGTTGATGGAGGCGTCGAAGTAGTCGAGCGCGATCTTGACCTTATCGAGCGCGTCATTGCGGACGACCTCCTTCATGATCTCCTTGAGTTCGTCTTCAAAGATGACGACGTGATCGGAATCCCAGCGCACGGGGCGGGAGACGTGCAGCGCGACCTTATTATAGAACGCGAGCATGGCGGGAATTTTATCGGAGACGACCTCGGTCGGGTGGTAGTGCCCGTTGTCGAGGAGCGAGCAGATGCCGCGCGTCGCCGCGTAGTTTTGGCAGAACTCCGAAGAGCCCACCGTGTAGCTCTCCACGCCGATGCCGAATACCTTACTCTCGACGGCGGGAATCACCCACGCCTTGTCGTAATTGTTCAGAATTTCGTCGAGCGACTGCGCATAGCGCTTGCGGGGCGAGAGGCGGTCGGCGGGGATATCCTTGTAGCCGTCGGGGATCCATATATTCACGAGGCAGGGGCTGTTCATCTCCTTGCCCAAGTATGCCGCGATCTCCATGCAGCGCCTGCCGTGCTCTACCCAAAACCTGCGCGTTGCCTCGTCGGGCGAGGAGAGCGTGAGCCCGTCCTTCATCTTGGGGTGCGCGAAGAAGGTCGGATTGAAGTCGACGCCCTCGACGCCGTGCTCCTTGGCGAACTTCACCCACGGCGCGAAGTGCTCGGGGCGATACCCGTCGCGGTCGATCCTGCCCTTATCCTTGCCGAGGAAGGCGTAGCTCGCGTGAATGTTGATGCGTTTGGTGCCGGGCATCAGAGAAAGCGCGAAGGCGTAGTCCGCCATGAGCTCTTCGGGCGTGCGCGCACGGCCGGGATAGTTGCCCGTCGTCTGAATGCCGCCCGAGAGGCTCTCGGCGCCCTCGAAGCCCAAAACGTCGTCCCCCTGCCAACAATGTACGGAAACGGGCACCGTTTTGAGCAATGCGATCGCCGCGTCCGTATCCACGCCGAACGCCGCATAGGTCTTTTTTGCTTCCTGATAACTCATGTGTTTTACCTCTCTATATTCACGAATTTCTTTTCGAACTGACGAAAAGAAATTCCGTGATTTTCAAAGACAACCCACGGACACGCCTGCGGCTGACCGCGTGTTTTCTCTCGCCGCCGCTGATTTCGCAACGTAATGGCACGCGGCGGCTCACTCTTTCCACGTAAGCGCAGGTATGCGCAAATGTAGGGCGCGGGCGCAAAATGCGATTTTGCTTGCGCAAGTGATTATAACAATATTCACGAATTTCTTTTCGAACTGACGAAAAATAAAATTATTGTTTCATTTGGACGGATAAATTTCCGAGTGCCGTTGCCTCGATGGGCAACGCCACCACGCGGATGTTGCAGAACTGCTGTGTCAGCTCGTTAAGCCACTTGTTTCTCGCGCCCCCGCCGACGATATAAAGCGTATCGTACGCTTTCCCCGTACGTTCGCTCAATTCTTTTAATGCTTTTTTATAGCTTTCGGCAAGGCTCCTGTGCGCGCAGCGGAAGTAATCGCCCGCCCTGAGCGCACTTTTTCCGAGCGCTTCACCGAACGCCGCCTTCATGGACGCGGGCGCAAGAAAGCGCTCGTCGTTGACGTCGACAAGACCGTCGAACGCGCTCTCCCTGCCCATGTTCATAACGTCGTCGAAGGACTGCTCGGGCGCAAGCTCCGCCTTCAGGCGGTTGACGATCCACATGCCCATGATGTTCTTTTGGAAGCGGAAATACCCCACGCCGCCCTCGTTGGAAAAGTTGTACGCGCGCGCCACGTCCGAGCAGATCGCGTGATCGGACTTTGCACCGAGGAGCGACCATGTCCCGCTCGAAAGGTATGCGCCCTCGGACATGGGTATGCCCTCCACCGCCGAGGCGGTATCGTGCGAGGCGCAAAAGACGACCTGCGTGTTTCCACCGACCTCTGCCGCGATCTCGGGCAAGAGCATGCCGACCCTGCTCCCCGAGCGGGAGAGCGCGCCGAACAGACGGGCGGGCAATCCCAACGCTGCGATAAGCTCGCGGTCATATTCGCCTGTTTGCGCATTCACGAGCCCCGTGGTCGTGGCGTTGGTATATTCGTGCGCTTTGACGCCCGTGAGCTTATAGGTGAGGTACTCGGGGATCATCAGAAAATCGGTCACCCCGTCCAATCTGCCGCGCGCGTTGTCGTCAGAGAGCTGATAGATCGTATTGAAGGGCTGAAACTGAATGCCCGTCCGCTCATACAATTTATTGAACGGAACTTTTGCGTGCACGGCGCGGACGGCTGCCTCCGTGCGCCCGTCGCGGTAGGCATAGCAGGGCAGCACCTCCCGCTCCCCTTTCATGAGCACATAGTCCACCGCCCATGTGTCGATGGCAAGGCTTTCGATACGCGGATATTTTGCAAACGCCGCTTTTATGCCCGCCCTGACGTGGGACTCAAGCGCTCCGATATCCCATGTAAGATGCCCCGCCTCCTCCTTTACGCCGTTTGGGAAGCGATACACCTCCTCGGTGCGCAGCGCGCCGTTTTCGCTCCACCCGACGATATGCCGCCCGCTCGAGGCGCCGATGTCGATCGCAAGATAGTATTTCATCCCGTTCCCTCTCTTCCCCTCGATTATATCACGCTGAAAAAATAAAACAAGGACGTTATTTTTGCAAAATACTATCTTTATTTGACTTTTTCTTTGCCGTATGCTATGATGAAGCCATGGAAAGCGGCATCATTGAAAATCTGACGAAACTCACTGCAGAAGAGCGGGAGATCCTGCGGGGGCGCGACGTGAACAAGGACGATTACTCGTACTCCGACAGGTTCATCGTAAACAGCGCAAAACTATTGGGCGGGCGGGAGCTCGACCTTCGCCCGCACACCCGATTTATCGACTTCCCCGAGCACGGACACGACTACATGGAATTTATGTATGTGTACGCGGGGCGCATTTCGCACGTCATCGGGAAAGAGACCGTAACGCTCGAGCAGGGCGATATCCTATTTTTGAACCGCCATGCGCGCCACTCCATCAAGCGGGCGGAAAAAGAGGATATCGGCATCAACTTTATCCTTTCAAACCCCTTTTTGCAGGCGATTTTCCCGCAGGTAGAGAACAACCCCGTGATGAGCGATTTTCTGACAAACAACTTCGACGACAACGGCGAGGCGGAATACCTCTTTTTCCACACGCGGGATCGCTTCCCCATCCGCAATCTGATGGATAACCTGATCTACGCGATCGTCAACCGCACGCACGAGGTGTACAGCGGGCTCGTATCGCTCCTTTTTACCTACCTCTCCTACTACCGCGATACCCTTGCGAACACCCTGCGCGTGACCTCGCCCGACGCCCGTCTCAGGCGCGCCGTGCTCGGTTACATCGAACGGCACTATCCCGCCGCGACCCTTACGGAGCTTGCGGGCACGCTCGGCTATACGGAGGCGTATCTCTCGCGGAGGATCAGAACAATCTTTCACACGACCTTTCAGCAACTCTTGCAAAAACAGCGCCTGCGCGCGGCGGAGACACTCCTGCGCACGACATCGCTCGGCGTAGAGGAGATCGTCCGCGCGGTCGGCTATGAGAATCAAAGCTATTTTTACCGCATATTTTATAAGACATACGGCACCACGCCGCATAAGTTCCGAAAAAATACCCGTTAAAGGCGGGCTTTTTTTCATATTTTACGGGCATTTTGCCGCCGTCCGAAAAAAAACGTATGCCGTCACAAAATTTTCACGGATTATTTTTTGCTTTTGCGTTTAAGACGCGCATAAAATGATTATGAATAGTTATCATTTGATAAGTATTTTTTGAAAGGAGGCACAATGAAGGACATGCAAAACGCGGAACGCGCCGCTTCGCTGATCCTGCGCGCAAAGGATTTTGCCCGCAGATACAAACAGCGGGAAGGCGAAAAAGACAGGGCGTTTCTGATCCTCGGCGGACTGCGCGAACAGGAAAAGCGCACGGGGCGCCCCATCACAATCACGGAGATGGCGCGCATCAGCGGCTTGGCGGTGCCCAATGCGAGCAGGCTCCTCAACCCCTATGAGGAGGCGGGGCTTTTGCGCCGCGAAAAACAGGGCAGAACGGTGCACATCGCCATTACGCCCCAAGGAGAGGCGCTGCTCGCCAAACGCAAGGAGATCTTCCTGCAAGAGCTTTCCGCGGCGCTCGGCACCCTGAGCGAGCAGGAACAGGACGTTTTCCTCACCTGCGGGGAAAAGCTGCTTGCACGGCTCGAAGGCTCCGCGCAGGAAGGGATTCGGGGAGGCGCCGGATGCTGAAACTTTACAAAAATCTGAAAGCACAGGATTGGGTGCTCATCGTCCTCATCGTCGGGATCACCGTCGCGCAGGTATACTTTACCATGGAACTGACGGATAAGATCGCCGATATCGTATCCGCCATACGGCAGGTGAGCATGCAGGTCCCCGGCGCCACAACGGGCGATATCTGGCGGGAAGGCGGGCTGATGCTCGCGTTCGCCGCGTGCAGCGCGCTCTGTCAGGTCGCCTCGGGCATCGCCGCCTCGCGCGTGGCGAGCGGACTCTCCGCCACCCTGCGGAACAAGGTCTATTCAAAGGTCGAGAGCTTCTCCATTGCAGAAGTCAACCGGTTCTCCACCTCTTCGCTCATCACGCGCACGACAAACGATATTCAGCAGGTGCACATGGCGAATATCCTCGTACTGCGCATGCTCATCTACGCCCCCATCATGGCGATCTGGGCGATCTGCAAGATCAACGCGTCGAGCTGGCAGCTCACGACCGCCACCGCCGTCGCCGTGGTCATCCTCATCATCTGCATCATCGCCATCATGCTCACCGTGATGCCGAAATTCAGAATGATGCAGAAGCTGACCGACCGCCTCAACGGCGTCACGCGCGAAAACCTGACGGGCATCAAGGTGGTACGCGCATACAACGCGGAGAACTATCAGGAGGCAAAATTCGAGAAAGCCAATTCCGACTTTACGAAGACGCAGCTCTTTACGGGCAGAGTGATGGCGCTGATGAATCCCGTTATGATGCTCGTGATGAACGGGCTGACGCTCGCGATCTATTGGATCGGCGCGTCGCTCATGAACCGCGGCGAGATCGCGTACGAGACCATCCTCTCCTTCATGACGCTCGCCTCGCAGGTCATCATGGCGTTTCTGATGCTGCTGATGATGTTCATCCTTCTGCCCCGCGCGGAAGTGGCGGCAAAGCGCATCAACGAAGTGCTGCATATGCCCCTCTCCATCCGCGATCCCGAGACGGAACAGCCCGCGACCGAGGAAGGCACCGTGGAATTCCGCGACGTGAGTTTCCGCTACCCCGACGCCGACGCGGACGTGTTCTCACACATCTCCTTCCGCGCGGAAAAGGGACAGACGGTCGCCTTTATCGGCAGCACGGGCAGCGGCAAGTCCACCCTTATCAACCTTGTTCCCCGCTTTTACGACGCGACCGAGGGCGAAGTGCTCGTGGACGGCGTGAACGTGAAAGATATGAAACAGCAGACCCTGCGCGACAAGATCGGCTACGTTCCGCAAAAGGGCGTGCTCTTTACGGGCACGGTCGCCGAAAACATCGCCTTCGGCGGGAAAGCCGACCGCGATACCGTTGTGGAGGCGGCGAAGATCGCCGAAGCGGACGGGTTCATCGGCGAAATGGAACACGGCTACGACAGCCCCATCGCCCAAGGCGGCAAAAACGTTTCGGGCGGGCAGAAACAGCGCCTCTCCATTGCGCGCGCGGTCGCGCAGAAGCCCGAGATCATGATCTTTGACGACAGCTTCTCCGCGCTCGACTATAAGACGGACAAAAAGGTGCGCGAAAACCTGAAGGAGCACTTGCAGGGCGTGACCAACCTCATCGTCGCTCAGCGCATCGGCACCATCATGGACGCCGACAAGATCATCGTGCTCGATCAGGGGAAGGCGGTCGGCGAAGGCACGCACCGCGAACTGCTTGAAACGTGCCCCATTTACAGGGAGATCGCCCTTTCGCAGCTCTCCAAGGAGGAACTCGGCTTATGAGACCTATGAACAGACGGGGCGCCCCCCTCAAGAAGGGCGAATTCAAAAAGAACATCGGAAAGCTCGTCGTATTCATGCGGCCGTACTACATCCCCGTGCTCGTCTCGCTCGTGTTCACGATCGGCGCGACCCTGATTTCCATCTTCGCGCCGCAGATCCTCTCTGATCTCGTCAATGTGATCACGGCGTCGTTCGGCGGACAGCCCGTGAATATGACCGAACTTGAAAAGTTTGCGATCATTCTCATAATATTCTACGCATGCAACGCGCTCTGCTCCTACGTTTCGAGCTATATCATGACGACCGTTTCGCAGAAGATGAGCCGCTCGCTGCGCACGCAGATCTCGGAGAAGATCAACCGCGTGCCGCTCAGGTACTTCGACGCCCATCCCTACGGCGACACCCTCTCCCGCGTGACCAACGACGTGGATACCATCGGCAACTCCATGCAACAAGCCGTCTCCATGGTGGTGCAGTCGGTGTGCATGCTCATCGGCGTGCTCATCGCGATGTTCGTGAGCTGTTGGCAGCTCGCGCTCACCGTGCTCATCATCGTCCCCTTCATGGCGGTGCTCCTCTTCGTCATCATGAAATTCTCGCAGCCGCAGTTCCGCAAGCAGCAGGACGAGTTGGCTGTGCTCAACGGCAAGGTGGAGGAAAACTACTCGGGGCAGCTCGTCATCAAGGCGTTCAACGCCGAAAAGCGCACGGGCGAGGACTTTGAAGCGACCAACCAACAGCTCAGAAAGAGCACCTTCCTTTCGCAGGCGCTCTCGGGCATCATGCAGCCCGCCATGACGTTCATCTCCTATTTCGCCTATGCGGCGGTGTGCGTGGTCGCGGGGCTCATGATCGCCACCCCGGGGAGCGGCGTGGATTACGGCATGCTCTCGGCGTTCCTCGTGTACGTCAATCTCTTCCAAAGCCCCCTTTCGCAGATCGCGCAGGCGGCAAACGTGTTGCAGAGCGCCGCAGCCGCGAGCGGACGCGTGTTCGAATTCCTCGAAGAAGAGGAGCTCTCCGACGAGAGCGGCAAGCAATATCTGCTGACGGACGGCGTGCGCGGCGAGGTGGAATTCCGCAACGTGCGCTTCGGGTACAGCGAGGACAGGATCATCATCCCCGACTTCTCGGCAAAAGTACAGCCCGGGTGGAAAGTCGCGATCGTCGGGCCCACGGGCGCCGGCAAGACGACGATGGTCAACCTTCTGATGCGCTTTTACGAGGTCAACAGCGGCGATATCCTCATCGACGGCGTATCCATCAAGGATATGCCCCGCGAGGAGGTGCACGACCTGTTCGGCATGGTGCTGCAGGATACGTGGATGTTCGAGGGCACGCTGCGCGAGAACATCGCCTATTCCAAACAGGTCTCCGACGAAGCGATCAGGGCGGCGTGCGACGCGGCGGGCATCAGCCACTTCATCGCCACGCAGCCGGGAGGGCTCGACTGCTATGTGGAGAGCGGCGACGAGATCTCGGGCGGGCAGAAACAGCTCATCACCATCGCCCGCGCCATGGTGGAAAACGCCCCCATGCTCATTCTCGACGAGGCGACTTCCAACGTCGACACCCGCACGGAGGAACTGATTCAGACGGCGATGGATAACCTGACGCGCGGCAGAACGAGCTTCGTCATCGCGCACAGGCTCTCGACGATCAAAAACGCCAATCTCATCCTCGTGATGAACGAGGGCAACATCGTCGAACAGGGCACGCACGACGAGCTCATCGAAAAGAACGGGTTCTACGCGCAGCTCTACAATTCGCAGTTCGCGAACGAATAAAAAAAAGTTTTACGGCGGGCGCCTCAAACAAGCGCCCGCCGTTTCTGTTACAGGGCTGACCCGCTCAGCCGCCGAGCGCGTCAAGATTGGAGGAAATCGTTTCCAACATATTCAACAGAACTTGTTTATCTTCCTCAGAAAGGTCCCTCGTCATTTCGCGATCGATATTTTTGAACTGCTTTCTGATGTGCCTGCTCAATGCGCGCCCCCGCGGCGTCAGGCGTATCCTTTTCAGCCGCCTGTCGCTTTCCGCCTCGCCGATCTCCACAAAGCCTTGGCGCTCCATCGAACAGAGATATTCGCTCACGGTCGAACGGTTCAATCCGAAAACGGAAGCGATATCCTTTGCGTATATTTCGCCTTCACGTTCGCCCAAGAACCCCAATATGCTGCCCTGCAATCCCGTCAGCTTTTCGAACGGATAGGCGCAGCCCGTGCGGCGCTTGATTTTATCGTTTAAGGCGCAGATCTTTTTTCCGATCTCTCCGTCCTTCATAGCCGTCACTCCAATTCAAACGCGCCCGTATAGAGCTGATAGTAGGTGCCCCTCTGCGCGATCAGCTGTTCGTGGTTGCCGCGCTCGATGATGTGCCCGAGTTCGAGCACCATGATCGCCTTGGAGTTTTTGACCGTGGAAAGACGGTGTGCGATGACGAAAACCGTTCTGCCGTCCATCAGCTTATCCATGCCGCGCTGCACGATCGCCTCCGTGCGCGTATCGATCGACGACGTCGCTTCGTCCATGATCATAACGGGCGGATCCGCCACTGCCGCGCGGGCGATGGAAATGAGCTGACACTGCCCCTGCGACAGGCTGCCGCCGTCGCCGCGTATCAGCGTATTGTAACCTTCGGGAAGCCTTGTTATGAAGGAATCCGCGCCCGAAAGCTTCGCCGCAGCGATACATTCCTCGTCCGTCGCGTCGAGTTTTCCGTAGCGGATATTATCGAGGATCGTGCCCGTAAACAAATTCACGTCCTGCAAAATCACGCCCATCGAACGCCGCAAATCGGGCTTTTTGATCTTGTTTATGTTGATCCCGTCGTATCTGATCTTCCCGTCGGCAAGGTCGTAGAAGCGATTGATCAGGTTGGTGATCGTCGTCTTGCCCGCGCCCGTCGCCCCGACGAAGGCGATCTTCTATCCGGGCTTCGCGTACAGCGAGATATCTTCGAGCACGAGCTTCTTGCCGTCGTACGAGAAGTCCACATGGTCGAATACGACGCCGCCCTCGACCTTCGTATAGGTGAGCGTGCCGTCGTGATGCGGATGCTTCCACGCCCAAAAGCCCTCATCCTCGCCGCACTCCACAAGTTCGCCGTTCTGCTCCTTTGCGCGGACGAGCGTCACATAGCCTTCGTCCTCTTCGGGCTCCTGCGACATGAGCGCGAAGATCCTGTCCGCTCCGGCGATACCGAGCACAACGCTGTTCATCTGCTGCGCCGTCTGCGAGAGCGAGGAGGAGAACTGTTTGACTATGCCGAGGAAGGCGATGAGCGTGCCGATCGTCAGCGTGAAGTAGCCCGAGCCGAAGAGCGCGAGGGCGCCGCCCACGACCGCCACAAGCAGATACTGAATATTGCTCAGTCCCGTGAGCGTGGGCATCATCACGATCGCCGTGCCCTCAGCTTTTTTGGCGTTGCCGAACAGGTCTTCGTTGAGCTTCCTCATCTGCGCGTTGGCGGCCTCTTCGTGACAGAACACTTTTACGACCTTCTGCCCGTTGAGCATTTCCTCCACATAGCCGTTCACCGTACCGACCGCGTCCTGCTGCTTTCTGAAATAGTACCCGCTGATCTTTATCATCTTGAAACACACCGCCACCATGCCCGCGGTGACCACGATAACGATGAGCGTGAGCCAAAGGCTGTAATAGATCATCATACAGAAGATGATCACGAAGTTGAACACCGAAGATACGATCGCCGGAAGGCTCTGCGAAATAAACTGCCGGAGCGTATCGGTATCGTTGGTGTAAATGCTCATGACGTCGCCGAAAGTGTGCGTATCGAAAAATTTTATGGGGTACGTCTGCATTTTTGCAAACATATCGTCGCGGATCTCCCTCAGAACGCTCTGCGCCACCACCGCCATCGTGCGGTTATACAGCCATGTAAAGACCACGCCGACGAGGTACACCGCAGCCATGGCAACGATCAGCAGGGCAAGACCGCCGAACAGATCTTCGCCGGTGTTGACCATTTTGAGGATATAGTCGTCGATGATGATCTGTATGAACATGCTTCCCGCGATCCCCGCGATCCCCGCGATCGCGCTGATGATAATGGAGATCATGACAAGCACGAATGCCTTTTTATGTCTGCGCGCGACATATTCCATCAAGCGGGAAATGCTGCTCTTTTTATTCTGCTGCTTCATCTTCGTTCCCTCCTTTCTGCTGCGATTCGTATACTTCGCGGTAAATCCTGTTGTTCGCAAGCAGTTCTTCGTGCGTGCCTATCCCGTTTATTTTCCCGCCGTCCATGACGATGATCCTGTCGGCGTCCTGCACGGAGGAGATGCGCTGTGCAATGATTATCTTGGTCGTGGCGGGGATATATTCGGCAAACGCTTTGCGGATCAGCGCGTCCGTCTTGGTGTCGACGGCGGAGGTGGAATCGTCGAGGATGAGCACCTTGGGTTTTTTCAAAAGCGCCCTTGCTATGCAGAGCCTCTGTTTCTGTCCGCCCGAAACGTTCGTACCGCCCTGCTCGATATAGGTATCGTATTTATCGGGGAACCCTTGTATAAAGGAATCCGCCTGCGCGAGTTTGCAGACCTCTTCGATCTCCTCGTCGGTGGCGTTCGGATCGCCCCAACGCAGGTTCTCCTTAATCGTGCCCGCAAAGAGCACGTTCTTCTGCAAAACAAAGGCGACGTTATTGCGCAGCGCCTCCATATCGTACTTTTTCACGTCTATACCGCCCACTTCCACTGTTCCCACGGTGGCGTCGTAGAGCCTTGGGATGAGCTGCACGAAGGACGATTTGCCGCTGCCCGTGCCGCCTATGATACCTATCGTTTCGCCCGATCTGATGTGTATGTTCACATCGGAGAGGCACAGTTTTTCCTTGTCGTTCGCGTAGCTGAATCCGACGTTTTTGAAGAGGATATCCCCGTTCGGGATCTCGGTCACGGCGTTTTCGGGATTGGTTATCGTGTTCTGCTCGTTCAGCACCTCGGAAATTCTCACGATACCCTCCCGCGACATCATGATCATCACATACACGAGCGAGAGCATCATCAGCGTCATCAATATCATCATTGTGTAGGTGAACAGATTCTGCAAATCGCCCGTGGTCATCGGGATGGAAGCGGCGATCGTGCCGTTCCCCGAATTTACGATCGCCACCGCCGAGAGCCATGCGATCAGCAGCGTACAGATATAAATCGCGCACTGCATCATCGGACTGTTGAAGGCGAGTATCTTTTCCGCCTTGGTAAAGTCTTTCTGAATGGTATTCGATACGTCGTGGAATTTTTTCGTCTCGTACTCTTCGCGCACGAAGCTCTTTACGACGCGTATGCCGTGCAGGTTTTCGCGCACGATGAGATTGAGTTTATCGTACGTTTTGAATACCTTTTTGAAGATAGGGTGCGTTATGTGCGCGATGTATATCAGCGCCGCCCCGAGGACGGGGATCACGCAAATATACACGACCCCCACCTGCCAATTGATCAAAAACGCCATGACAAGCGCGCATATCAGCGTCACCGGCGCTTTTGCGACGGTGCGTATGATCATCATAACGGCGCGCTGCACGTTGGCGACGTCGGTCGTCATACGCGTGACAAGGCTGTCCATGGAGAAACGGTCGATATTCTCAAAGGAAAAGGACTGTATCTTCTCGAACATCGTGTTGCGCAGATTTTTTGCAAGCCCCGCCGAGGCGACGACCGAAAGCCAACCCGCGAGCGCGCCGAACACAAAGATCGCTATGGTAAATGCAAGCATTACCACGCCGAACAATATCAGGGTCTTGACTTCCGTATCGGAAGAGAGTGCATCGATAAATCTGCCCGTCGTGATGATAAGCAGAAGTTCGCATACCGTTTCAATGAGTACGCACACTACCGTCCCGATGAAGTCTTTCTTGTACTGTCCGATACATTTCAGGATAGATTTCATCTGTGACCTCCGTTTATTGTGTCTGTCGCCGAACAATTCACCCTGTACGGCGACTTGACTATAATACTAAACCCTGTTATAATAACAGAGTCAAATAAAAAGGCGGTAAAGATGAAGAAATTTTTTACGATAAGCGAATTTGCAAAACTCAGGAACTTGGATATCAACTCTCTGCGCTACTACGAAAAACTCGGGCTTTTGACCCCCTCCGCCGTAAATCGGGAAACGGGATACAGATATTACTCTCCCGAACAGCTCGCCGTCATCGACTGCATCACGCTGTGCATACAGCTTGGCGTCCCGCTGAAAAAGCTGAAAAGTTACATCGACGGCGACGGCGAATTTATGATCGAAAAATTTTACCGCGACGGCAAAGAACAGCTCGGCAAAAAACTTGACGAGCTGCGGGCAAAACTGCAAGTTGTGGAACATTCGGTAAGCAATATCGAAGATAACCTGCTATATAAGGATAAACGCGGCATATATGTCCGAGAGATTGCAAAACGATTTATAAAGGCGCGCGCCTTCGAAGGAGAATGGCGCGACGTCAAAAATACGGAAAAATTCGTGATGGAGCTCTTTACCGAGGCGCAGAGCGAGGGGCTCGTCCCCATTGCTCCCGCCGGACTGATCATCGACCTGTCCGCAGAGGGCGCGGCGAGTTTTTTCGTGGAGGTCCTGCGCCATGAAAGAGCGGAAACGATCGCGGTATTGCCTGCCGGAAAATATTCCTGCCTGCAGGTGGATCTTACGCCGAAGACGGATACGATAAAACTCATCGACGATACCTTCGGCAACGTGAAAAAGAAGGTCGTATTCTCCAACATGAACCTGAACAAATACAGTTTTTCCTCCCGTCACACGGAAATACAGATTTTTCATGACTGAACGGCATTAAAACAATGCGGCGGATCCCCCGCCGCTTTTTATTTCAAGAATACAGGAACCGCAAACCGGTACATGGGACAAAGAGCTCCCCTGCCGCATACGCTGCAGGGGAGCTCTGTACAAAAAATGGGGGGAAGAAGTGTGTGGACTGATATGTAGTCGTTTACGCTCCCTCGTTCGGGAGATAAACTTTTATGTTGCGGAAGGACGCCCCGCATTCGTTGGCATAGATGCCGAGCCCGCCCTCCTTATAATCGTACATTCTCACGGACATCGCCACGCCGTCGATGTAGACGACCGCGACGGTCCCCTCGACGAGGATCATGAGTTTATGCCATTTTCCGTCGCTGAAGTCGAGCGGGCGTTCCGAATCGATCATGAACGGGACATCCCCGGGGCGGAAATTGCGGTCGAAACACATGCGGCGATATACGGGATCGAATTTTACAAAATATCCGAGATCGTATTCCCGATTCATGCGGAGAGCAAGCCCGAAATCCTTTCCCGCTTCATCCAATCTGATCTCACATTCGATCTTGCAGTTCTGAGGCATTTCGCCGAACATGACGCGGGCATAGCCGTCCTTACGGAGCGTATACACACCGTCTTGCAGACCGATATCTCCGAAGCGGTCGCATTCTTCTGCGGGCGCCTCCACGCAGTACTGCGCAGAGACCGCATCCGGACAGCGCACGCTCAAAGTGCCGTCCGCATTCTGAACAAGTTCATGCGCAACGAGCGTGCCGCCCCACTGCCACGGTTTATAGTCCTCGTCGCCCTCGCGCGTCGGATCCCATCCGATCGCGTACCGCTTTTTACCGTCCGAAACCGTCTTTGCCGCGTAAAAACTGCGGGCGTCGAACGTATCCGCGGGCGGCGCGATCCAAGGTCCCTCGGGACTGCGCGCCATGCGGTAGCGCGTGGAAGTGCGGTCGGAAAATTCCGAAAACACGAAATACCACCAATCGCCCATTTTGAAAAGATCGGGACATTCGTGCGCATAGTAATTGTGCGGGGCGTAGAACGAACCGTCGACCTTCCAATGAAAGAGATCGTCGGAAGAGCAGACGACGGTAAGTCCGCGTTTGAGGAAAGGCCCCTCCTTCTCCCTTGCGGCAAGCAGCATTTTGAAACGGTCGCCATCGCGGTAGACGAACGGATCGCGCCAATCGTTGGGCTCATATTCCGCGGGCGCAAAGAATTTGAGATCGGTCTTTTCAAAATGCTCGAGATCATCTCCGACGGCAAGCATGACGCCCTGTTCGGGACGTCCGAGCTCGCGCAGTTTCGGATTGTGCGCCGTGTAGAAAAGGTATACTTTGCCTTCGTGTTCGATGACGCTTCCCGTAAACACGAAAAGGTCCTCTTCCTCTTTTTTCCCGCGGGCAAGCACTTCTACCGGCTGCGAAAAATGAGCGAAATCCTTCGTTTTGACGAGATACCACGGAACGCCTTCGCCGCAGTTTTCAGCATCTCTGTAGTCGTGAAGATAGTATAAGTAAAATACGCCGTCTTTATAATACGGGATGACGTCGGCGGCGACCGCCTTGCCCTCCGGTCTGAAAAACATGTTTCACCTCGTTATTTGTCGTTGTTCATCCTGATTCGGATCGCCGCCACGATGCTCACCGTAAGCGTGATGATACATGTGACGATGCTGATGGTAAACTCTGCGCTCGGTTTGGGCACAATGATGATGCAGATGATCGCGATCACCGTGAGCATGATCCCGATGCGCAGCATTATCTTATCAAGTTTTTTATTTCCCATTGCGGCAATTCCTCCGTTTTGCGGCAGAGTACGATCCTGCCTTCTTCCTGCCAATAGCTGACCTTGCCATGTTCACAGCCCTCGTCCGCATACGGGCAGCGCTGTTTGAATCCGCAGCCGTCGCCGTCGTGCGCGCCTTCAAGCGATTTGAGGGGCGGTTCCGGTTTGTTCTTTTCGATATGCGGATCGGGAACGGGGACCGCCGTGAGCAGTGCCTGCGTATAGGGATGTTTGGGCGCAGACAGGATATCCTCCGTTTTGCCGCACTCGACGCATTCGCCGAAATACATGACGTACATCCTGCCGTTCTCCGCCACACAGCGCGCCGTGGAAAGATCGTGCGTGATATAGATGATGGTGATGCCAAGCTCGCGGTTGAGCCGTTTGAAGAGATTGAGCATCGCAAAACGCAGCGATACGTCGATCATGGAAATGGGCTCGTCTGCAACGATGAGCTGCGGGTTCATGGAGAGCGCCCGCGCGAGGAGCACCCTCTGCCGCTGCCCGCCCGAGAGCTGATGGGGATATTTTTTGAGAAACTGATCGGGCGGCGTGAGTTCCACGAGGCGGAGGAGATCGTCGATCTTCTCTTTCAGGTCGCGCCTGAGCCCGAACCGCTTGCGGATGGGATAATAGAGCGACTGATAGATGGTGCGCACGGGATTGAGCGCCGCATAGGAATCCTGCTGCACGAACTGTACGGCGGAACGGTACTTTTTATAGTCCCACGGCATACAGGAATATACGTCGATGCCGTTGAACGTCAGTTTTCCCGAAGTGGGCTTCAGAAGCCCCGTGATGACCTTGCCGAGCGTTGTTTTGCCGCAGCCGCTCTCGCCAACGATCGTAACGATCTCCCCTTTGTCCACGGAGAGATTGACGTCTTTGAGGGCGTGCATCTTCTTCGGAGCGCCGAACACGGGCGTCTTTTTATCGTAATATACGTTGATATCATTGAGTTCCAGCAGCATTCTCTTCCTCCGCAAACTTGTGGCAGCACACATAATGCCCCTCTTTGACCATATGCATCGCGGGGCGTTCGTGCCGGCAGCGCTCCATGCACGCCTTGCAGCGGGGCGAGAAGACGCATCCCTCCGGCAGGGCGAGCAGATTGGGGACCTCTCCGCCGATCGCCTCCATTTTGGAGATATCTGCAAGCAGGCTCGGCGTGGCGCGGATCAATCCCGCCGTATACGGATGCAGGCGCTCATCGAACACCTCGTACACGGAGCCGTACTCCATCAGCCGCCCCGCGTACATGACGGCGACGTAATCGGCAAACTTGGCAACGACGCCGATATCGTGCGTGAGAAGGATCATCGTGATCCCCTTTTCGCGATTGATCTCCGAGAGGATCTGAAAGATATAGTACTGCGTGATGACGTCGAGCGCGGTCGTGGGCTCGTCGAGGATGATCACTTCAGGTTTGAGCAGGAGCGCGAACGCGATCATGACGCGCTGTTTCATGCCGCCCGAAAGTTCGTGCGGATAGCAGTCCATTACGCGCTCGGCATCTAATTTCACGCTCTCCAGAAGTTTGGCGATATGCTCCCGATATTCCTTGTACGGCTGCCGCACGCCGTGATAGTACGCCGTCTCGTAGAACTGTTCGCCGATCTTCATGAGCGGGTTGAGCGTACTCTGCGACGCCTGAAAGACCATGGAGACGCTGCCCCAGCGATAGGCGGCAAGATCGTGCTTATCCAGATCGAGCACGCGGACCGGCTCCCCGTTTTTCCCGTCGAAGGAGATATCCCCTTCCACGACCTCTCCCGGGGAAGAGATCGTGCGCAGGATGCTCGAAACGAGCGTCGTCTTTCCGCTTCCCGATTCGCCGACGATCGCCGTGACCTTCCCGCGGACGATGGGCAGCGTTACCTTGTCCACCGCCCGAATGGAGACATCCTTCATTTTATACTCGATGGAGACGCCGTTTAATTGCAAGATATTATCCATAGCGCGCACCTCAGTTCTTTCTCAGCCTTGGATTGATCGCTTCGTCAAGTCCGTCTGAAAACAGGATCGCACCGAGCTGAAACAGCATGATGAAGATGATGGGCGAGAAGAGATAGAGCCTTGCCTCGGGAACGACCATCGCGCCGTAGTCCATCGCATTCAGAAGAATGGCGCCCCAGTTGGTCGGGTCGAAACTTGCGAGCCCGAGCACCATGATACCGACACTCGAAGTGATCGCGTTGCGGATGACCATGATGAAATTGATGCAGATAAAGCTCATGATATTGGGCAGAAGTTCGCGGAAGGTGATGTGCGCGCCCGAGAGATTGAGCACTTTGCAGATTTGGATATAGTCGCGCTCCTTGAGCGAGATGATCTGCGCACGCACCGCACGGCACAGTCCGCCCCACCCGAACGCGCTCAGCACGATTGCAAACGACAGTGTGGACTCGATGGTAAACAGCGTGCCGAGAATGAGAAGCACGGGAAAACTCGGGATGGTGAGGAACATGTTCGTGATGATCTGAAGGATCTTGTCCACCCAACCGCCCGCGAGCCCCGAAATCAGCCCGATGACCGTGCCGATGACAACGGTAAACACCGCCGTGAGCAACGCAATGCCGAGCACGCTCGAGGAGCCCGCGATCATCATGCGGAACACATCGCGCCCCATGTTGTCCGTTCCGAGCGGATGCTGCCATGAAACGCCGGCAAAACGCTCGTCGTAATTGGGCGTGGGATCGTACGGCAGAATGAGCTCGCCGAACAGCGCCATGAAGATGAACACCGCAAGGATGATCATCCCCACAAATGCCTTTTTGTTGTGAAAGATGGTGCGGAAAAATCTGCCCGTTCCGCAGGCGAGGTCAATGAAGAATACCTTGACCTTCTGCATGACGTCGGAAAAAGTCAGCTTTTCGCCGGTTTCTTCCGCTGCCGGTTCTTCCGGTATGGTAACTTTCTTGCTCATACGCCCCTCCTGATACGGGGATCGATCAGCGTGTACACCGAATCGGCGATAAAATTCGCCAGAATGATGACGACGCTCATAAAGAAGAACAGACCCTGCATGATGAAATAATCACGCGAAGCGACATACGAGGAAAAGGCATAGCCGATCCCGGGATATGCGAAGATATTTTCCATAATGGCGCTGCCGCCGAACAGTGTTGCGAACGACAGTGCAAGCGATGTGACGAGCGGCAGACGGGCGTTCTTCTTCAGATACTTCCTGACGATGACCCGCTCGGGAAGTCCGCGCGCAACGCCCGCGCCGACGTAATCCTCCCCGAGGACGCCGATGGAACTGCCCTTCATGTTGAGCGCCCAAGCTCCTACGCCCGTGAACACATATGCGCATATGGGCAGGAATCCGTGATAGATACAGTCTCCGATAAACTGAAAATTAAAGCCCACGGGCGTTGTGATATCGTACGCGCCGTATGTGGGGAACCAGCCAAGCGTGTACCCGAAGATGTAGAGGATGATGAGACCGAACAGGTAATCGGGAAGCGTGGACGATATGACGATATAGGTGGAATGGACCGCATTCTCCACGCCTTTGCGCTTGTAAGCCATGCGCGCGCCGATCATCGTACCGATCCAATAGCTTAATATGAGCCCGCAGCTTGCAATGAACAGCGTCCACGGCAGCGACTGCGCGATGATGGTGTTCGTCGTGAGATCGTTGATGTAGAGCGAGCGCCCGAGATTGCCCTGAAAGAGTCCGCTGTAAAAGCGGCCGAGCTGCAGAAAAATGTTCTCGTCCGGATCGAAATTGAGCAGCTGCACCGCCAAGCGCCTTGCCGCCTCATAGCTGAGCTGCCGCTGCGCCATGAGCTGCTGCGTGTAGTTTTCCACCACGTCGCCCGGCATGAGGCGCATGAGCAGGAAGGTGACGAGACTGCAAAGAAGGAGCGTTATAAGCGCGATCAGAAGCCGTTCGAAAAAGTACTTATGCTTTACGAGAAAAGCAAAGAATTTTCGGCAAGCCGTCTTGAATTTCTGCGTTCCGCTCTTCTCGGCTTCTACCGTATTCATTCAGCCGTCGCCTCCTCGGAATTTCTCGGGTAGAGCGTTCCGTCGGTGAGAACGGTTCCGTAAGAATACAGAACGTTGATCTTCGCCCATGCGTCGAAATCCTCCCCTTCGGAAGGGATATAGGTGTAGTTGCGCTGCTGCAACACCTCTTCCTCGTGCGGGAGCCCCGCGACTTTGCCGATGTTCCAGAACGCGCCCGTCACGTTCTGAAAGAACTGCACGCCGTAGAGATTGCGCGCCATGCCGATGACGAGGTTATCCGTCGTAGCGGCAAGTTCCTCGGGATCGGAGATGGAATAGATCCCCGGGAACACGCCCGCCGCTTCGAACGTTTCGCCGTCCAGTCCCGTAAGCTGAAGCGCAGGCCGTCCGCCGTAGAGCGCATAGCCCTCGTCGCCGTCCTTATAGCGCGGCACATGGCAAAGATCGGTGACAGGTCCGTCGTACGCATACGAGAAGGAACCGTAAGGCATCGTCATGTTGAGGTCCGTCCAAGCTACCACGATGTCGATATCCGTTCCCTGTTCGATGGCGTTCGTATAGAATGTGCCCCATTCGCCGTAACGGTTGAGCGTTGTGGGGATACCGAACGCGTTGAGCTGACTTGCCGCGACTTCTGCCGAAGTGCGGAAATAGGAGTTCGAACCGTCGTAGGCAAGCAGGAGCGTTACGGGCTGTCCGTTCCGATACCACTGATCGCCGTTCTTGACCCATCCCTCCTGTTTGAGGAGCTCCTCTGCCTTCTGCTGATCGTGACTGAATGTGAAGTTCTCTTTGAGATAGGCAAGCCCCTCTTCAGACATATACTGCTCCGTCTCGTTGGGCGCCATACTCATCATGGGATAATAGGAAGTGATCGCATAGTAGTTGGCGATGTTCTTGATCTGCTCGCGGTCGAAGATATACTGAAACGCCTCGCGCACGCCGGGCGTCCACATCTCGTTATCGAGATTGAACAAGAGCCCGATGGAACCCGGATCGTAAATCTTATAGTGCGCCATATTCTCGTTGCGCGTGATGATGCGTTCGAGCACATCGCGGGCGGGCGTGCCGTCCTGATAGTCGATGGAGCCCGCCTCGAGCTGCGCATAGATGGTATTCAGATCGTTGACGCCGTTGATGGCTTTGATGTGCCTGAATCCGATATTTTCGATATCGTAATAGTCCTCTACCCGCGTGAGGATCATCTGCGTGGACGAGATCCTGTCAAGCTTGTAAGGCCCCGTTCCGAGGAACCAATCCGTCGTGACGTTGCGGTAATCCTGATAGTTGGAGGTATACGCCGACATATTTTCGCCGCTGATGCGCTTCCCGAAGGGAGCGAGAACGTTCGCATCGACGTCGGGGCAGCCCTGTAAGATCTCCCAGCCCTTATCGACCTGCTCTTTGAAGATGCTGTACGGAACGGCGCCCGCTTTATCCTGACTGAGCATGAGATCTTTGATCTGATCGCTCGGTTCAAGCTCGGGTCTCCAATAGAAATCCACCGTTTTATCGTCAACCGCGACGATATTGTAGATGTATTCCGTCACCGTGCCGTGATTGAGGATATAGTACCCGCGCACGTCGTCGGCGACGAAGTCGCTCCCGTCGTGCCATTTCGCATCCTCTTTGAGATGTACGCGCGTGATGATCTCGCCGTCCTCGTTCTCGTCGAAGTGCTCGAAACTCTCCGCAAGCTGATAGACGACCTCGTTCGAAATACGCACATAACGCGCCAGTCCCTCGACGGTGAAATAGTTGAGCGGACCGATGTTCGCACCCGAATTGAGGTGGGAACCGATCCCCTCTCTCGTCCAGCTCGAAAGATACACGAACGTATCGCTGTCTGAAATGGAGGTCCCGGGATCGGTCGAACAGCCC
>DBGBVX010000083.1:0-4363 GCA_048370055.1 Candidatus Gallimonas sp. | reverse complement strand
CGCTCTTCTATGGTAAAATGGTGGTAGTTCATACAGATCTCCTTTGACGTAAATTGGTTTCGCAACTCTATTTTACCACAGATTTGTATGAACTACTTTTTTTCTCCCTCATCTGTTGCACTTAATAGTATAATTCACCGAGACGAAAAAAGAAACGTCGGGATTTTCCCGACGTTTCTTTTTTGTACGCAAACTATTCTTTTTCCGCAAGCATACGGCGATACTCGGCAAGGATCGCGTCCTGTAAGAGTTCGCGGGTCTCCGTGTTCAGCGGATGCGCGATGTCTTTGTATTTACCGTCCGAAGTCTTTCTGCTGGGCATCGCGATGGCAAAACCTTCCTCCCGCTCGAAAATCTTGATGTCGTGCACGACGAAACAATCGTCGATGGTGACGGATGCAACCGCCTTGAGTTTGCCTTCCGGGTTGCGTACCTCACGGATACGGATGTCTCCGATTTTCATAGTGTTTGCCCTCCTGCTCCCTTCTTACTCACTATATTATCATATTTTTTGGATAATTACAATATTTTTCCGAAAATTTTTCCGTGTTTTTTCGCGATTCTTTGCAAAAATCCGTCACGATTTTTCTTTTTCGCGCATAAAATGCGATATGTTTTCCAATTGCTTTTTCCCCGGAGGGAGCTGTTATTTCGTCGGGATCGGCGGCGTGAGCATGAGCGCGCTTGCGCTTTTATTGCATGAGCGCGGCGTGCGCGTCCGCGGGTGCGACGCGCGTGAGAGCGAATTTACGCGAAGGCTGCGCGAACGGGGCATCCCCGTCGCGATCGGGGAAGAAGCGATACGGGAGGACGTCGTTGTCTACACGGAGGCGGTGGATCTCCACGCGGAATGCCTCGAACGCGCGCGGAGGGCGGGGAAACGTCTTCTCAGCCGCGCGGAATTGCTGGGACGCATTGCGGAGGGATATCCGCACGTCTTGGCAGTCGCAGGCTGCCACGGGAAAACTTCGTCGACGGCGATGCTCGCGCATGTGTTTGCGGAGGGGCATCGCCCGTTTACCTGCCATATCGGCGGCGAGGACAGGGACTTCGGAAATTATTACTGCACGGGCGGGGAGTACTTTCTCACCGAGGCGTGCGAATTCCGCCGCAGTTTCCTCAAACTGAAGAGCGATGTTGCGGTCGTCCTCAATACCGATCTCGATCATACGGACTGTTACCGCGACAAGGAAGATCTGCTCGGAGCATACCGTCTGTTTGCCGCAGGCGGGAGCAGGGCGGTCGTCAATGCGGACGACGCGGACGCGCGCGCCTTGCCGCACGCGCTCTCTTTCGGGCTGTATGCGGGGGATATCCGCGCGAAAAACCTCTTTGAAGAGGGGGAGCGCTATGCGTTCACGGTGACGGAAAGAGATGTGCCCGTGGTGCGCGTCCGCCTCGGCGTGCAGGGGAAGGTGCAGGTCTATAACGCGCTTGCGGCGTATGCGGCGGCGCGGCTTATCGGCTTTTCGCCCGAAGAGATCCGCTGCGGATTGGAAAAATTCCGCGGCGTCAAGCGGAGGTTCGAACGGGTGGGCGCCTTGCGCGGCGTTCCCGTCATCTGTGATTATGCCCATCATCCGCGCGAGATATCCGCGGCGCTCGACGCGGCGGAGGGGCTCTGTGCGGGCACGGTGCGCCTTGTCTTTCAGCCGCATACCTATACGCGCACGCGCGATCTGATGAAGGATTTCGTCGCGGTGCTCAGGCGGGCGGAAAATCCCATTATCTACCGCACCTATGCGGCGCGGGAAACGTTCTCCTTCGACGGGAGCGCGGTCGCCCTCGTGAGCCGCGTTCCGGAGGCTGTCTATGTACAGTCGCCCGAAAACTTAAAAAAACGCCTCCTCGAGGAGATCGGGGAGGGCGATATCGTGCTTGTGCTCGGCGCGGGCGATATTTATGACGTTGTAAAAGGGATCCTCGATCAGACGTCGATCTCCGCGCCTTTGTGTTCGCAGGCATAGACGTAATCGACGAATTGGCGGGCGCGGCGCGGCGATCGCCCGCCGCGGATGAGCGCCCAACGCTCGGCGAGGGCATCCAACGTCTCCACGGGCGTATTCAGCCCCATATCGGCGGCGAGCGCGCGGACAATGGCAAGATACGCTTCCTTATTCGTCGCCGCAAACAGCACGGTGATGCCGAAGCGGTCGGAAAGAGAGAGAAGCTCTTCCTCGCTGTCGCCCGCATGCACGCTGTTCATGCGGGAGGAGAAATTCTCTTCCACGATGTGCCTTCGGTTGCTCGTGGCGACGATCATCACATTTCCCACATGCCCCTCCATGCTGCCCTGAAGGGCGGCTTTTAATGTGGAGACGCGGTCGTCGCTCTCCTGCAGCGAAAAGTCGTCGATGAAAACGACGAACTTCATCGGCTCGTCGGCAAGCCTCGTCTTGAGTTCGGGCAGGGCAAGCACGTTTTCTTTGGCGATCTCCACGAGGCGGAGTTTCTGCGTGCGGAACAGGTTGACCATTGCGTGCACGGTAGAGGATTTGCCCGTGCCGCGGTCTCCGTAAAGGAGCATATCGGCGTAGGGGAGCCCGCGCACGAAGTTTTCGAAGTTATCCTTCACTTCCGCTTTTTCCCGCGCGTAACCCTTGAGGTCGGCAAGCGAGACGTCGGAGGGAGAGAGGATGGGGACGAGCTCGCCCGCCTGAAAGCGGAAGGCGTCGTGCAGCAGATAGCGTCCGTAACCGTTCTTTTTGTACAGCGCGGCGAGGCGTCGCACCGTCGTTTCGTCCCAATTTCCGAAGGGAGCGGGAGCTTTTCCCATGCGGAACCCGTCCTCTTCGGCGTTTTCAAGCGCTTCTCCGATGAGGCGGATATCCGCAAGGTACGCCTCACGGACGAAGGAAGAGGCTCTGCCGCGCGCCGCGCAGGCTTTGGAAAAGGCGTTTTCGTCCGACAGCACCGCGTCGGCGACGTACGAGGCGAACGCCGTCTCAGCGCGCCGTTCGTACAGTTTGCGCAAAAACTGCGTTCTGCTCTTTTTTCCGTCTGCCGCCGCGAACGCCGCGATGAGCGGGTCGCGCAGGATGCCGTGCAGGACGGTGAGTCCGCTTAATTTCATAATTTCACCATATACTCCGGATTTTGTCCTCATTATACCGCGTTTATGCAAAAAATGCAACCATATATAAATTGTGACTATCTATAAAAATAATCAAAAATATTTCGTCCGTTACTTGACGGAACGATTGCGCAGCGGTATAATAATTAGGAACAGAAAAACGGAGGAACAAAATCATGGCTCATAAAATTTATGATCCCGAAACGCAGGAAGCGCGCATTTTCCACGAAGCCGACTGCGATCTCAAGCGCCTGAACGGAAAGACCGTCGCCGTTATCGGTTTCGGCAGTCAGGGGCACGCGCACGCGCTTAACCTCAAAGACAGCGGCGTGAACGTCATCATCGGTCTCAACAAGGGCGGCAGAACGTGGCCCATCGCCGAAAAAGCGGGATTCAAAGTATATCCCGTCAAGGAAGCGGCGGAAAAGGCGGACATCATCATGATGCTCACGCCCGACGAAAAGATGGCGGATATCTACAAGGAGAGCGTCGCTCCCGTTCTGAAAGCGGGGAAATATATCGCCTTCGCGCACGGGTTCAACATCCACTTCAAGCAGATCGTTCCTCCCGCGGACGTCAACGTGTTCATGATCGCGCCCAAGGGTCCCGGTCATACGGTGCGCAGCGAGTATGTGGAAGGGCACGGCGTTCCCGATCTCGTCGCGGTCTATCAGGATCCCTCCGGCGATACGATGGATATCGCGCTTGCATATGCGCTCGGCATCGGCGGCGCCCGCGCGGGCGTATTGGAGACGACGTTCAAGTGCGAGACGGAGACCGACCTCTTCGGCGAACAGGCGGTGCTCTGCGGCGGCGTGACGGCGCTCATGAAGGCGGGCTTCGAGACGCTCGTCGAGGCGGGCTACGACCCCCGCAACGCATACTTCGAGTGCATCCACGAAATGAAGCTCATCGTCGACCTTATCTATGCCGGCGGGTTCAAGAAGATGCGTTACTCCATCTCCGATACGGCGGAGTTCGGCGACTACGAGACGGGCAAGCGCCTCATCACCGACGATACCAAGAAGGAGATGAAGAAAGTGCTCACCGAGATTCAGGACGGCACCTTCGCGTCCAAGTGGATCTCCGAAAACAAGAGCGGCGGAAGGGCGCACTTCAACGCCTGCCGCGAGAGAGAGGCTTCGCATATGCTTGAAAAGGTAGGCGAAGAGCTCCGCGAGCTGTATTCGTGGAACAAAGAGGATAAGTACAGCGAGACCAAGTAAGATCAGATCCCCTTCGGAAACTTCCGGAGGGGATTTTTCAATATGGCAAATTTTACAACAATTT
>DBGBVX010000082.1:0-38929 GCA_048370055.1 Candidatus Gallimonas sp. | reverse complement strand
CAGTGCAAACTCTCGACATATTCTTATCCTCCCGACGGGCGTATTTTTCGTAAATGACAGCGGGCACAAAAAAATCGTGCTCGTCACGAACGTGTCTATGATAGCAGTTTTTCCCGAAATGCTTGACAGGTCACAATTTATATAGTACACTTAATACAGATAAAACAGATAGGGCAAAACGGAGATCATGGAAATTCGTCTGACGGGAAAAAAGAGCATATACGAAGAGATCACCGAGGCGTACGAGCGGTACATCCGCCTCGGGGCGCTCCGCGAAGGGGAGCGGCTGCCGAGCGTGCGCGCGCTCGCCATGCGGCTCGGGGTGAATCCCAACACCGTCGACCGCGCCTACGGCGAGTTGGAGGCGCGGGGGCTTATCCGCACCATTCCCAAAAAGGGCGTTTTCGTGAACGCGGCGGGGCAGAAAACTTCGCTGTACGAGGTCGCAAAGGGACAGCTCGCGGCGCTCCGCAGGGAGGGGCTCACCCGCGGGGAGGCGCAGCGCATGATAGAGGAAGTTTATTCCGAGGAGGAAGCGCATGATTGAGATCGAGGGTTTGAAAAAATCGTACGGTACAAAGACGGTGCTCGACGGCGTGCATCTCACCGTGCCCGACGGCGCGGTGTTCGGATTGGTCGGCATCAACGGCGCGGGAAAGTCCACGCTGCTGCGGCTGATCGCCGACGTTCTGCGCCCCGACGCGGGCGTCATCCGTATCGACGGCGAGAGCATCACGGGCAACGCCGCAAAGCGGCGCGAACTGTTTTTTCTGCCCGACGACCCGTACTATGCCGCGGGCACGACGGTGGAAAAGCTCATCGGGCTGTATCAGACGTTCTATCCCTTCGACAGGGCGGCGTTCGATCGTTTTGCGGAAATTTTCCGCTTGGAGCTGCGCACGCCCATCCGCAACTTTTCCAAGGGCATGAAGCGGCAGGCGTTTGCGGCGCTTGCGCTCGCCGCGCGGCCGCGCTATCTGCTCCTCGACGAGGCGTTCGACGGGCTCGATCCGCTCGCCCGCCTCGAACTCAAGCGCGGGCTCATCGAAATGGAGGGGAGCACGGTGCTCATTTCAAGCCACTCTTTGCGCGAGCTTGAAGATATCTGCAACGGGTTCGCCCTGTTGGACGGCGGTACGGTGGCGGACGCGGGCGACATCCACGACGCCCTCGGCAAAGTGCACAAATTTCAGATCGCGCTCGATTCCCCCGTGTCGCAGGATGACCTGCCCTTCGCGTGCCTCTCTTTCGAGGCGGAGGGGCGCGTGGCAAAGTTCATCGTGCGCGGCGACCGCGACGAGATCGTGCAAAAGCTGCAGGCGCTCTCGCCGCTCTTTGTGGAGGAGATCGCCGTCGACTTCGAGGAGCTGTTTTTGTGCGAGGTGCAGAAAAGGGGGTATGTATCATGATTTTGGATCGCATCCATCGCGAAATACCATGTCGCGCTTACGCACGCCTTGGTCACGTACGCGGGTACGCTCCCGTCGGCGTTTACGCGCGCTTCTCGTCTTTCGCGCGTCTGCTTTCCAAAATACTCGGCGTTTGTTCGGGGAAACAGGGAGCGCGGGTCATGATTTTGGAACATCGCGAAATACCCGTCGCTTTATCCGGAGTAACAGGGGGGTATGTATCATGAAAAAGCAGATCCTCTATGAGATCAGGCGCAATCTGCTGCCGCTCGTCATTTTTACCGCCATTGCGGTGGTGCTCGCCCTGCTCATCTGCATGGTAACGCAGTTGGAATATACATGGCAGGATCCGCCGCGGCTGAACAACTCCTGCCTTACCGTGTTCACGGTGATACTGTGCGTACTGTGTACGGTCGTGCCCGTGATGCAGTTTTCCTATCGCATGAAGATGCGCAGCGCCGATCTTTGGTATTCTCTGCCGATCTCGCGCAAACAGCTCGCGCTCGTGCGCACGCTCGGCGGGCTCCTCTTGGTGCTTGTTCCCTTTACGCTGAGCTATTGGCTTGGCGTTGCCGTCATCGCTTCGCGCGGCGCGCATTTCGCCTATGTCTGGTACCTGCCCAACTATTTTGTGCAATTTGCATTGGGCGTGGGGCTGTTCGGCGTGAACGCCTTCATCTTTACGCGCGCCAATCGCCTCGGCGACGGCGTCCTGTTCCTCATCGCATGGACGTGTATCCTGCCGCTCTTTGTCATGTTCGTCTGTCAGCACCGTCTGTGGGATCCCTATTCCGAGCGGTTCGATTGGGACGATTTCTTCTCCTGCTTTTTTACGATGAGCCCGCTCGGGTGGAGCGCGGAGCTCTTTGAAAGTCTTATCCTCCGTAAGGGCGTATCTTTCTCTTCAAACGGAGTCGGGTTCATGTTCCTGATCGCGCTGATCGTCGGCGTGGTCGAGGCTGCGGGCGCATACGCGGGGCTCTTCCTGCGCGCCGACCGTGACAGGGCGGAGAACGCCGATCAGCCCTCCTCTTCGTGGATGGGGTATCGGGTGCTTATCCCCGCATACGTCATGCTCGGGCTGAACGCGCTCGGGGATTTTTTCGGCGAGACGGAGCCGGTCGCCGCGGCGCTCATCTGCATATTGGTGCTCGTGGCGGGGCTCATCGGGTACTTTGCCTACCGCCGCTCCTTCCGCCTCAAGTGGTACGATCTTGTGTCTTTGGCGGTCGCCTTCGGGATCGGCGCGGGGCTGTACTTTTTATAAGGTCATTCTTTCCCGAATGTGCGCCGCGCGGCAATTCTGCCGCGCGGCGCAAATTTTTTACATAATGTCAGATGGTAAGAATATAAAATTATCAGTTGATTTTATATTTTTTCAGGCGGCGGCAGGGCATGAATTATGTTTCAATGTTTTCAAAATAAACGGATTTTAACAAAAAAATCCATGATTTTTGTTAAAATTTTGTGAAATAGTTGGGTAAGTTCCCCGATTCCGCCTCTGCGGTTTGACAAATCTTCCAAAAAATAGTATAATCCAAACTGAAAGATCATTACACGGCACGACGGTGCAAAGGAGGCAACTATGGCAAATGGCGAAAGAGATGAATTTTTTCTTACGAGAGACGAATGGATGAAGATCGGCGGGCTCACCCGCCAATGTGTGGACGCCTGCCGCATCGATCCCAAATTCTATGAGCAGTACGACGTAAAGAAGGGGCTGCGCGATTTAGACGGAAAGGGCGTCCTCGCGGGGCTCACGGAGATCTCGGAGATCAAGTCGATGGAGGTGGTGGACGGCAAGCGCGTTCCCGTGGACGGCGAGCTCTACTACCGCGGGTACGATGTGAACGAGCTCATCGGCGGGGCGCTCAAAGATAAGCGTTTCGCCTTCGAGGAGACGACCTACCTCCTGCTTACGGGCAAACTTCCCACCGCGCGCGAACTGCGCTCCTTCCGCAAGCTCCTCGGCGAGTTTTACACCCTGCCCAAGAACTTCGTGCGCGACGTCATCATGAAGTCGCCCTCGCTCGACATGATGAACTCCCTCATGCGGTGCGTGCTGGCGCTCTTCCCGTACGATCCGCGCCCCAACGATACCTCGCCCGAGAACGTCATGCGGCAGTGCCTGCAGCTCATCGCGCAGTTCCCCATTTTCTCGGTGTACAGCTATGCGGCGGCAAACTTTTATAAGAACAACGATTCGCTCGTCATCCACCGCCCGCGCACCGACCTTTCGCTCGCGGAGAACATCCTCTATATGCTGCGGCAGGACTGCAAGTATACCGAGTTGGAGGCGTGCGTGCTCGATATGGCGCTCGTCCTGCACGCCGAGCACGGCGGCGGCAACAATTCCACGTTCACCACGCACGTCGTCACGTCTTCGGGAACGGATACATATTCGGCGATCGCGGCGGCGCTCGGGTCTTTGAAGGGACCCCGCCACGGCGGCGCGAACATCCGCGTCAAGCAGATGTTCGACGACATGAAAAAGCACATCGACACGCGCGACGACAAGCAGATCGCGGGGTATCTCGAGGCGCTCGTAGACGGCAAGGCGTTCGACGGCGCGGGGCTCATCTACGGGCTCGGGCACGCCGTGTACTCCATCTCCGACCCGCGCGCGAAGATCTTCAAGGGCTTTGTCGAAAAACTTGCCGACGAAAAGGGTATGGGGGAGGAGTACGCGCTCTATGCCAAGGTGGAGGCGCTCGCGCCCGAGATCATCGCCAAAAAGCGCAAGATCTACAAGGGCGTTTCGGCGAACGTCGATTTTTACAGCGGCTTTGCCTATACCATGCTGAATATCCCCGTCGAGCTGTTCACGCCCATCTTCGCCATCGCGCGCATATCGGGTTGGAGCGCGCACCGCATGGAGGAGCTCGTCAACGCGGGCAAGATTATCCGCCCCGCATACGAGAGCGTCTCCGAACACCGCGCCTATGTGCCCATGAAGGAGCGCCGCTGACGCATTCGCGCCAACGGCATTGCAGATACGATGAAAGCCGCCGCGCCGTGCTTTGTGCACGGCGCGGCGGTCTCTGCGTTTCCGGTTTTTATCCCCGCGCGCCGTCCTCAAAGCCGAGGCTGATGAGGATGGCGCGGTTCACGCGGCGCATCGTCGCGGGCGGGAGTTCTCCGATGCGGCTTAAAAGCCGCTTTTTATCGATGGTGCGTATCTGTTCCAAAAGGATCACGCTGTCTTTGGCGAGCCCGAACGCCGACGGCAGTTCGATGTGCGTCGGCAGGCGCGCCTTGTTGATCTTGCTCGTCACCGCCGCGGCGATCACGGTGGGGGAATATTTGTTGCCCGTGTCGTTCTGTACCACAAGAACGGGGCGCACGCCGCCCTGTTCGCTCCCCACCACGGGGGAGAGGTCGGCATAATAGAGTTCTCCGCGTTTTACGATCATAGTCTTCCCTCTTTGGTGAGCACGTCTTCTCTATCAGTGTATGTATCCGAAGGCTTTTCCTGTTCCGCATGCGCTCACCGCATACATTGTTGACGCATCCCCGCGCTTTTATACGCTTTCCGCGTTTGACAGCGCGCCCGCGTTTGCGTATAATATGGGCATATGGAAAATTCGGAGAAAAAAGGGACGGCGGGGCAGCGCGCGAGCGCCGTCGGCATCGTCTGCAATCTTGCTTTGGCGGCGGCAAAGATCGCCGCGGGGCTCGTCTCGGGGCTCGTCTCCGTCGTGGCGGACGGCTTCAACAACCTGAGCGACTGCGGTTCGAGCGTCGTTTCGCTCGTCTCCTTCCGCGTGGCGGAAAAACCCGCCGACCGCGAGCATCCCTACGGGCACAGGCGGGCGGAGTATGTCGCCTCCATGATCATCGCCTTTCTCGTGCTCGCGCTTGCCGTGGAACTTGTGCGCGAATCTGCCGAGACGATCGCCGCGGGCACCGTGCGCGAGAGCGTCTGGTGGCTGTATCTCGTTTTAGGTGCTTCCGTGCTCGTCAAGGCGGGGATGTGCCTCTTTTACCGCGTGAGCGCGCGGCGGCTCGATTCCGATACGCTGAAGGCGGCTGCCACGGACAGCGCGTGCGACTGCGTCGCTTCGCTCGCCGTGATCCTCGGCATGGTGCTCTCGTCGTACACGCCGTGGAAGGCGGACGGCTATATCGGCGTCGCGGTGGCGCTGTTTATTTTATGGCAGGGCGCGTGCCTCCTCAGGGAGGCGGGCTCCAAACTTTTGGGGCAGGCGCCCGACGAAGCGCTCGTAAAGCGCGTGCGCGAGATCCTGCTCGCGGGGGAGGGCGTTCTCGGCGTGCACGATCTGAAAATTTACAGCTACGGAAAGGGGGTCACGTTCGCGACGGCGCATGCCGAAATGGACGCCCGCCTGCCCGCGCTCACCTCGCACGAGGTGCTCGACGGGCTCGAGCGCAAAGTGTTCGCCGAAACGGGCGTTTCGCTGACGCTGCACCTCGATCCCGTTGTGCTCGGCGACGAGGAGGCGAAGGAGTTGGAGGCGCGCGTGCGCGCCGCCGTGGAGGGGCTCGCCGACGGCATGAACCTGCACGATTTCCGCCTCGTGCGCGGCGTGAAAACCAAGGTCGTGTTCGAGGTGGGCATCCCCTTCGGCAGCCCTGTCAAAGACGCGGAGCTGCAGAACGACATCGAGCGCGCCGTGCGCATTCTGGGCGATTACGAGCCTGTCGTCACGGTGGAGCGGGAGTGAGCGGTTCGGAAAAAACTTCTTTCCGCCCTCACACAAAGTCAAAGTTACATGAAATTTTATGTGCGCCGCCGCGGGGCATTCCACGGCGCTTTTTTTGCGATTTTTTCCGCGCAGCCGATAAAACTTCGGGCAATCGTTCAAAATTAAGCGAAACGGCGTGCAGACGATTGTTTTTTGCGAAAAAATCTGTTATAATAGCATTTGGAATATTGTATCATCGGGGAGATCGCTATGTTAAAGATCATTGTAGACGCGATGGGCGGCGACAACGCCCCCGCGGAGATCGTAAAGGGCGCGCTCGACGCTGTAAAAGAGCGCTCCGACTTTAAACTTGTGCTCACGGGCGACGAGGATCTCGTCAACCACGAACTTGAAAAATACACCTTCGACGCCTCGCGCGTGGAGGTCGTCGCCTGCACGCAGGTCATCACCAACGACGATATCCCCACCCAAGCCGTGCGCGCCAAGCGCGACAGCTCCCTCGTGGTGGGGCTCAACCTTCTCAAAAACGACGCGGAGGCGGGCGGATTCGTCTCGGCGGGCTCCACGGGCGCCGTGCTCACGGGCGGCATCATGTTCGTGGGCAGGCTCAAGGGGGTCATGCGCCCCGCGCTCTGCCCCGGCATCCCCAACGTGCGCGGCGAGATCACGCTGCTGTGCGACTGCGGTGCGAACGCCGAGTGCAAGCCCGCCTATCTCGCGCAGTTCGGCGTGATGGCGTCCGCCTACGCCAAAGCCGCTTACGGCGTCAAGGAGCCCCGCGTCGGGCTTCTGACCAACGGCACCGAGGAACACAAGGGCGACCCGCTCCATCAGGAGGCGCATCAGCTCCTCAAAGAGACGAAAGGCATCCATTTCGCGGGCAACGTGGAGGGGCGCGACATCATGTACGGCGACGTGGACGTCGTCGTTTCGGACGGGTTCTCGGGCAATATCGCGCTCAAGGCCATCGAGGGCTGCGGCAAAACGGTCGCGACCATGCTCAAAAAGGAGTTCACGCGCTCATTGGGGAGCAAGCTCAGTTACCTGTTCGCGAGAAAACCCGTCAACGGACTTGCGCGTGCGCTCGACTATTCGCGCTTCGGCGGCTCCGTATTTTTGGGGCTCAAAAAGGTCGTCATCAAGTCGCACGGCTCATCCAAGGCGGTCTCCATCAAACAATCCGTCTTTCAGGCGATCGACGCCTACCGCGGCGGGCTCATCCCCACGCTCGAGACGATGTTCGCGCAGGCAGACGGCGGGGACGCCCAATGACGGCGGAATGGACGGAAGAGGAACTTGCGGAAGCCGAGAAGGCGCTCGGCTATCGTTTTTCCGACCGTGACCTGCTCAGAACGTGCTTCACGCACGCCTCGCTCGTGAACAGCGGGCAGACGAGCAACGAGCGGTTGGAATTTCTCGGCGACGCCGTCCTCGAACTCCTCGTCACGGAAAAACTCTACCGCGACGTGGACGCGCGCGAGGGCACGCTCACCGAATTGCGCAAAAAATACGTCTCCAAGGGCGCGCTCGAACGCGCCGAGGCGCGGGCGGGGCTCATGCGCTTTCTGCGCTATGCGGGCGGCGAAGATACGCTCCGCGGCAAAACGGCTTCCAACCTCTTCGAGGCGGCGGTCGGGGCGATCTATCTTGACGGCGGCATGGCGGCTGCGCGCGCGTTTCTCGCCCGCACGCTCGAAGAGACGGAGACGGACAACTATAAATCCGCCCTGCAGGAATATGTGCAGAAGTACGAGCACGTAACGCCCGTGTACGAGACTGCGGAGGCGGCGGGAGGATATGAGAGCACCGTGTACGCGCTCGGGCAGTCGGCGCGCGGCACGGGCAAGAGCAAAAAGGAAGCAGAGACTTCCGCGGCGAAAAAATTGTACGGGAAACTTTCAAGGCAATGAATTTCAAAGAGATGCAACTTGTGGGGTTCAAGTCGTTTGCGGACAAGACCTCCATTAAATTTGACGACGGCGTCACCGTCATCGTGGGACCTAACGGCTGCGGCAAGAGCAACGTTGCCGACGCCGTGCGTTGGGTGCTCGGCGAGCAGTCCGCCAAGACGCTGCGCGGTTCCTCCATGCAGGACGTCATTTTCGGCGGCACCGAGGCGCGCCGCCCGCTTTCCTACTGCGAAGTCACGCTCATATTCGATAACACGAACAGGATGTTCGATATCGAGTACGACGAGGTCGCCATGACCCGCCGCCTGTACCGTTCGGGCGAGAGCGAGTATCTTCTTAATATGCAGCCCTGCCGCCTCAAAGATATCGTCGCGCTCCTGCACGGCGTGGGCATCGGCAAAGAGGGCTATTCCATCATCGGGCAGGGCAAGGTCGAGCAGATCATGAACGCCAAGCCCGAGGATCGCCGCGCCATCTTCGAAGAGGCGACGGGCGTCATGAAGTTCAAGGCGCAGAAAGGCGAGATCGAGCGCAAGCTCGAGAACGCCAAGGATAACCTCACCGTGTTCGTTCAGCGTATGGACGAGGCGGAAAATCAGCTCCGCCCCCTCGAAAAGCAGGCGGAGACGGCGAAAAAATACCGCGCCTATTCGGAAGAACTCAAACACGAGGAGGTCAACTCCTACCTCGTGCGTTTCGATAATTTCGCCTTCGAGACGGGCAAGCAGCGCGAGAAGATCGAGGACGCGACCCGCCGCCTGAACGCGGTGGAGGAGCGCCTTTCCGCGCTCGATACCGAGGAGGCGGAGAGCCGCGAGGCGATCGTGAAGGCGGACGAAAGCCTGCGCTCGCTCAACGAAAAGCTGCGCCTCTTCGAAGTCGGCATGGAGCACAAGACGGGCGAGGCGAAGGTCATCGGCGAGCGCATCGCGTCCTACCGCCGGCAGCTTCAGACGGCGGCGGACGACGTGGAGTATTCCCTCCGCCGCACGCAGGAGATCGATCAGCTCACCAAGGCGGGCGCGGCGCGCGCGGAAAAGAACGAAAAGCGCGCCAAAGAGCTCGGCGCGGAGTGCGCCTCGCTCGAGGGCAGGCTGCGCGAGGCGGACGCCAAGGTCGTCGCCTTCGACCGCATCTCCGATGAAAAACGCGCGAGCGAGCTGAGTTCCGTGGAGAGCCTTGCCGACGTGCGCGCCAACGTGGGGAGTCTCTCCGCGCGGCACGACGCCGTCAGCGAGCGTATCGGCGAGGTCAGGGAGGCGATCGATAAGGCGCAGGTGCGCCGCAAGGAGTACGAGCGTCAGCTTGCCGACTGCCGCAAGGATAAGGACGCGTGCACCAAATTCCTCGACAGCAAACCCGCGCGCGAGGAGGCGCTCCAAGGCGATATCGCGGCGCTCCGTCAGTCCCGCCAAAAGCTTTCGGAGGATATCGTGGACTGCAATACGTCCATCTCCAACCTCAACAATAACCTCGAAATGTACGTCAACCTCAAAAACAGGTTCGACGGCTACCGCGACTCGGTGCGCCGCCTGCAGCTCACCGCGCAGAAGGATCCCGAGATCGGCAGGCGCATCCGCGGCGCCATCGCGGACATCGTCCGCACGGACAAGCAGTACGAAGTCGCCATCGAAACGGCGATCGGCGGCGCGATGCAGAACCTCGTCACCGCCACGCAGGACGACGCGCGCTGGCTCATCGAGTACCTCAAACGCACGGGCGGCGGCATCGTCACATTCCTGCCCGTGGACGCGATGCGGCCGCGCGGCAACGGGCGCGACGTGCAGGCGGCGCTCCGCGAAGAGGGCGCCATGGGGCTTGCCGACGAGCTCGTTTCGTACGACCCGTATTATTCCAACATCGTAAAATACTTGCTCGATAACACGCTCATCTGCGATACTATCGGCAACGCCACGCGCATTGCGAAAAAATACCCGCGCGCCTTCAAGCTCGTCACGCTAGACGGCGACACCATCGCCTCGAGCGGCGCCATGACGGGCGGCTCCCGCCGCCGCGAGAGCGGCAATCTGCTCGCGGGCGAGCGCCACATCAAGGAGTGCGAAGAGGGCATCGCGCGCAAGAAGAACACGCTCGAAAAACTCAAAGCCGCCCTTGTCGACTGCGAGACGGAGTTGGAAAACGCCGAAGCGGAATACGAAAAATTCCGCGTCAAGGTGCAGGAGGAGACGGCGGCGTTCGCCGCGCTCTCTCAGCGGGAGGCGACGCTCGAAGGGCTCGCGCAGGACGCCGCAAACGACGTTGCGGAATACGACGCGCTGCTCGAGCGTCTCACCCGCACGGCGGATGACCTCAGCCGCGAGGTGCTCTCCTCCGAAGAGAACGAGGAGCTCCTCAACAAGATCCGTTCGGAGGCGGCTGCGGAGTCCTCGGCGCGGCAGGCGGAGGGCGAAAAGCTCCGCGCCGAGCGCGACGAACTCTCCAAGCGCCTCAGCGAGCTCAGGGTGGAACAGGCTGCCATCGCCTCGGCGCAGCAGGCGGACGAAGAGAGCGCCGCGCGCATGCGCGAAGAGCGGACAACGCTCTTAAAGAAGGTGGACGATACCCGCGCCGCCATGGCGGAAACGCAGGCGCATATCGAACAGCTCAAGCGGGAGGAGGAGAAGGTCGCCCTCACCGAAGAGGAGCAAAAGACGGTCGATTCCCTCCGCGAACGCCTGAAAAAGGTGGAAGAGGAAAAGCGCGCCGTCTCCCAAAAGCAGACGGAGCTCGCCGAAGAGAAGCGGGGACTTCTCACCAAGCAGATGTCGCTCGGCGAGGTCAAGCACGCCTGCGAGTTGGAGATCTCCAAAGCCGAAGTCACGCTCGAAAACATGAAACAGCGCATCGACGAGGCTTACGGGCTCACCTACGAGAGCGCGCAGGAACTGCGCGACGAGAATTACGATATCACGCAGGCTTCCACGCGTATCAACAGTCTCAAACACCGCATTGCCTCGCTCGGCGCGATCAACCAAAACGCGGAGGAGGATTACGATAATCTCCTTTCGCGCTACAACGAGATGCTCACGCAGAAGGAGGACCTCGATAAGGGCATCACCGATCTTACCACCGTGCTCGACGAGCTCAAGGCGGAAATGCAGAAGAAGTTCGACGACGGCTTCAACGAGATCAACGAGAACTTCACCAAGATCTTCCGCGAACTGTTCGGCGGCGGCAAGGCGGAGATGCAGCTTGACTATACCGACTGCGACGACCCGCTCAACGCGGGCATCGAGATCGTGGCGTGCCCGCCCGGCAAAAAACTCACGAAGATCTCTCTGCTTTCGGGCGGCGAGCGCGCGTTCACCGCGATCGCGATCCTGTTCGCCATCCTCAAATCGCGCCCCATGCCCTTCTGTATCCTCGACGAGATCGAGGCGGCGCTCGACGAGGCGAACGTCGACCGTTTCGCAAAATATCTGAAGAAGTTCTCCAAAGATACGCAGTTCATCGTCATTACGCACCGCAAGCCCACCATGAATCAGGCAGACGTCCTGTTCGGCGTCACGATGGAGGAGAAGGGCGTGAGTAAGATCGTCTCCGTCAAGCTCTCCGAAGTCGAGGCAAGGCTTGGAGGAGATACGGTGATAGCGTGAAGGGGTTCACGAATTTTTGCGAGCAAAGGCTCGTAAAAATTCCGTGATCTGAGAGGGAAGTTGCGGACACGCCTGCGGCTGACCGCACCTCCCTCTCTTTGCGCGAACCATTAGGGGCTTACAATTATAGTTCGCGCAAATTCACACCTACCTGAAAGCCGCGTGAGCGGCAAATTGTGGCATACTGCGCAAAATGTGATTTTGCTTGTATCTGTGATTTAGAACATATTATAATTACTCGCGCAAGGAGGGTTTCCCTTCGCCCGCGCCCCACATTTGCGCATACTTGCGCTTTTGCGGAAAGGTGAGCCGCCGCGGGTTATACTGTTGCGAACAGCGGCGGCGAGGAAAACCGCGCACAAAGCGTAGCGATTGCGGGGTTTTCCTAAAATTCACGAAGATTTTCCGCGTCAGTTCGCGGAAAATCTGTGAGGAGGTAATTATGGGTCTTTTCGGCAAAATCAGAGACGCATTAAAAAAGACGAAGGACAGCGTCGCCCTGAAAATGCGGCAGCTTTTCCTCAAAAATAAGATCGGCGACGCCTTTTACGACGAGCTTGAAGAGATCCTCATTTCGGCGGACGTCTCCGTCCGCACGGCGGAGGACGTCGTCGAGCAGGTCAAAGAAGAGGCGATCGGGAACAAGGTCAAAGACGAGCAGTTCGTCACCGACCTTTTGAAGGACATCCTCGAAGATACGCTGAACGAGGCGCCCGTGCCCGAGATCAAGTATCCCTGTGTCATCATGTTCGTGGGGGTCAACGGCGTGGGCAAGACGACGACCATCGGCAAGGTCGCGAATTGGTTCGTCAAACAGAAAAAGAGCGTGACCATCGCGGCGGCGGACACCTTCCGCGCGGCGGCGATCGATCAGCTCGAAATTTGGGCGAACCGCGCCAAGGTGCGCATCGTCAAGCACGAGGACGGGAGCGATCCCTCCGCCGTCATCTTCGACGCCGTCTCCTCCGCCAAGGCGCGCGGAACAGACGTGGTGCTCGTCGATACCGCGGGGCGCCTGCACGTCAAGGAAAATCTCATGAAGGAGCTGCAGAAGATGGACCGCGTCGTCACGCGCGAATATCCCGAGGCGCAGTTCCTCAAATACCTCGTGCTCGACGCCACGACGGGGCAAAACGCCGTCAATCAGGCGCGCGTGTTCGATGAGGCGGTGGAGTTGGACGGCATCGTTCTGACCAAGCTCGACGGCACCGCGAAGGGCGGATTCGTGTTCTCCCTTTGCGGCGAACTGAAGATTCCCGTCGTGTTCGCGGGCGTGGGGGAGAAGATCGACGACCTCGAATTGTTCGACGCCGAGCAGTTCGTGGAAGGATTCTTCTGATCTTACAGCCCGCCCGCGGAGCGGTTTTATCTGTCTACAACCTCTGAAAAAGCGGCAAAAAGCCGCTTTTTTTCGTATAAAGCGCCCCAAAAGCGTATAATTCGATATATATCGAAATAATAAACATATATTTCGACAAAATTCGAAATAATAAAAACGAGGCAGCGCGCAGCCAAATCAAGGCGCGACGGAGCAAAAAATGCAGAAAAAATTCCTCTGTCAAGTAATTTTGCTTGACAGGGTGAAGTTTCTCTGTTATAATGGACGGCGTTCGGAGGGAGGCATATGGATCTGCACTTTTTACGGCTGTGGGATATCTATAGTCCGCTCCTCACCGAGCATCAGCGCGAGATCACCGATCTGTACTTCAACTGCGATCTTTCCCTTGCGGAGATCGCCGAAGAGAAGGGGTGCTCCCGCCAAAGCGTTTCGGATACGCTTCAGAAGGCGCGCCGCCTCATGGAGGAGTACGAGGAAAAGCTGCACTTTTCCCGTCTGACGGAGGAGAGCGCACTCGCGCGATCCTTTCTCATGGCCGATCTTTTACGGTGGGCGCAGTCGCTGCCCGAGGATAAGCGGCGGGAAGCCGAGGCGATCCTAAACAAAGATTATTCTGCGGAGGTCGGCAGGGCGCTCGCCCGCGAGAGCTCGCTCCGGCGATCATAAGGAGGTAAAGCATGGCATTGTTTGCGTCGCTCTCCGAGCGCCTCAATCATATCTTTTCAAAGCTCACGAAGCGCGGCAAGCTCACCGAGCTTGAGATCCGCACCGCCATGCGCGAAGTGCGCATCGCTCTTTTGGAGGCGGACGTCAACCTCAAAGTCGCAAAGCAGTTTATCGCCGAAGTATCCGAAAAGGCGGTCGGGCAGGAAGTACTGCAATCGCTCAATCCCGCGCAGCAGGTCATCAAGATCGTCAACGACGAGCTCATCGCGCTCATGGGGTCGGGAAACGCGAAACTCGAAGTGTCCCCCAAGCCGCCCACGGTCATTTTAATGTGCGGGCTGCAGGGCGCGGGCAAGACGACCCTGTGCGGCAAACTCGCCCTTCAGCTCAAAAAACAGGGCAAAAAACCCATGCTCGTCGCGTGCGATATCTACCGCCCCGCCGCGATCGATCAGCTCAAAGTCGTGGGCGGGAAGGCGCAGACCGAGGTGTTCGAAAAGGGCACGCAGGCGCCCGCAAAAACCGTGAAACAGGCGGTGGAATACGCCACGCGCATGGGGTACGATACCGTCGTGGTGGATACCGCGGGGCGGCTGCACATCGACGACGCGCTCATGAAGGAGCTCGAGGAGATTAAAAAGGCGGTCGCCGTCACCGAGACGCTGCTCGTTGTGGACGCGATGACGGGGCAGGACGCCGTCACCGTAGCGGAGACGTTCAATTCCCGCCTCGAGATCACGGGCGTCATTCTCACCAAGCTCGACGGCGATACCCGCGGCGGCGCGTGTCTCTCCATCAAGGCGGTCACGGGCAAGCCCATCAAGTTCATCGGCGTGGGCGAAAAGCTCACCGACCTCGAACCGTTCTATCCCGACCGCATGGCGTCCCGTATCCTTGGCATGGGCGACGTTCTGTCTCTCATCGAGAAGGCGCAGGAGGCGGTCTCCGAACAGCAGGCGAAGGAGATGGAGCGCAAGATGCGCGAAAATTCCTTTACCCTTGCCGACTATCTCGATCAGTTCGAGGCGCTCAAAAAGATGGGCGGCGCTTCCGCGCTCATGGGCATGCTCCCCGGGAGCAAGCTCAAGATCAAGGAGAGCGATCTCGACGAAAAGAAGATGGAGCGCACCCGCGCGATCATCCTCTCCATGACGCCCAAAGAGCGCGATAACCCGCAGATCATCAATTCTTCGAGAAAGCGCCGCATTGCGCTCGGTTCGGGCACGACGGTGCAGGAGATCAATCAGCTCTTAAAGCAGTTCGAGCAGACAAAGGCGCTCATGAAACAGTTCAAAAACGGAAAGGGCAAAATGCGCCTTCCGTTCTGAAAATAATCCAAGAAAAACATTTTATCGGAGGTAGGTATTATGGTCAAAATGAGATTGGTACGCATGGGCGACAAGAAGTCCCCCGTTTACCGTATTGTAGTTGTGGACGCGCGCAAGGCGGCGACGGGCGAGTATATCGAGAAGATCGGTTTCTACGATCCCAAGTCCGAGCCCGTTACGCTCACCGTCGACGTGGAGAAGGCGAAGGAATGGCTTGCAAAGGGCGTTCAGCCCACCGAAACGGTGCGCAGCCTTCTGATCCGCGCGGGCGCGATGGAAAAACCCGCGAAGCTGTCGCCTTCCAAGACCAAGACGAAGAAAAAGAAGTAAAAAAGTTCACGAAATTCTTTTCGAACTGACGAAAAAAATTTCTGTGAGATTTTAGGAAAACCCTGCTTGCGCGAGAGATCATTACTTGTTCGCAGACTTTTCCGTATTTCTCGGAGGAGATATGAAACAGCGTATCTTGTTTTGGGGCAGTATTGTGCTTGCGGTCGGCGGCGTCGTCTGTTCAGCGATTTATTTTAACGCGGATGGTGAGCCCAACATTGCTCTTGTGATCATAGGTCTTGCGCTCTTATTGCTCGGGATCATCGGAATAACGTTCACACGGTACGGCGATCAGAAGGCGCAACAGGGAAAATACGAACAAGAATGCGCACAGGAGCGCGCGGACTATGAGAGCGCGAAATATCTTTCCGTTCTCTATGGCGGTAAGAAAAAGCGCCTCGGCGCTCCCACGCCGAAAGATAGGTTTCTCGTCGAATTGTATCTGACGGAGGACGAGGAAACTTTGCGGCAATATTTTGCAGGGACAATGCCGAGAGAAAGAACCGATGCTTTTTATAAGGAACACGCACGGCTTCTTTGTACCATAATTCCAACGTTGCAGGAATTGGAACAGTTGAGCGGCAAAGTCGTCTTTATCGTCAGGAAGGAATATGACGTCATGCGCGTCAGCGGGGCGTACCGTACATTCTTTTCCAAAAACGAGATCATACCGTTTTGAAACATATCAAAACAAGCTCCTTTTCCCAAACACACCGTAATTTCAAGGAGGAATATTTTATGTTGGATCTGATCAAGTACGTTGTGGAACAGTTCGCCGAAGATAAGGCGAATATCCGTTACGAAGTCGAAGAGACGGAGGAGGCGATCAACGTCACCGTGCTCCTTTCCGATTCGGATATGGGTAAGGTCATCGGCAAGCAGGGCAAGATCGCCAAGGCGCTCCGCACCCTCGTGCGCGCCGCAACGCCCAAGGATTCCAAAAAGTACAACGTCGAGATCAAAGAACGCTCGGCGGAGTAACGCGCAAAAAACGACCGCGCCGCGGAATTTCCGCGGCGCGGTTTCTTATGCCCATGTCTGCACGGCGGAAAATATGCCGTCTCGGACATGGGTGCCCGCCCGCATATGTATCCGCGTACATGGGGCGGGGAAAATCGTATAAAAGACGCGGCGGGGCATATGTTCCGCCGCGCATGAAAAGCCCGCTGCAAACGCAGCGGGCTTCTGAATATCAGGAATGTTATACGATATATGCGGGATCGGGCGCGGCGGCGTCGAGCTCCGCCTTCTTCTCCGCATAGCCGGGCTTGCCGAGGAGGGCGAAGGTCGCCTTCTTGCCTGCCTCCACGCCGGGTTGGTTGAAGGTGTTGATGTTGAACATCGCGCCCGCGTAAGCCGTCTGCAATTCGAAGAGGAACAGGAGCTGCCCGAGCGTGAACTCGTTGACTTCGGGAAGGTTGATGGTGTAGTTGAGCCTGCCCGCCATCGTCAGCGCGTGCGCCGTCGCCTTATTCTCCGCCTGAATGAGCTCTTCCATCGTGTGCCCGCCGAGGAAGGAGACGTCGGGGATGTTCTCGCAGCCGTGGGGGATGGGCGTCTTTTCCTTGTAGCTGCCCACCGAAAGGAAGGTGACGACCTTGTCGTAGGGGCCTTCGGTATAGAGTTGGACCTGCGAGTGCTGATCGGTCACGCCGAGCGCCTTGACGGGCGTCTGACCCACGTTGCAGGGCTGACCGTCGAGCGTTACGTTCTTGCCGAGCGACTCCGCCCAAAGCTGCGCGTACCAATCGGAGACGTAGCGGAGATTATCCGAATAGGGCATGAGCACGCCGATGTTCTTGCCGTCGTTCATCGCAATGTATTGCAGCGTCGCCGTAAGGAGCGCGGGATTCTTTTTGAGATCCGCCGTCTTGCACAGCTTATCCATGTAAGCCGCGCCTTTCAGAAGCGCCTTAATGTCGATGCCGAGCACCGCCGCGGGGAGAAGTCCCACGGGGCAGAGTTCGGAGAAGCGCCCGCCCACGCCGTCGGGGAGCACATAGCTCTTTACGCCGCCGAGCTCCTTGGAGATCTTTACAAGGTTGCCCTTTGCGGCGTCCGTCGTGAAGATGACGTTCTCCTTGATGTCTACGCCCTCTTTTTTGAGGAGATCGGAGATGATGAGATACTGCGCCATCGTCTCGCTCGTCGCGCCCGATTTGGAGATGACGTTGAAGCAGGTCTTCTTGACGTCGATGATGTCGAGAAGTTCCTTCATGCGGACGGGGTCGACGTTGTCCTCCACAAAGAAGCGGGGCCCGCGGCGCTTGGATTTGGGCAGGTCGTTGTAGTGCAGGTGGCAGAGCGCGTTGAACGCCATCGTGGGGCCGAGCGCCGAGCCGCCGATGCCGAGCACGACGAAGTTATCGAACTTTTTGCGGACGATCTTCGCCGTTTCCAAAATGTCGGCAACGATCTCGCCCTGATTGTAGGGGAGTTCCGTCCATCCCATGAAGAGCTCGTCTTTGCCGCGGTTTTCGGCAACGTAAGCGTGCGCCGCCTTCGCGATCTTCTTGTGCGCCTCGAGCGTCTTTTCCGAAATACCCTTGTCGCCGAGGTATTTATCCGTCATGTTGGTGTAGTCCACCGTCACGCGCAGCGCTTTGCGCAGTTCTTCGGTCAGTTTCATACCGTCTTTTTATCCTCCGATGATCGAAATTACAACTATTGTAGCATAAATGCGGGGCAATATCAAGACTGAACGGAAATTTTTTTGCTTTTTTTTGCAAAAAAGCGGCGGAAGAGCGCGCGCACGTCGATGAGCCGCAGGAGGCTGAACAGCACTACTTCCGCCGCGGCGATGACGAGCATCGAAACGGCGAACGCGGGGAAATAGCTGAAGTAGTGCGCGCAGAAGGCGTGCGTGAGCAGCCCGATCCCCACGGAGGGGAGCACCGCCGCAAGAAGGCGCAGACAGTATTTTCCGACGCGCAGCCGCCCCGTTTTTTTGCGCAGCAGGAGAAGGGACATAAGGGCGGTGATGCACGAGTCGCACGCCATGCCCGCGAGCAGCGCGCCTCCGCCGAGATATTTGGGCAGGAACAGGGTGCACAGGAGCATCGCGCCCGATCCCGCCAAAAATATGCCGAGCGTATGTTTTTCGCATCCCATCGAGTTGAGCATACTCGTGGAAATGAGCGTCAGGCTCATGGGCACGAGCATGAGCGCGCACGCCGCGATCATGCCGCCGCTGCGGGCGTTGGAGTAGAGAAACACGCCCACGTCCTCGCCGCACACGATGTAAAAGGGGAGCAGCATCCCCGCGATCAGAAGCGTCGTGCAGATCGCCCGCTCGGTGAGCGCGCCCACTTCCTGCGTCTTTCCCTTATAAAAGTTTTCCGAAAGTTCGGGTACGAGCACGAGGGCGATGGAGCCGATGAACGCGCACGGGATCGCCATCACGGGCGAGACCATGCCGTATACCACGCCGTATTCGCTCATGGCGACCGCCGAGGAGAATCCCGCCGCCTGCATCCTCAGCGGAAAGAGCACGGAGATGAGCGAACTCATGAGCGACGAGGAGGTGCGCATCGTCGTCACGGGGAGGGAGGCGGCGAGCAGGGGTTTGAGCTCGCCCTTGGGCGAACGGAACTTCCCGCCCTTGAAAAAGTAGTATCCGAGCGCGAGCGCAAAGGAACAGAGGTAGGAAAGGAGCACCGCGAACGCCGCGCGGTTGACGCCCGCGAGCGATGTCTGAACAAATACCAAAAGGATGACGCCCGCGCAGATGCGGATCATCTCCTCGCACAGCTCCACGAGGGAGTAGGCGAGAAAACGCTTGTTCCCCCAAAAGCTCCCGCGCACGACGGAGTACACCGAGGTGAATGCCAACCCGGGGAGAAGGATGTAGAAGAGGTCGGCGCAGCGCGGGTCGGAAAAAACGTGCGAAAAGGGCCCGCGCAGGAGAAAGAGGAGGATGGTCACGGGCACGCTCACTGCAAGCGAGATGAGCACCGCGGCGCTCGTCGCGGCGTGTTCGCGCGAACGCGCGCCGCCCGCGCGGTGTTTGGAGATGGTGCGCGACAGCGTGACGGGCAGTCCGCTTGAAGAGATCGTCAGAAAGACGGCGAACACCGTGAGCGCCACCTGATACACGCCGAGCCCCTCCGAGCCGAGCATGCGCGAGAGCAGGATGCGGTATAAAAAGCCAAGGCAATGTTCCGCCGCGGAAAATGCGGTAACGAGCGCGGCGGTGCGGTACAAATTCATGTTGTATTGTATTCGCCGCAGTCACGATTTTATGAGCGGGCGCATAATATAGCTGCGTGGAACTTCGCCTTTACCGCGCCGCGGTCTATCGGGTCAAACGCGGTCAGTCGCTTGCGGACATCGCCCGCACGTTCGGCGTAACGGCGCGTCTGCTCGCCGCGGTCAATCACCTCAAAAAAGAGCCCGAAGAGGGGCAGGTGCTCTTTCTGCCGCCTTCGGGCGACCGGTACGTCGTGCGCGGCGGGGAATCGCGTACGCTCCTGTGCGGCTCTCCCGAACGCTTTTCGGAGCGCAACGGCACGCGCGCCCTGTACCCGGGGCAGGAGATAATATTATAAAAATGTTCACAGATTTCTTTTCGAACTGACGAAAAGAAATCTCGTGAGTTTCAGAGAAACCCAACGTTCGCCTTTGGCTCTGCGTTCGGTTTCTCTCGCCGCCGCTGTTTCGCAACAGAACAGCACGCGGCGGCTCACTCTTCCGCATAAGCCGCGTGAGCGGCAAATTGAGGCGCAAAAGGCATAACGCAGTGACGCCTTTTGCAACGTTATTTTATAACAGGGAGACCCTGTTTGTATCTGTGATTCGGTAAACGTATTTTTGCTCTGCGGAGAGGCGGGGTGCGCAAATTATATCTCGTCAGCATAACATGGAATAGAACGCTACGTTCTTTTTACGGAGGTAATCAATGTCGTTTTTTTCCAATTTTTCTTCGGATCATTGCCCGGGGCCCATTACGGGGAACCCGTTGAACGGTCTGTGCGAAAAGGTGTGTATTCAGGCGGAAAAGATCTTTGACGCGGGCATTATTCAGACCCGTCTCGAAAACTATACGCTCACGCTCACCGATCTCACGCCCGAATGCCCTACATATCCGCTCACGTTCGTGAGCGCCCGCTCTGTTACGGGAACGGGGGTCGTCTCCGATCTTTCCGTGGAGCGGCAGCCCGACTCCTGCTGCGCACGCGTTCAGGCGACGGTCACCGTCCCCGTCGAGGTGGTGTATACCGACGCCTGCGGCAGAGAGGGCAAAGCCACGGCAGCCATCACGCTCAGCGAAGACGTCCTTATGTACGTCCCGTCCGCGTCCGTCATGCCCTTTACGGTGACGGCGGTCGCGAGCTGCGTCGTGCCCGAGGGCACGTTCAACGAGAGCGATAATTCGTTCACCGTCAGCGCGTGCGTCACCTGTATCCTCAAAGTGGCGATGCAGGTGGAGCTCCTCGTTCCCTCGTACGGCTATTGCGCCATCCCGCCCGCGCAGGAGTACTCGCAGGAGATCTGTTCGGGATTCTTCGAACTGCCGCTCTACCCGCAGGGGAAGGGCTGCTGCAAAAAGTAACTTCATACCCGCGCGGCATGCGCGACCGGAACCGCCCGCCTCTTTCTGAGGCGGGCGGCTTTTGCAGCGCGCGCCGCAGGAGATCTCCTGCGGCGCGCATATTCGTACATGGTTGGGGGAAAGCGCGCCCACGCCGTGCATGGGCGGGGCGTTTTACGTCTCCTCCGCGAGGGCGGGATCGCCCAAGACCGTCTCGAAATCCGTGTAGGTGACAAACCCGGGCTTGCTCTTGGAGGGCTTTTTCACGCGGCGGACGGGACAGTGATCGACGGGGATCTTTTCGCCCTTTCCCGCGGAGTACTTTGCGCAGACGCCCGCGGCGAAGGCGAGCACATCCGCAGGCACGCGCCGCCCCTCCGTTCTGATCACCACATGGCAGGAGTGCAGGTTGCGCGCGTGCAGCCAAACGTCGTCGGGGGCGCTCATGCGCACGAGGCGGTCGTTCTGCACGTTGCTCCGCCCCGCGTAAATGCGGAAGCCGTCCTTTTCGTAGGTGCGGAAGGGGATCTCGGGGCGCTTCTTTTTCGCGCGTTCCTGCGGCGCCTTCACGAGCCCCATATCCGTGAGCTCCTCCTCCGCCGCCTTCAGGTCGTCCGCGCTCTGCGCGGAGGAGAGGAAGGGGAGCACGCTTTTCAGGTAGTCGAGTTCGGCGCGCACCTCCTTCTCCTGCGGGGCGAGCGCCTCCAAGGTGCGCTTTTGTTTGCGGTATTTTTTGAAGTACGCCTGCGCGTTCTGCGCGGGCGTGAGCGTGGGGTCGAGCGCGATCTTCACCGTGCCGCCCGCCTCGTCGTAGTAGTCCACGAGCTCGCACGCCTTCATCCCGCGCTCCAAGGCGTAGAGGTTGGCGGTGATGAGCTCGCCCTTGACGCGCACCTTCTCGCAGTCCTGCGCCTCCTTCTGCTTTTCAAGGATCTGCGCGAGCCGCTTTTCCTGTTTTTTGACCGCCGTATTCACGGCGTTTCCGAGGCGGCGGCGGGCGCTCTCAAGTTCCTTCTTCGCGCGCCGTTTCGCATAAAAATACGTCTGCGCTTCGGAGAGCGAAGAAAAACGTTGGGCGCCCGCAACGTACCGCGCGTAAAAATCGACGGCTTCCCCGTCCCGCTCGAGCACGCACGGGGAGACTTCGTCCGAAAAGATGTACCCGTACACATACTCCGCAAGATCGCCGCCCTTGTACCCTTCGGCGATCTGTCGCGCCGTGCAGGGGGCGAGCCCCGCCACGCGGGTGAAGAGAAAGTGTTCCAAATCTCCCGCCGCATTTTTCAAAAGCGCGGCGAGCGCCGCCCTGTCGGAGGGGTCCGTCTTATCCTGCGGGGCGGGCAGAACGTACTTTGCGCCCGGCAGGATGACGCGCTTCGTCGCCTCGTCGGCGGAGGTCGTTTTGAGCGCGCCCAAGATCACGTCCTTCTCCGTCAGAAGCAGATTGGAGTATTTTCCCATGATCTCGGCGTATAAAACGCGCTCGGCTGTGGAAAAATCGGAGACGCAGGCAAAGCGGATCGCGAGGATGCGCTCGAATTTCACCTGTTCCACGCCCAAAATCTGCGCGCTCTGCAAATGCTTGCGCAGAAGCATACAGAAATTGGGGGCGACGAGCGGGTTTTCCCTGTCGTCCTCCGAAAAATATGCCCCGCAGTCGGAGGCATTTGCGTTCAGCGTAAGTTTAACCGTGCGTTTTCCCGTGTATATTATAAGGGAAAGTTCTTCGCGCGCGGGTTGATTGATCCTGTTTACGCGCCCGCCTCTGAGCGCCGTATCAAGCTCCCGCGCCGTGAGGCGGAGGGTAAAAGCGTCCTGCGGCATAGCCTGCTCCTTGAAGTATCTTCCACAATTATAGCGGAAAAAAGGCAAAATGTAAATGAAAAATGCTTTTCTTTCTCGCGCCGATATGGTAAAATAATCGCGTCTGAAAAAATCTCACAGTCAAATCGGAGTAAAAAATCATGAAGTACACAGTAACACCCGCAGAAAAGAGCACCGTCAAGATCGCCATCACCTTCACGCCCGAAGAGTGGGCAGCGGCAAACGACAAGGCGTACCTCGAGAACCGCAAGAAGTTCGCGGTCAACGGGTTCCGCAAGGGCAAAGTGCCCAAGCACGTTCTCGAAATGTACTACGGCAAGGGGCTTTTCTACGAAGACGCGCTCAACGATCTTTTTGTGGAGCACTATCCCGCCATTCTCGAAAAGGAGAAAGATGCCTTCATGCCCGTCGGCGATCCCGCGCTCTCCGTGGAGGAGATCTCCGAGGAGAAGGTCGTGCTCACCGCGACGACGCCCGTCAAGCCCGATGTGGAGATCGAGAAGTATACGGGTATAAAAATCGAGAAATTTGAGTATACTGTTACGGACGCCGACGTCGACAAAGAGATCGACGCGACCCGCGAGCGCTTTGCCGAGAGCGTGGAGGTCACCGACCGTCCCGCGCAGAACGGCGACACCGTGAACATCGACTTCGAGGGCAAGATGGACGGCAAGACCTTCGACGGCGGCAGCGCCGAGAAGTTCGATCTCACGCTCGGTTCCCATCAGTTCATCGGCGGGTTCGAGGAGCAGGTCGTCGGCATGAACGTCGGCGAGACGAAGGACGTGAACGTCACCTTCCCTGAGGACTATCAGGCGGAGAACCTGAAAGGCAAGCCCGCGGTGTTCACCGTCACCGTGCATAAGATCACGGGCAAGGTGCTCCCCGAGCTCAACGAGGAGTTCGCCAAGAAGGTCGGCAGCGACAGCGTGGAGGCATACCGCGTCAAGGTGCGCGAGCGCCTCGAAAAGGCGGCTGCTTCCCGTTCGCGCAACGAAACGGAGAACGCCATCATCACCGAGATCGCCAAGGGCGCCAAGGCGGAGATCCCCGATGCGATGATCGAAAAGCAGGAGGAGTATTCCATGCAGAGAATGGAGTACAGCCTCATGTATCAGGGCATCAAACTCGACGACTACCTCAAATACGTCAATCAGACGCGCGACGAGTACAAGAAACACTTCGAGGAAGAGGCGCGCCGCACCGTGCTGCATCAGCTCATCGTCGAAAAGCTCATCAAGGAGCTTAACATCGAGGCGACGCAGGCGGAGATCGACGAAAAGGTCGCCGAGCAGGCTGCGAGCGTCGGCAAGGAAGCCGAGGAATACAGAAAGACGATGGATCCCCGTCAGCTCGAGTACATCGAAGGGGATATCAAGGTAACGAAGCTGTTCGACTACCTTCAGGCGAACAACGAAATGGTAACGGCAAAGCCGGAGGAAAAGTAATTTCATGGAAAAGAACGTGAAAAACGTGCTCATTCCCTACGTCGTTGAGCGCACGTCGAGCGGCGAAAGAAGCTACGATCTTTACTCCCGTCTGTTGGAGGACCGTATCATCTTTCTGAGCGGCGAGATCGACGACGCGGTCGCAAATACCGTCGTGGCGCAGCTCATCTATCTGGAAGGGAAGGATCCCACCAAGGATATCAGCCTCTACATCAACAGCCCCGGCGGTTCCGTCTCCGCGGGTATGGCGATCTACGATACGATGAACTACATCAAGTGTGACGTCTCCACCATCTGCATCGGACTTGCGGCGTCGATGGGGGCGTTCCTGCTCGCGGCGGGCGCAAAGGGCAAACGCTACGCGCTCAAAAACAGCGAGATCATGATCCATCAGCCCCTCGGCGGCGCGCAGGGTCAGGCGAGCGACATCAAGATCCAAGCGGAGCATATCCTGCGCATCAAGTTGAAGATGACCAAGATCCTCGCCGAGAACACGGGAAAGCCCGTGGACGTCGTGGAGCGCGATACCGACCGCGACAATTATCTCACCGCCGACGAAGCGCTTGCATACGGGCTTATCGACAGAGTGTACGAAAAGCGCTGAGGGGTATTCACAGATTTTTCCCGAACTGACGGGAAAAATCTTCGTGAGATTCAGGAAAACCCCGCAGTCGCATACGCTTTGTGTGCGGTTTTCCTCGGCGGCGTTATTGGCAACATAATAGCGCGCCGCCTTTACTCTTTTGAAATTGTACCGCAGCAATTTTGCGCAAGTGATTTATAGCTATAAATCATAGATACAAGCAGGGTTTCCCTGCGCAGTATCTCAGCGGCACCAAGGTAGTGTGCCGCCTCGGTCACGAAATTGCTGCTGAAATGGCAATTTCTCAGTTCGCGGCACGCGCACGCCACACTGTGGCGCTGTGCATTACGCGCCGCTCACCCCTAATTGTTGCGCAGGCGACTTTCAGGTAGGTGTGAATGCGGGCGAACTATAATTGTAAGCCCCTAAGGTTCGCCCGCAGAGCGGGAGGTGCTGTCAGGCACAAAGTGCCGTGTCAGCGACCTCCTGCTCAGATCACGGAATTTTCATACCTCAGCACTCGCAAAAAATATTTTACAAAAAAGATTTTTTGCGAAGAGGAGCGGTGAGCGTTTCAGGCGTACTGTTCGGTGAAGCCGAACAATCGCATACGGCGCTCCGCCGCGACGAGCCTTTGCGTGAGAAAATTCGTGAACATATAGGAGTTTATATGGCAAAATACGAACAATACTGTTCCTTCTGCGGTAAGGAAAAGTCCAAGGTAAAAAAGCTGATCGCGGGACCCGACGGCGTTTTCATCTGCGATGAATGCGTCGAGCTCTGCCGCGACATGATGGCGAAAATGCCTTCGAACACCGCTGCCGAAACGGTGGAGCTGAAGAAGCCCGCCGAGATCAAGGAGGAACTCGATAAGTACATCATCGGGCAGGATAAAGCAAAGCGCGTCCTCTCCGTGGCGGTGTACAATCACTACAAGCGCATCAATTCCATGCTCGCGGGCAAGAAGGATGATGACGACGTGGAGATCGAAAAGAGCAATATTCTGCTTCTCGGTCCCACGGGCAGCGGCAAAACGCTGCTCGCGCGCACGCTTGCGCGCATCCTCAACGTTCCCTTCGCCACGAGCGACGCGACCACGCTCACCGAGGCGGGTTACGTCGGCGAGGACGTGGAGAATATCCTTTTGAAACTCATCCAAAACGCCGATTACGATATCGAGCGCGCGCAGCGCGGCATCATCTATATCGACGAGATCGATAAGATCGCGCGCAAGGGGGAGAACGTCTCCATCACGCGCGACGTCTCGGGCGAGGGCGTACAGCAGGCGCTTCTGAAGATCATCGAATCCACGGTCGCGAACGTTCCTCCGCAGGGCGGCAGAAAGCACCCGCAGCAGGACTGCATGCGCATCGATACGACGAATATCCTCTTCATCTGCGGCGGCGCGTTCGTCGGATTGGATAAGATCGTCGGTGCGCGGAAGGACGATTCGGGCCTCGGGTTCGGCGGCAAAGTGCGCATGGGCGAGAACGAGGTGGATTATTCCCTCCTCGACGACGTCAAACCGCAGGATCTGACCAAATTCGGGCTGATCCCCGAGTTTGTCGGGCGTATCCCCATTGTCGTTTCCTTGCAGCCGCTCGATGAAAACGCGCTCGTTTCCATCCTCACCGAGCCGAAAAACGCCATCATCAAGCAGTATCAGAAGCTTGTGGGGTTGGACGGCGTAAAACTCACGGTGGAGGAGGGCGCCGTGCGCGAGATCGCGAACACCGCCATCCGCTTAAAGACGGGCGCGAGAGGACTGCGCACCATCATCGAAGGGCTCATGACGGACGTCATGTACGATATCCCTTCGCAGAAGAACGTGGAAGAGGTCATCATCACGCGCGACTGCGTGACGAAGGGGGATAAACCCCGCCTCGTGTTCAAAAAATCCGCGTAAAACAGACAGATAAAAAGAGAGGACGGCATACAGCCGTCCTCTCTTTTTATTTTTCGGCGGGAGTCAGCTCTCCTGTCCCTCCGGCGCAGTCTGCCGGCTGCGGATATAGGCGGCGATGAGTTCCGCCGTCTGTTCCGCGCCTACCGAGGAATCGACGCAGAGATCGTAGTGCGACTTGTCTCCCCATGTCCGTCCGGAGAGGAACCGATAGTACGCGCTCCGCGCGCCGTCCGTCTGCGCCATGTGCTTTTTGGCGCTCGCCGCGTCGTCGCCGTACAGCCGCATGATGGTCGATACGCGGAACGCCTTGTTCGCATAGATGAATACGCTGATCACGTTTTTGCGCCTGCGCAGCACATAATCCGCGCCTCTGCCCACGATCACGCAGCTCTCCGTCTCCGCGATCCTGCGTATGACCTTGGATTGTTCCACGATGGCGCGGCGTGTGGGGTCGGTGGTGAGGTAGATCGCGCGGAAGGAACGGGCGTGATCGAGCGGCTTTTCCAAAAAGTCGCGGGCGAGCCCCGTCTCGCGCGCCACGCGCGCGGCGATCTCCTTGTCGTAAAAGGCGACGCCGAGTTTTTCGGCGACAAGCTGCCCGATATATTTGCCGTTGGAGCCGTGCTCGCGCGAGATCGTCACGATGAGTTTTTCGCCGCCGGCAGCCGTTTCGTCCGTCATGGCGGCGACCTTGCGCCTGTATGCGCCGGCAAGCATCCCCGCGGAGACCGCCGCGGTAACGACCTCGCTGACGACGAGCGACCACCACACCGAGCGGACGGGATCTTGCGTAAGCGTGAACAGCCACGCGAGGGGAAGGACGATGACGGCGAGCCGCAGGGCGGAGAGGATTAGGGGGCGCAGCGCGTAGCGGAACGCCTGCAAAACGCCCTGTACCGCGACGGTGAACGCCATGAAAAGATAGCCGATCGCCGAAATGCGGATGGCGGTGACGACGACCTCGCGTATCTGCGTGCCCGCCTCGCCGCTCGCAAGGCTGAACAGCGTCGCGAGCGGCGAGGCGAGACATTCGAACAACACCGTGATGACCGCCGCAACGATGAGCGTATCGAGGACGCCCCAAAGGATCGTCTGCTTTACGCGCGCCCTGTCGCCCATGCCGTAATTGAAGGAGAGCACCGTGATGATCGTGTTCGAAAGCCCGAAAAAGGCGAACAGCGCAAACTGCATGATCTTATAATAGATGCCGAAGCTGCCCTGCAGGATCTCGGCGTCGGCTGCCGTTCCCAAAACGAGGGTCATGCCGAACATCATCACCGAGAGGAGCGCCTGCATGATCGCCGCGGAGGCGCCGATGCGGTAAATGCCTTTGATGATCGCGCCGCTCGGACGTATATATTTGGGGTTCGGGTCGATCTCCCTGTTTTTCCAATAGTGCAGGAGCATGGCGATCGCAAGGGAGGCGATCTGCCCGATGACGGTCGCCCACGCCGCGCCCGCAACGCCCCAACCGCACGGGTAGATGAACACATAGTCGAGCAAAATGTTCAAAAGCGCGCCCGCGATCTGCGCCGCCGTGGAATAAAGGCTCTTGCCCGTGCTCTGCAGGAAACGCTCGAATACGGAAAAGCCGATACATCCGAAGGAGAAGACGCAGCATATGCCGAGATAGGTCGTGCCCATCTCGATGACCTGCTCGTTTCCGCCCGCCTGCATCCCGATGAACCACCGCGCGCCGAAGATGCCGAACAGCAGGAACACGGCGTAGATGCAAAAAAACAGAAAGATCCCGTTCCCCGCCGTGCGCGCGGCGTCTTCCCGCTTTTTTTCGCCAAGGAACTTTGAGAGAAGGGCGTTGATCCCGATGCCCGTCCCCACGCCGACCGCGATCATCAGGAGTTGGACGGGGAATGCGTACGTGAGCGCAAGATTGCCTGCGACGCCGTCCTCGCCCATGTTGATGACGAAGATGGTATCGACGATGTTGTACACCGCCTGAAGGATCATCGAGACGATCATGGGCAGCCCGAGCTGCCATATGAGCCGCCTGATGGGCGCCGCGGCGATCTTATTGCCGGAAATTTGTTCTTGTTCGTCCATAAATTGCCTCCGAAGCACAAAAAAACGCGCGATCGAGAGACCACGCGCCTTTGCCTTCGGCTGGATTTACGTCTTGAACCGGAACGTTTCTTTGTATTTTTTGTACGGCGATTATAGCAGATTTTTACAAAAAAGTCAAAGCGTTTTTTGTTTTTTTCGGGCAAAACGCGCCCGCCTTTTCGGCGCGGAAGGCGCGCGGGCGGCGCCTCGTCATTGTATGTTTCGCGGGATCTGCTCCTGCTTCGCCCGTCCGGTGCGGCTGCGCGGCGGACGGTATTTTTATTCAGCTGTAAAATTTTGGGCAGTTTATACAATATCGCGCGGGGATTTTGTGGGGTTTGCCTATTGCAGTCTGACGCGGTTTGTAGTAAAATATCTGTATAAAAAAGTTTTCTTGATAAGGAGAGGAAATTATGTCCGGTCTTTTGCTCAAAGGCATCAACAAGATCTATCCGGGTGGCAACCAGGCGGTTTTCAACTTCTGCCTCGACATCCGCGATAAGGAATTCATCGTATTCGTCGGTCCCTCCGGCTGCGGTAAGTCCACGACGCTGCGTATGATCGCAGGTCTCGAAGAGATTTCTTCGGGCGAACTTTACATCGACGGCAAGCTCGTCAACGACGTCGTTCCCAAGGACAGAGATATCGCCATGGTCTTCCAGAACTACGCGCTCTATCCCCACATGTCCGTGTACGACAACATGGCGTTCGGTCTCAAACTGCGCAAAGTGCCCAAGGACGTCATCGACGAGAAGGTCAAGGCTGCGGCGGAGATCCTCGGCATCACCGATTACCTTTCGCGTAAGCCCAAGGCTCTTTCCGGCGGTCAGCGCCAGCGTGTCGCGCTCGGCAGAACTATCGTCCGCGAGCCCAAGGTATTCCTTCTGGACGAGCCTCTGTCCAACCTCGACGCTAAGCTCCGCGCTCAGATGAGAACGGAGATCTCCAAGCTCCACGTCCGCCTCGCAACGACGTTCATCTACGTCACGCACGACCAGATCGAGGCTATGACGATGGGTACGCGTATCGTCGTCATGAAAGACGGCTTCATGCAGCAGGTGGATACGCCTCAGAACCTGTACGACTATCCCATCAACCTCTTCGTCGCAGGGTTCATCGGCACCCCTCAGATGAACTTCTTCAAGAATTCCACCATCACCGAAGAGGGCGGAAAGGTCTACGTCAACTTCATCGGCGGCAACAAGATCCTTCTTCCCAAGTCGATGGTCTCCAAGATCAAGAATCTCGACGACTATAAGAACACGGGCAAGGCGGTCACGCTCGGCGTCCGTCCCGAGGATATCCACGAGGACGACCTGTTCATCTCCAACTCGCCCGATACCATCGTCAAGGCGCGTATCGACGTCATCGAAAAACTCGGCGCCGAAACGCAGATCTACTGCGACCTCGACTACGAGAACGATAAGAACACCATCGTCGACAACGCTGCGCAGATGATCGCAAAGATCTCCTCGCGTGCGACGGTCAACCTCGGCGAGATCGTCGAGCTCGCGTTCGACGCAAAGCACATCCACCTGTTCGACGGCTACACCGAAGCGACGATGCTCGAGCGCGACGAGCACTACGACGTCATCCCCGAGAACGCAGAGGGCGCCGCTTTCGTTCCTCCTACACCGCAGGAGATGCAGGAGATGATCGACAAGGCGCGCGTCGTCACCAAGGAGATGAAGAAGCAGGCGAAGCACGACGCAAAGATGGAGGCGCGCCGCAAGGCAGCCGCCGCTGCCGCGGAAGCTGCGAAGGAAGCCGAGAAGGAAACCGAAGAGAACACGTCCGAAGAAGAAAAGAAGGACGAAGAATAATCTGAAAGAACGCAAAGTCCCGCTGCCCGTATGCAGCGGGACTTTCCTTATCGTTTGGCGGGCGCGGGGAGCCGAAAGATTGCCGTTTTCGCCGTAATTTCGCATAAAGGCGCCGAAATTGTTGACAAACCGCGTGAAAAAATGTATTATAATGCAACTTCACGGGCAGGTGAAAATTTTTTTCGGAGGAGGAATACAATATGTGGTGGGATGTCATATTGGACGCCCTGCTCGATACGCTCAAACTTTTCCCGTTCCTGTTCCTCCTCTATGTGCTCATCGAACTCATGGAGCACAACACGGGGGTGGGACGGGCGAACCGCGCGCTCTCGGGCAAGTGGGCGCCCCTCGTCGGCGGCGCCACGGGGCTCATCCCCATGTGCGGGTTTTCGGTGATGGCGGCAAAACTGTACGAGCGCCGTCACGTCACGCTCGGAACGCTGCTCGCCGTGTTCATCGCCACGAGCGACGAGGCGTTCCTCGTCATGCTCGTCTCCGATATGTCGTGGCTCAACAAGCTCGTCTCCATCCTCTCCATGTGCGGCATAAAACTTGTGCTCGGCGCGGGGATCGGCTATCTTGTCGATCTCATCGCCAAGAAAAAAGGCGCAAGCCATGTCTGCCCGCTGCCCGAATACGACGTGCACGGGCATACCCATGTCCACGATGAGGAGGATGAGGCGCCCCTTCCCGACGGCGACGGTGCCTACACCGCCTGCGAACATGCCCACGCCGAAAAGTGGTTCCTTCTGTATATCGTCTCGCCGCTTCTGCACGCGCTCAAAGTCGCCGCGTTCGTGCTCGCCGTTAATCTGCTGTTCGGGTTTCTCTTCTATTTTGTGGGGGAGGATAACGTCATCGCGTTCCTGCGCGGGAGCGGGTATTGGTATCAGCCGCTCATCTGCGCGGTTTTGGGATTGGTCCCCAACTGCGGCTCTTCCGTCATCCTCGCCGAAGTATACGCGATGGGCGGCATCACGTTCGGGAGCTGTCTTGCGGGGCTCATCGTCAATACGGGGCTTGGCGTCCTCGTGCTCTTCCGCAATATGAAGGATTGGAAACGCAACCTTCTCATCGTCGCGGGGCTTCTTGTGCTCGGCGTCGCCGTGGGATACGCCGCGAACGGCGTGGAGCTCGCGCTGCCGCCCATCGTCCTGTAACGGATTTTCCGCAACGTATCATTGACAAAATCTCTTCCGCGGGGTATAATGGATATGTTGACCGAGCGGAGGACGCTATGAACTTTCTGAGCCGCAAGGCGCGCGCCATCCTGCCCTATACGGCGGGCGAACAGCTGCGCGATAAAGTGTATACAAAACTCAATACCAATGAAAATCCTTACCCGCCCTCGCCGCGCGTCCTTCAGGCGCTTGCAGCGATCGAGGGGGACGATCTCCGCCGCTATCCCCGCCCCGACGCGGGGAGGCTCCGCGCCGCCATTGCTGTGCGCGAGGGCGTAAGCGAAGAGAACGTCTTTTGCGGGAACGGATCGGACGAAGTGCTCGCGCTGAGTTTTCCCGCCTTTTTCGACGGCGACGGCGCGGGCGCTTGTTTTGCCGACATCACCTATTCCTTTTACGAGGTTTTCGCCGCCTTTTTCGGGATCCCCAAAAAGATCGTGCCGCTGCGCGAAGATTTTACGCTCGATCTCGCCGCCATGCGGGCGGCGGACTGTCGGGGGTATTACATCGCCAATCCCAACGCGCCCACGGGCATCGGCGTCGGGCGCGGGGAGATGGAGGCGTTTATCGCCTCCGTGCCCGATAAGATCATCGTCGCCGACGAGGCGTACATGGACTTTTTCGGCGAGAGCCTTGTGCCGCTCACAAAAAAATACGAGAACCTGCTCGTCGTAAAGACGTTTTCCAAGAGCTATTCGCTTGCGGGGATGCGCTGCGGCTATGCGGTGGGCGCGCCCGCGCTCATCGGCGGACTCTTCCGCATGAAGGATTGTTTCAATTCCTATCCCGTGGACGCCGTCGCCGAAGCGGTGTGTATCGCCGCGCTTTCGGACGAGGCGTATCATGCGGATACGGTGGCGCGCGTCGTCTCCGAGCGCGAGCGCGTGCGCGCGGAACTTCTTAAAATGGGCTTTACCGTGCCCGAGAGCAAGGCGAATTTCCTGTTCGCGGGGCGCGCCGCCAAGGGCGGGAAAGAGATCTACGAAAGGCTCAAAGAGGCGGGCGTGCTCGTCCGCTTTTGGGATAAAGCCGTTTTGCGCGATTTCTGCCGTATCACGGTGGGATCGCCCGCGGAGAACGATATTCTCTTACGACAACTGCATCAAATTCTTTCATAGGGAGGAGACCCATGCGGCTCGACTCATCCGTACCGAAGATAAATCCCGCAGATGGCGGACTGTACGGAGGAGGCGGGCTTTCCTTCTGTTGCGTGAAGGAGGGCGCGGAACGCTTTTTGCGCGGGCGCGCGGGCAAGGCGCTCGCGCTCGCCGAAGATACGGCTTTTTCGGCAATGCTGCCCGCGGTGCGCCTTCCGCGCACCGTCTCCGTTCTGTGGGAGGGAGACGCGCTCCCGCTCTTCGCCATGCCCGAAGTAAGCTGCATCCTTGCCGCCGGCGGACGGGAGGTGTTGCAGGCGGCGCGTTTTTTTTCGGCGGTGCGCGGCGTTCCCTGCGCGCTGTTTCCCGCCGACGCCGCGCTCGACGGCGCATGTTCCGCGCGCGGGGAAGTCTCGGTGAATGCAAACGTCATCCGCGTACCGCTCTCCCCTGCGGAGGTGTTCTGCGACTGCGCCTTTCTGCGCGGTTCGCTCTTCGGGGGCTACGCGCGGCTCATGCTCGCCCGCCTCGCGCTCTTCGAGGCGAAGGCGGTGGGGATCGTCTGCCGCAGACCCTTCGGCGGCGCGGCATCCGAGGAGGCGTTTTCCCTTACCGAAATGCGCGGGGAACTTTCGCCCGAGGAGATCGTGCGGCGCAACGCGCGCCTGCGCGCGCTCGAAGAGGCGGGCGCGCCGCGCGGAGAGGGCGTGGTGCTCGGTTGTTCCGCATACGAGAGTTGGCGGCTGCTTTTGGGGCTGTATCTTGCTTTTTTTGCCAAGGGCAGACCGCGCCGCTACGCCGTGCCCGACTACGCCGCCCGCGCAAAGGCGGCGAACGTACCCTATGCGGATATGCGCCTGCCCTCGCGGCAGGAGTACGCCGCCCGCGCCATGCGGTTGGAGCGGGTGCGCGGCGAGCTGCTCGCCGAACTGCGCACGATCGCCGCGCGCAAAAACGCCTATGAGCGCGCGCTTCGTACATACGGAACGCTCCCCGCGGCGGGACCCGACATACAGCAACTCAAAACGCTGCCCGAGCGGGCGGAAGGGGGACTCTCCTCCGTCATCCGCGATTTCGGGCTGATGGATTTTTAACATGACGAAACAGGAATTGCTCAAAAATACCGATCTGTTTTTGCTCGACCTCGACGGCACCGTCTATCTTGACGAGACGCCCGTCGGCGATGTGAAGAACACGCTTGCGCGGCTCCGCGCCTGCGGGAAAAAGCTCGTATATCTCACCAACAACTCCTCCAAAACGCCCGAAGAATACGTCAATAAACTTCGCCGCATCGGGCTGTGGGGGGAGGGCGACGGCGTGTATACCTCCGCCATGGCGGCGATCGAGTACCTCTCGGCGCACCACGCCGGCGCGCGGGTGCACGTGCTCGCCACGGACGCCGTTCGCGCGCAGTTTCAGGGCGCGGGCGTCCTGCTCGACGACGCATCGCCCGAAGTGTGCGTGCTCGCCTACGACGTGACCCTCGATTTTGCCAAGATGAAGCGCTTCAACGAGTTTCTCGCGGGCGGCGCCGTGTATATCGCCACCCATCCCGACGACGTCTGCCCGACCGCGGGCGTGCCCATGCCCGACGTGGGCTCCTTCATCGCGCTCTTCGAGCGTTCTTCCGGCCGCAAGCCGTCCGTCGTCTGCGGCAAGCCATATACCGTCATGGGGGAGTGCGTCGCGCGGGCGTTCGGCGTGCCCGCCGCGCGCACCTGCATGGTGGGCGACAGGATGCACACCGATATCCGCTTCGGGAACGCCAACGGCATGCGCACGCTGCTCGTGCTCTCGGGCGAGACGACGGCGAAGAACATGAAGAACTTTCCCGACCGTCCGGATCTCGTCCTGAAAAGTCTCGATGAAATTTTCTGAAAGCGTTTGAATCCCCCCGAAAAGGTGGTAAAAATATAGAAAAGGGAGCCGCGCCCCCTGTTGCGGCGGAGGAAATTATGGTATATATCAAATTGGTCAGCAAGTCGCCCCTTACGCTCGCGCTGAATAAGGAGCTCGACGCGGCAAATTCCGATGAATTTTACCAAACGGTCAAGGCGTATTACGTCGCCTCGCCGTCGGATATCGTCTTTGCGTGCGAAGGGCTCGAATTTATCGATTCGACTGCGCTCGGAACATTTGTGAAGATCCTCAAAATGGTGAAAACGGACGGGCACTCGCTCAGGCTCAGAGGGCTGAGCGAGCGGCTGAAAAAGCTGTTCGTCATCTGCGCGCTTGACAGGATCATGGAGATAGAATGATGGAAATTCTCAGTTTACGCGTCGCGCTCAGTCCCGACGTGATGACAACGGTACGGCTCGCCACGGGCGGCGTGTGTTCGCTGCTTTCGCTCAGCTACGACGACGGCGAGGACTGCAAGGTCTGCGTAACGGAGAGCCTTCTCCTGCTCCTGCGCGGAGGGTATGCGCGGGCAAACGTCGTCTTTTCGGACGGTGACGAGCTCTCCGTCCGCGTCGAGGGCGAGGGCGAGGCGACTGCGCCGCAGCAGAGCGACGAAGATGAGATCGCGCTCGCGCTCATCAACGCGCTCGCGCAGAACGTGAAGATGCGCCGCTCGGAGGGCGCGCTTTCGGGAATCTCCTTCACTTTCGGGAAACAGGCATGAACGAAGAAGAACTCTTTCGCAAATACCGCGAAACGGGCGATATCGCCGTTCGCAATCAGATCGTGGAGAAGTACCTCTACATAGCCTCCGTGCTCGCCAAAAAGTTTGTGGGGCGGGGCGTGGAGTACGACGATCTCTATCAGGTCGCGTCGCTTGCGCTCATCAAGGGCGTGGAGCGCTTCGATGAACGCAAGGGGCTCAAATTCTCCACCTTCATCACGCCGACCATCACGGGCGAGATCAAGAATTACTTCCGCGATCGCTCCCGTCTCGTCCACCTGCCGCGCAAAGTCAGCGAGCTGCGGGTGAGCATCAAGCGCGAAGCCGAAAAGTACCTTGCGGAAACGGGCAAGAACGCCACCGCCAAGGAGCTCGCCGACCGCCTTCATGTGAGCGAGGAAGACGTGCTCCGCTGTTCGGAGGCGGGCGGCGTCGTCTCGCTCGACGGACCCGTCGACCGCGAAGGGGATAACATGAGCCTTTACGACGTTCTCCCCGCCGAGGAAAACGTGTTCGAGGACGTGGAGAACCGCGACGCCGTGCATGCCGCGCTGAAAAGCCTCTCTCAGGAGGAGCGCAAGCTCGTCAGATACCGCTTCGGCGAGGAACTCTCGCAGATGGAGACGGCGAAGCGCATGGGCGTTTCGCAGATGAACGTCTCGCGCATGGAGCGCAAAATTTTGCAGAAATTGAGGGATAACCTTAAAAAGACGATGGTGGAATGATGTTCTTCGAAGTGGACGGTTATGACGCGCTGAAAAGCGCGCTTGCGCGCATGTGCGACGCGCTCGAACGCGAGGAAGTTTCCGACGACGCGGTCTTTAACTGCAGACTCGTCGCGAACGAGCTCCTCGTCAACGCGCTCGAATACGGCGGCGGGAGCGCCTCGTTCGGCGTGCGGCGGGAGGGCGACCGGCTCCGCATCAGCGTGCGCAGCGTCGTTGCGTTCCGTCCGCCCGAAAAGTCCTGCTGTTCGGATGTGGACGCCGAGCGCGGAAGGGGGCTTTACCTCGTCGACACGCTCAGCGAGGGGCGCGTCTACAGCGAGGAAGACGGCATCTGCGTTTTTGTCAAACTCATCTGATTTTTTGCTTTGAATTTCATACGGATCTTTCAGAGAAAGGGCAGGCGGGAACTTCCCGCCTGCCCTTTCGATTGCTTGACAGCTCATATGATGTATGCTATTATATCAAAAAATTTTCGGAGGCGACTATGTGTTCCAAAGCGCTTTACAGAAAAATATCCGTTTGGTTGATCATGCTGCCGTCTGTTCTCGCAATGCTTTTTTCTTTCTCGGCGTGTGCGGAAAGCAACGCGCCTGCGCCTCCCGATCAGAGCGGCGACGGTAAAGATAACAGATATTGCTCCTTTGAAATAAGCAATTTAAGCGATACGTTCGACCTGAATAAAATAGAATTCAGCGTCAATTTTGGCGTAAACAGCACGAATACAGCCAATTTTCAGGCAGCTTTTTCCATGGCTGACACATCCGACTACACTTCGCATGTATTGTATACGATACCCGATCTTTCCGACGATGACTATTCTTTTGCTTATGCGGAGAATGCCTATACTTATAAAAAAACCGTAAAGCTCGGGATCAACGGCGATTATTTTACAGGCGAGCAGGGAACGATACAGCTGCAGTTTTGTCTGTATGTGCACGACGACGCAGACTTCTCCAATGCGTCAACGGGATACGCATATAAGATCCATTACACGATCGCCGAAAACAGTATTTCGTTTGTATCGGAGAGCGGTTTTATCATCCGCCATCCGTAATGGGGAAAGTTCTTCGTTCGTCCGACAGGGAGAATAAGAGGTAAGACCTGCGGTGCAGAGTGTATTACCTATGCAGCATGCAAATTTTATATAATGTTATAAAATGCGGCGGAATAAATTGATATGAAAATTAAAACAGACAGACTTGTCATTCGCAATTTCAGAAGAAAAAACGCCGGAGAACTGAAAGATATAGCGAAAGACTTCAACTGTTCCGAATACGCTGTTTACGATAGGCCGCTGCCGGAAAACGATGAGGACGTAAAGACTCTTGCGGAGCGTTTTGCCCGCAGCAAAACGGCATTTGCAGTATATCGCGAAGGGGAAATGATCGGTTATGCGATATTCCATAAAGTTAAAAACGGGTACGATGTGGGATACTGCTTTCATTCATCTTTTCACGGAAAAGGGTATGCGTTTGAAAGCCTGAAAGCTCTTATAAACTATTTTGCGGACAAGTTCAAAGTCGATATATTTACCGCCGGCACGGCATTGAAGAACGCTCCGTCTTGCAGGCTGCTTGAAAAGCTGGGCTTTCAATGCGTTTCCGAGGAACAGGTCAGTTTCGACGGGAAATTTTACTTTCAGGGCGGAAATTTTGTCCTAAAAATATAAGAACAGAAATATCGTTTACTCGTTATATTGGAGATTTTTTCTATGAGATTTAGAACCATGCAATGTGAGGATTATGACGAAGTGTAGCCTTATGGCTTTCCGGTTCGGGCATGGGGTTAAAGAACCTCGACGATTCGCGGGAAGGCATCGCGGTTTTTCTGAACAGAAATCCTCAAACCTGTTTTGTCGCGGCAGAGGAAGAAAAAATAGTCGGCGCGATCATGGTAGGCTCTGACGGGCGCAGAGGGTATATCTATCATACAGCGGTTCACCCCGATTATCGCAGACGGGGCATAGGAAAAGCTCTCGTCGAACGGGCTTTGCAAGCGTTGAAAGAAATAGGCATCCATAAAGTGGCAATGGTTGTGTTCCGGAGCAATCTGGACGGCAATCTTTTTTGGGAGAAACTCGGTTTTACCATTCGGGAAGATTTGGTTTACAGGAACATGGCTCTTGCCCAAATGGAAAGGTTAGACACATAAATTGACAGGAACTGAAAAGCAGACGGCAAATCCCGTCTGCTTTTCATAACTTGCAATAATATACGATGATATCTTCGTAGTGGCCGTCTTTCATCAGAAAGCCTTCGGGGATCACGCCGAGCTTTACAAAGCCCAAACTTTCGTACAGTTTCTGCGCGCGGGTGTTCGCCGCGACCACGGCGTTGAACTGCATCAGGCGGAAGCCGCAGTTTTTGGCTTTGGCAAGGCTGTCCTCCACCAACGCTCTGCCGATGTGCTTTCCGCGCGCGTTTGCGGATACTGCATAACTCGCGTTGCCGATGTGCCCGCATCTGCCCACGTTGTTCGGGTGCAGGATATATAATCCCAAAATTTCGCCGCTCTCATCGTCGTGCGCGACGGCGCAGTATGTCTGCGCGGCAAAGAACTGTTCGGCTGCCCGTGCGGAGAGCGGCTCCGTCTGCGGAAAGGCTTCTCCGTCGCGGACGACCTCGTTCCAAATCTCTGCCATTGCGGGAACGTCGTTTTCAGTATAGGTGCGTATTGTGATTTTCATATTGTTTCAAACTCCTGATCATGTAATCGGAAAAGGGCTTATTCCGTAAAAACGCGGTGAATTGTCAACTTAAGTGCAACAGTTAGAAAGATTTTGATCAAACAAATCTTGTGGTGTATGGTAATGTAAAACCTTCTTGGGTCTGGCGTTTAAAAGCGCCAGATTCTTTTTTAGTGTTGCAGGACTCACCCTTG
>DBGBVX010000081.1:0-33368 GCA_048370055.1 Candidatus Gallimonas sp. | reverse complement strand
ACTAAATTTTTTGAAAACTCCGTTCACCTTGCGGGCGGGGCGGCGTTCGCCGCCTTTTCACGGAAGAACGCTTGCATTTTTCGGGGCGGCATGGTACAATACCGCATATGGAGCAGGAATTTATAAGAGCGCTGGACGAATATTTCTGCGCGCACTATTCGGATTATGTCCGTCTGAGCGCGATCGAAGGGTATGTGATGCCCGATGTTTTATATGTTGCGGATGACGGCAACATCGCGCGCCGCGATTCCTCGTGCATGCGGTTGGACCGCCAAAAGGACGCCGCGCAGCTTCTCGCGCGCTTTAAGGCGGGACTTGCCGATACGAGTTTTACCTTCTCGTTCAGCTTTCCCACCCTGCGCGATAAGTGGCGGGATCTGCGCGATCGGAACACCTTCGCCAAAGCGCTGCCGGCGGTGCTTGCGCACGTTTCGGAGACGGCGGAGAGCGCGGGCGTGCTCCTCGATATCGAGCCGAGGTTCTGGCAGAAGATGGTGAAGGGGAAGCTGTATCCCGAAAAGAACACCGTGCTTGCGCTTGCGCTCGTGTGCCGCTTGCAGGTATCGGATGTAAAGCTGCTGCTCGCCGTGTGCGGGTTCGAGTTCCGCGACGACGACGTACGCGACGTCGTGGTGCGCTATCTTTTGGAACAGCAGATCTACAATCCGACGATGCGCGACAGGTGCCTTGCGGAGTACAAGATCGACTGCCTTCCCATCCGCCGCGAAATCGCTTGACAAATCCCCGTCTTTTCCGTAAAATATTTTTGACGCTTAAGGCGTAGGTTTGCGCCTTGTAGATTATTCTAAATCACTCGCGCAAGCAGGGTTTCCCTGCGCCCGCGCCCCCACATTTGTGCACACCTGCGCTTTTGCGGAAAAGTGAGCCGCCGCGTGCTATACTGTTGCGAAACAGCGGCGGCGAGAAAAACCGAATGCAGAGCGCTAGCGAACATTGGGTTTTTCTTAAAAATCACGGAATTTCTTTTTGTCAGTTCAAAAAGAAATTCGTGAATAATATCTTTTGCCGAGAACGGGAAAGAGTACCTCCGTCGACGCCTGCACAGAGAGGGGCGCGCAAGCTGAGAGCGCCCTGCACGGATGCGGAGGGAAGGTGCGTTCCGTTCGTCTGAGGTCGGGGCAATGCCCGCGGCTGTCCGCCGTTACCGGACGCAACGAGGGGAGTTTCTCCCGAAGTAAAGTGGAACCGCGCACAAACGCGCCTTTATATCGCCATAGGGCGGTATAGGGGCGCGTTTTTTGTAAAAAACCGCGCGCACGCAGCGCGCGGGCGGCGCATAAAATAAAAGGATACGGGAGGGAGCAATATGTTTTTTGCAAGGCTGAGGAAGGATATCGCCGCGGCGAAAAAGAACGACCCCGCCGCGCGCAATAAATTTGAGATCTGGCTCACCTATTCGGGCGTACACGCGCTCTCGTGGCACCGCTGGGCGAACCGCCTTTACCGCATGCACTTCAAGCTGCTCGCCCGCATCACGTCGCAGTTCGCAAAGTTTCTGACGGGCATCGAGATCCACCCCGCCGCCAAGATCGCCGCGGGCGTATTCATCGACCACGGCACGGGCGTCGTCATCGGCGAGACCGCCGAGGTGGAGGAGGGCGTCGTCATCTATCAGGGGGTCACGTTGGGCGGCACGGGCAAAGAAAAGGGCAAGCGCCACCCGACGATCAAACGCAACGCCACGATATCGTGCGGCGCGAAGGTGCTCGGCGGGTTCACGGTCGGCGAGGGCGCGCGCATCGGCGCGGGCGCCGTCGTCCTGAAAGAGGTCCCGCCCTACGCCACCGTCGTGGGCGTGCCCGGACGGGTGGTGCGCATCAACGGCGAAAAGACGCAGGATCTTATTCCCGAAAAAGACGATCCCATTCTGCGCGAGGTGTGCGCGCTGCGCGAGCGCGTGTACGAGCTCGAAGAGCGGCTCGACGCAGCGATCCGCTACACCGAGAACACGGGCATGCCCCCCGCAAACGCCGTCATGGCGCCGACGGAAGAAGGTATGTCGCGCACGAAAACGGCGGTGCCGTCCGCCCCCGACGCGGTACCCGCACAGCCGCCCGTCTCGGACACGGGTGCGGGAAAAGACGCGGAGAATGTGTTGTAAAATTTTGCGCAAGGAAGGTTGCCTTCCGCCCGCGCCCTCAATTTGTCGCTTGCGACTTATGACGAAAGAGTGAAGGCGGCGAAGCTATAATGTTGCGAAAGTCGCCGCAGAGAGGTGAGCGCGTACGTTATGCCGACAGCCCCTGTGGGGCTTCGGCGTATGCGCGAACTAAGAAATTGCCAAATCAAGGGCAATTTCGTGACCGAAACCGCGCTTTCCATTGGCGCGGTTGAGACAAACACATTGTCAGGCGCCTGCGCCGTGCAATGGGTTGTCTCTAAAAATCACGACTTTTTCTTTCATCAGTTTGAAAGAAAAAGTGTGAACAAAGAGGAGGTTATCATGAAAATTTATAATTCGCTCACGAGAAGAAAAGAGGAGTTCGTGCCCCTCGAAGAGGGGAAAGTCAAAATGTATGCGTGCGGCATCACCGTTTCCGGCGAGGCGCACATCGGGCACGCCTTTCAGGCGATCATCTACGACGTATTCCGTAAATTTCTCGAAAAGAAGGGGTACAAGGTGACCTATGCCCGCAACTATACCGACGTGGACGATAAGATCATCGCCCGCTCCCGCGAGACGGGCATCCCCGCCGATGAGTACGCCGCCATGATGATCGAAAAGATCGACGCGGTGATGAAGCGCGCCGACGTGGACGAGCCCACGCTTTGGTTAAAGGCGACGGAGAACATCGGCAACATCATCTCCTTTATCCAAGGGCTGATCGACGGCGGGCACGCCTATGCCGCGCAGAACGGCGACGTGTATTTCGACGTCGATTCCTTCCCCGCCTACGGGCAGCTTTCGGGGCGTTCCAAGGAGGACATGCTCGACGGCGTGCGCGTGGAGAACGACGACGAGAAGAAGCATCCCTACGACTTCGCGCTCTGGAAGGCGGTAAAGCCCGGGGAGATCGCGTGGGATTCGCCGTGGGGTAAGGGGCGCCCCGGCTGGCACATCGAGTGCTCGGCGATGAACCGCGCCGCCTTCGGCGATCAGATCGATATCCACGGCGGCGGGCGCGATCTTGTCTTCCCGCACCATGAAAACGAGATCGCGCAGAGCGAGGCGCTCACGGGCAAGCGGTTCGCAAAATATTGGACGCACAACGGGCTCATCAAGGTCAACGGGCAGAAGATGAGCAAGTCGCTCGGCAATTCCCTGCTGCTCGGCGACCTTCTCGATAAGTACTCCTCCGACGCGCTCAAATTCGCGCTCCTTTCGGGAAACTACCGCAACGATATCAACATCACCGACGATCTGTTCCCCTCCGCCGAGGCGCACCTTGTGCGCTTCTATACCCTCATCGACCGCGCCGAAAAGGCGTTTCCGGACGAGACGGGGAAGGAGACGGAGATCGATAAAAAGTTTGACGCGGCGATGGAGGACGACTTCAACACGGCGCTCGCGCTCTCCGATCTGTTCGGCTATTTCAAGGAGGTCGCGCGCCTTTTGGAGGCGAACGACCCCAAGGCGCGCCGCATCACCAATCAGATCCGCGCAACGTACGCCCTTTTGGGGCTCTTCAAAAAGGACCCCGCCGCCTATCTTGCAAAGTACGGCGCGAAGGAGGAGGACGTTCCCGCCGAAGTGAAGGCGGTCGCCGAGGAGCGCTTTGCCGCGCGCAGGGAGAAGAATTGGGCGAAGTCCGACGAGCTCCGCGAAAAGCTCAAAGCGATGGGCTACGCCGTCAAGGACTCCAAGGAAGGGTACGCGCTCGAAAAGATCTGACGGCGCTCCGCCGTGAAAAGCAGGGCGGCGCCGTGCGCAAAACAAATTCCGCGGATAAAATCGGTTGACAAATACATGCGCGCGCACTAAAATACCCATGAACTTCAAAAACGGAGAAAATCTTATGGCGATCACTTCCAAACAGCTCCGCGAGAGCTGGCTGAAATTTTACGAGGGCAAGGGGCACGTCAACGTCGGCGCGGTCTCCCTCATCGGCGATGGCACCACGGGCGTCATGTTCAACGTGGCGGGCATGCAGCCTCTGATGCCCTATCTTCTGGGCAAGCCGCACCCCCTCGGCAAGCGCCTGTGCAACGTGCAGGGCTGCGTGAGAACGGTGGATATCGAATCCGTCGGCGACGAGTCGCACTTCACCTTCTTCGAGATGATGGGCAACTGGTCGCTCGGCGACTATTTCAAAAAGGAAAAAACGGCGTGGACGTACGAACTTCTGACCAAGGTATACGGTCTGGACGGCAAAAAGCTGTGCTCCACCGTGTTCGAGGGCAACGAGAGCGCCCCGCGCGACGAGGAGACGGCGAGCCTTCTTAAAGGGCTTGGGATCGCGGAGGACCACATCTTCTATCTTCCCAAGTCGGATAATTGGTGGGAGCTTGAGGGCACCGTCGGCACGCCCTGCGGACCCGATAACGAGTGGTTCTATCCCATCGATCCCGAAAAGCCCGCGCCCGTATTCCCCGACGACTATGTGGAGATCGGCAACGACGTCTATATGCAGTACCGCAAGACGGAGAACGGCTACCTTCCGCTCGAGAACAAGAACGTGGATACGGGCTTCGGGTTGGACAGGATGCTGCTCTTTCTGAACGGGCTCAACGACGGGTACAAGACCGACCTCTTCGCGGGGGCGGTCGCCAAGCTCGAATCGCTCACGGGGAAGAAGTACGACGCGGACGAGGGCGCGCGCAAGGCGATGCGCATCGTCGCCGATCACGTCCGCACCACCGTCATGCTCATCGGCGACGTCAACGGCATCCTGCCCTCCAACACGGGCGCCGGCTATATCCTGCGCCGTCTCATGCGCCGCGCCATCCGCTACTGCCGTCAGCTCGGCGTACACCCCGGCGAGACGATGAAGGAAGTCGCCGCGGTGTTCATCGACGAGGTGTACGGCGAGGCGTACCCGCTGCTCGTCGAAAAGAAGGCGTATATCCTCGAAGAGATCGCCAAAGAGGCGGAGCGCTTTGAGGCGATGCTCGAAAAGGGCATGGCGGAGTTTGAAAAGTGCGTCGCGGGCATCGAGCGCAAGAACGCCTTCATGGCGCAGAAAGATCCTGCCTACGTCAAAGAGACGACCATCGGCGGCAAGCAGGCGTTCCGTCTCTACGATACCTACGGATTCCCCATCGAGTTCACGACGGAGCTCGCCGAAGAGCGCGGTTACGGCGTAGACAGGGCGGGCTTCGACGAAGCGTTCAAAGAACATCAGGAAAAGAGCCGCGGCGACCTCAAAGCGGGCGAGGCGAAGGGGGGCTTGGAGAGCCATTCCGAACAGGCGATCAAGTACCATACCGCCACGCACCTTCTCAACGCGGCGCTCAAAAGGGTGCTCTCGCCCGACGTCAATCAGAAGGGCAGCAACATCACCGACGAGCGTATGCGCTTCGACTTCAATTTCTCCCGCGCCATGACGCCCGAAGAGGTGAAGGCGGTCGAGGATCTCGTGAACGAGAAGATCAAAGAGGATATCCCCGTCGTCTATAAGGAGATGAGCCTCGAGGAGGCGCGCGCGGAGAATTTCGTCGGCGTGTTCGACAGCAAGTACGGCGACGTCGTCAAAACGTATTCCATCGGCGATTTCTCCAAGGAGATGTGCGGCGGTCCCCACGTCAGCCGCACGGGCGAGCTCGGGCATTTCAAGATCGTCAAGGAGCAGTCCTCCTCGGCGGGCGTGAGAAGGATCAAGGCGATATTAGAATGAGTTCACAGATTTCTTTTCGAACTGACGAAAAGAAATCTCGTGAGATTTAGGAAAACCCCGCAGTCGCTATGCTTTGTGCGCGGTTTTTCTCGATAGCGCGCAGGTGGCAACAGTATAACGCGCGCTATCTCACCTTTCCGCAAAAGCGCAGGTATGCGCAAATGTGGGGCGCGGGCGCAGGGAAACCCTGCTTGCGCGAGTAATTTACAGCGGGCAGGCATAACGCAGTGATGCCTTTTGCCACAATTTCAGAACATTGAGTACCGCAGCGGAAGGCAACCTTTCTCGCGGACGTGATTTGCAGCAGGGGTGCCGGATAACCTTGCATCCCTCTCCGAGGGTGAGCCATGCGCAATGCGCAGCAGCGCGGTGCGCTGTGCGCGCATGGCGAATTAAGGAATTGCCTTTATCAGTGGCAATTCCGTGCCCGCAGGCGGCACACTACTTTGGTGCCGCCAAGAGGTGTCGCGGAACGCCGCGACGGTGGGAGTAACTCCCTCAGTCACTTCGTGACAGCTCCCTCAAAGAGGGCGCCGAGGGAACGCTCGCACCTTCTTCCCTTGTAAAAGGGTGCGTGTAAAACCCTCCGTACGCAAGCAATCTGAATAAAAAATCGGGCGGGATACGCGCGGGAGCGCTTGCTCCGCTCTGTTTTTTACCGCGGGGCGTGCCATATCCGCGCCGTGCAAAGACGCATGAAAATATTTTGGAGAAATTTATATGACCGAACTTGAAAAACTCAAAGCGGGGCAGATGTACGATTACGGCGACCCCGAAGTGCGGCAGGCGCATATCCGCGCCGTGGAACTCTGCGACGAATATAACGAGACGACGCGCACGCAGCTCGCCCGCCGCGAGGAGATCCTGCGCGAGCTCTTCGGGTCGCTCGGGAAAAATCCGCTCGTCGAAAAGAATATCCGCATCGACTACGGGTTCAACATGCACGCGGGCGATAATTTCTTCGTCAATTACGACTGTATCTTTTTGGACGTCGCGCCCCTTACATTTGGCGATAATGTATTCATCGCGCCGCAGTGCGGGTTTTATTCCGTCAATCACCCGCTCGATGCCGCGCTCCGCAATACGGGCGTGGAATACGGCAAGCCCATCACGGTGGGAAACGACGTATGGATCGGCGGGCACGTCACCGTCTGCCCCGGCGTCACCATCGGCGATAACGTCGTCATCGGCGCGGGGAGCGTCGTCGTGCACGATATTCCTTCCAACTCCCTCGCCGTCGGAAATCCCGCGCGGGTCGTAAAGAGCATTCCTCCGCGGAAGGCGCCATAAATTATTGCAAAAGGCGTCGCCGTGTTCCTGCTTGCTATCAATCACAGATACAAGCAGGGTCTCCCTGCGCAGTATGCCTCTAATTGTTGCGCAAGCAACTTTCAGGTGGGTGTGAATGCGGACGAACTATAATTGTAAGCCCCTAAGGTTCGCCCGCAGAGCGGGAGGTGCTGTCAGGCACAAAGTGCCGTGTCAGCAAACTCCTGCTCCAATCACGAAAATTTATCACGCCTTTGCGTGAGAAATTTCGTGAATACTGAAAAGCGCGCTTAACAGCCCGCTGGACGGCATTTTTCCGTAAAAAAGCGTGAAAAAAATTTTTTCTCTTTTTCCGAAAAAAACTTAATTTCGCGAGGCAAAACAGCTTGACGGAAATTTTTTAAGCGCCTATAATGAAGGGGTAATCGCCCCAAAAGGGGCAAAATCCCGTAAAAATCCGCAGCCCACCCCGTTTCGCGGAGAAAGACGGTACAAACAAGTGAGAGATCACGGCTAAGAACACAAGGAGTCAGAGACTTATGAAAACCTACATGGCAAACGCCCAAACGGTGGAGAGAAAGTGGTACGTCGTCGATGCGACGAACGTTCCGCTCGGACGGCTTGCTTCCAAGGTCGCGTCCGTTCTCCGCGGCAAAAACAAGCCCACGTTCACGCCCAACGTCGACACGGGTGACTTTGTTATCGTCATCAACAGCGACAAGGCGCTCCTTACGGGCAAGAAACTCGAGAATAAGTTCTATCGCTACCACACCGGTTACATCGGCGGTCTGAAGGAAGTTTCCTACGGCAAGCTGATGGCGGAGCGCAGCGATCTTGCCGTTTATGAGGCGGTGAGGGGCATGCTTCCCAAGAACTCGCTCGGCAGACAGATGATCAAAAAGCTGCGCGTCTATAAGGGCGCGGAGCACAACCACGCGGCGCAGAAACCCGAAGCGCTGAAAATTTTCTGAGGAGAGGTGACCTATGGCTAAGGCAAGTCCGAAAAAGAAGTTGCAGTTCTGGGGCACGGGCAGAAGAAAGAAGGCGATCGCCCGCGTTCGCCTCATTCCCTCGGGCAGCGGCGCAATCGTCATCAACGATCGCGCGCTCGAAAATTACTTCCCGCAGGGGACCCTTCAGTACATCGTCAAGCAGCCGCTTGCGGAAGTTGCCGCAGAGGGCAAGTACGATATCTTCGTCAACGTCATCGGCGGAGGTCTTACGGGGCAGGCAGGCGCGATCCGTCTCGGCATCGCCCGCGCGCTCCTTCAGTCCGAACCCGAAACGCGTCCCGCGCTCAAGAAAGCCGGCTTCCTCACCCGCGACCCCCGCGTCAAGGAGAGAAAGAAGTACGGTCTCAAGAAGGCGCGCCGCGCACCGCAGTTCTCCAAGAGATAAAAACAAAAATTCCGCTCAGCGCAGCGGAATTTTTTTATGCGGAAATTTTTCCCGTACGCCTGCCGCGGAAAATCCGCGCAGACGAAAAGCCCGCCTGCTCCGCCGCCGATCATGCGATACGCGGCGGAGCGGGCGGGCATGTCCGCGTCGGCGGGCGCGGCGCCTGATTGCATGCGGCGCGGTCACTTTTTTTCCGCGCGGCGGCGCACTTCTTCGTGGCGGGCGAGGAAGGAGGCGAGCGCGTCCGCCGAGGTGTGGGCGGTATGCTCCGCATCGCGCGGCGCCTCCGCGGCGGGCTGTTTTGCGGCGGCGCTTTCCGCGGGCTGCTGCGCGGGACGTTCCGTCGGCGAGGGCTTCGTCTCCGCGGGCTGAGCGGCGGAGAGTGCCGAGAGGGTGTCGAGCAGTTGAAAAATGCCGAATTTTTCCATATAAGTCACTCCCTTATCGCAAAAAATTCAAAGAAAAGTACAAGTTTCACGGGTTTTTGATTGCAAAAAACCCTGCTTTAGTATATAATGAAAGTCGTATCGTTAGAACCAAATCGCTGCGGGATCCCGCAGTGTAAGGATGATTCTCATGCGTAAAGTTTTCAAAAGAATTTCCATTGCGGCGGCGGCAGCCGTCATTGCCGTGTCGTCGGCGTTCTTCGCGGGCTGCGACTATCAGTTCACCCCCCTTGAAGGCGACGTGACGGGCGAGACGAGCTCGCAGGGCGGTTTCGTCGTCGAGATCGGCGACTACGTCTACTTCATCAACGGCGTCGAGACGTACTCTTCCGACAACACATACGGCACCCCCGTCAAGGGCGCGCTCATGCGCATCAGGACGGCGGACATCAAGGCGGGCAACAACACGGCGGAGACCGTCGTTCCCTCCCTGATGGTCGCGGCGGACTACACCTCGGGCATCTATATCTACAACGGGCGCGTCTATTACGCGACCCCCAACACCGTCGGGAACACGCAGGGCGAAGTGGATAACACGGTGCTCTCCTTCCGCAGCGCCAACCTCAACGGGTCGGACGTGCAGGAGCACTTCCGCGTAGCGGATAACGCGACCGTCTATCGGTATACGGCGGTGGACGACGTCGTTTATATCGTCTATGAGGACAACGGCACCCTCTCTTCCTACAACACGGCGGAGAACGTGAACACGACGCTTGCCGAAGGCGTTTCGGCATATGTGCTCAACAGCACCGAGCGCGAGGATCCGTACGTCTACTATACGATGACGGTCACCGACCGCGCGGACAGCGATTCGCCCTATCAGTACAGCAACTACAATCAGATCTACCGCGTCCGTGCGGACGCCACCGAGGCGCCCTATACCTACACGTGGGATCAGGAATATCTCGACGAGAACAACGACGGCGAGGCGCCCTATCTCAACCTCGGCGAACTCGTGCTCGACGGCATCGGACTCAACGACAACGTGACGCAGTTCAATCACCACGTCGATACCGCGTCGGAGAACAGGCTCGCCTACGGCTTTACCTATACGCTGCAGGCGTATAACAACGGCGGCATCTACTTCGTGCGGGAATCGCAGCTCAAGTCGGGCAGCTCGGTCGGCAGCTCGGGCGAGCTCTATTTCCTCGACGCCGATAAATTGGACAGCGATTGGAACAGCGTTTCGGGCAACAGCGTGTACACGGGGACCGCGGGCTCGGGCGAGCTCGAAGTCGTCGCGGGCGCGGCGGACACCTCCAACGCCTCCTCGTCCGCCATCTTCTACATTGACGCCGACGAGACCGACAACATCAAACATCACTATCTGTATGTGAGCGGTTCGGAGATCCACCGCGTCGACGTCGTCAACGACGGCGCCGGCACCAAGGCACCGATCGGCGAGGGCGGGGCGACGAGCCTGCGCATCGCCTCCGACGCGAGCGAGGCGACGCTCATGTTCCTCGACGATGCCTCGGACGAAACTTACAAATACCTTTACTACACCAAGTCGAGCGACAACGGGCTCACAGTGGAGAGAGCCGTCTACAACGGCGACGCGAAAAACTACCGCACCCTCTCCGCGGCGGGCGAGAACAACGAGCCCTACAAGCCCGTCCGTCTGTTGGATATCGAGCACGCCTCCGGATGGTATAACTACGAGGTCGTGGACGGCATCCTGTTCTACGCGAACGCGCACACCTTCGGCGATACCGCCTATACCTATGTGTGGACGGTCGATCTGACCGACGGCGACGGCAAGCTTTTGAATAACGAGCAGCTCGAGACCGTCAACGGCTATTACGACAATATCATGGACGATAACGACGGCTACCTTGCCGAGCTCTCCGGCGACGGCAACGGCAAGCTCTCCGGCATGATCGAGTACTACTTCTACACGGGCGAGCGCACGGCGGTCGACGAGAACATCGCCGAGGCGGTCGAGAACGGCAAGAGTCAGACCTATCTCTACAGCGAAGAGGAGCAGGCAGCGTTCGACGCGTTCGTCAAGGGCGAGGGCGATGCCGCAGAGTTCAAAGACGGCGACGAAAAGCTGTATACCACGCTCTCCTACTTCACGAATATGATCGGCAAGATGTCCGAAGACGATACGGATTCCTACCATGAATATTGGCGCAACGTCCTGCAGCGCTACACCGTAGCGGAGGAAGAGACGGGGCTGCCCGCATGGGCATGGGCGCTCATCGGCGTCGGCATCGGCGTCGTCGTGATCGGCGCGGGGCTCGCGGTGTTCTTTATCGTCCGCAGCCGCAGGAAGAAGTCTGCGGAGCGCGCCTACAAGACCTATATGGACGTGGATACGACGGACGACAGAGACGTCGACGTATACGCCGCAAACGACGCGGCGGAGGAGTCCAACGTGCAGGAGCTCACGCCCGAGGAGGCAGCCGAGGCGGAAACGCCCGAATCCCCCGAGGAGCGCGAGGAGCAGACGGAGGAAGTCGAAGCAGAGGCGTCCGCTTCTCCCGAAACGCCCGAAGAGACGCCCGAAGCATAAGATCAGTTCATTTGTTCCCCGCCGTTCGGCGGGGAACTTTTTGTTTATTTTACGAATGTTTTCGCCCCGATCGCGGCGGTTTTCATGCGCGCGGCGGCGGGGGAGCACAATTTCTCCCGAAAAAGAGCAACTTTTTTGAAAAAGGTATAAAAAAACAGTTTACAAAAAAAATAAATACTAATATAATTTATTAGCCCGAAAGGGAACGGCTTGCGCCGGATTGTATAAGGAGGGAACAAGCATGGTGCGTTACATGAAGTGTCCGCGCTGCGAACTCAACTATATCGACGCGGAAAAGCAGGAGTATTGCGACGTCTGTCTTAAGGAGATGAAAGGCCTTGCGACGGATATCGACGAAATAGAGGAGACGGAAGACGATCTTCCCACCGAACTTTGCCCCGTCTGCGGCGAGAACATGATGCGCCCCGGGGAAAAGATGTGCGAGGAGTGCCGCAAGAAGGCGGAGTACGAGGCGGAGGAGCCCGATCCCGACGAGGATGACGAGTGGCGCGAGTACCTCGACGACGACACCGACGCAGAGCTCGACTCCGAGATGGGCGAGATCGACGAATCCTTCGACGAAGAGTTCGACGACGAGGAGTCGGAAGAGTCCGACGAAGAGTACGAAAACGACGACGAAGAGGATATGGATTACGTCACGGGCGACGAGATCTACTCCCTCTCGGACGACGACGAGGACGACGAGGACGAGGGCGACGACGGCGACGATTTCTGAGCGCTGCGCACGATTTGAAAACCCTTGACAAGGCGCTCCTCGCGCGCTATAATAGAATACGTTATGGAGCGTTAACCGCATCCATAAAAATACCTCGGCGGCGGACACGGCTCACACACGGGTCCGCCGCTTTTTATTCACGAATTTTCTCACGCAAAGGCGTGACAAAATTCCGTGATCTGAGCAGGAGGTTGCTGACACGGCACTTTGTGCCTGACAGCACCTCCCGCTCTGCGGGCGAACCCTTAGGGGCTTACAATTATAGTTCGCCCGCATTCACACCCACCTGAAAGCCGCGTGAGCGGCAAATTGAGGCATACTGCGGAAGGAAACCTTCCTTGTATCTGTGATTTATAGTAGGTAGGTATAACGCAGTGACGCCTTTTGCCGCAATTTCAGAACATACGACAACGGTGCACGGGCGCAAAGCGTCAGTTTATTTGCTGCGAAAGAAAAACGCTTGGGGCGCGAACCGAAAGTTGCAGGGACATACACATGAAAAAGCTCTTTTCCAAAATTGTAGATTGGCTGCGGCGGTATGACGACGCGCACAACTTCACCTGCGATATCTGCGGGCGCGAGGTGTTCGGCGGCGAGCGCGTCTGCGCCGCCTGCGCCAAAGCGCTGCCCGCAAACAGCGGGCACGTCTGCCCGTACTGCGGCAGAAGGGTGCGCGAGCCGGGCGTCTGCATCGAGTGCAAGGATCACCGTCCCGCCGTCGAACGGGCGCGTTCCTGCTTTGTGCACGAGGGGGAAGCCGCGGCGCTCGTCCTTCGCTTCAAAAAGGGGAGCCGCTATCTTTATCGCACGCTCTGCGATTTTCTCGCGCCCGCGCTCGGCAGGGAGTTCCCCGACGCCGACGCGCTGACCTTCGTCCCCATGACAAAGCGCGCCGTCCGCAGGCGCGGCTACAATCAGTCGCGCCTGCTCGCCGAGGAGCTTGCGCGGCGGAGCGGGATCCCGTTGCTCGACGCCGCCGAAAAGCGGCGGGAGACTGCGGCGCAGAAATCGCTCGGGCGGCGGGAACGGGAGAAAAACCTCGCGGGCTGTTTCCGCGTGACCGACCGCGGCGCCGTCAGGGGAAAGCGCGTCGTCATCGTCGACGATACGTTCACGACGGGTTCCACCGTCAGCGAACTCGCCCGCGTCCTTCTGCGTGCGGGCGCCGCGTGCGTGTATGCGCTCACCTTTACGAGCGTGCCCGATAAATTGAGCGCAAAGTCAAACGCATAAAAAGTGCGCCGCTGCACGATCGCAGCGGCGCGCCGTTATGATGGCGTGAGGATTGGCGGAAGGTTACAGGTCGATCGGCTTATCCGTATCGTAATATTCAAGGTCATGTTCCCCGATCGCGCGCATCACGCGGCAGGGCACGCCGACGGCGACGACGTCCGCGGGAATATCCCGCGTGACGACCGCCCCCGCGCCGATCACCGCATTGTCCCCGATGGTCACGCCGGGCAGAACGGTCGCGCCCGCGCCGATCCACACGTTTTTGCCGATGCGGATATCCTTGTTGTATTGGATCCCCTTTTCGCGCAGGGCGGGGGAGATGGGGTGCGTGGCGGTCGTGAGCGTCACGTTCGGGCCGATCATCGTGTGATCGCCGATGTAGATGTGCGCGTCGTCCACGAGCGTCAGGCGGAAGTTGGCGTATACGCCCTTCCCGATGTGCACGTGCTTTCCGCCCCAATTTGCGTAGAAGGGCGGTTGGATATAGGTGCCTTCGCCGACTTCCGCGAGCATGCGGCGCAGAAGTTCGCGCATGCGCGCCTCGTCGCCTAATCCGAGCGTGTTGTACTCTTTGAGGTCGCGGGCACAGGGCGTCTGTTCCCGCATGATCTCGCCGTCGGCGGGATCGTAGAGCAGTCCCGCCTCCATCCGTTGTTTTTGCGTCATATTTGCCTCCTTTTTCAGGTCCTTTGTCAGGGAAACGACGTCGCCGCCGTAGTCGGCGATCTCTTCAAAGCCGAGCTTTGCGTACACCCGATACCCCGCCGAGCGCCTGCTCACGCCGCACACCGAGAGAAAGCGGTGCCCGCGGCTTGTAAGATGCGCCGAGAGCGCGCCGATCATCTTTCTGCCCCACCCCTGCCGCTGATAGGGCGGCAGGATGTCGATGTGAAAGTGTATGGGGCGGTCGCGGATGGCGTCGTACTGCCGCATAAAGCCGTCGAAAAAGGCGAGGACGGCGGGGCAGAGCGCGGCGACGCGCGGTCGGTATGTTCCGCGCATGCAGCGCGCAAACTTCTCGCTGTCCGCAGAGCAGATAATATATCCGACGGGTATATTTTCATCGTTGCACAGCACGAAAATGTTCTCGGGCTCCTCCTCCGTGAAGTAGTCGTTGAAGATCACGGGCACCGTCTCGAGCTTGTTTTCGTCCGTCTTATAGCTTTCCCAAGCCGTCTCTTTGCAGATGCGCCTTAAAAAGGGCTTGTCCTGCGGGAGATATTTTCTCAGTTTCATCGCGGGAACTCTTTACAGGGCATAATTTTTATGATAATATCATTATAATCTTCCGCGATCGGAAAATCTATCGGAATATTCTGTATTTATATCAAAATATTCCACAAAGGAGCGGGAATGGAGATAAACTTGCGGAGCGACGGGGCGGAGCTTGTCAGCTACGACCGCGGCGGGTATCGGGCGTATGTGCGCCGCGCGCTGCTCTCTTCTTACCCGGGCTATTCCGCCGTCGGGCATTGGCACGACGACATCGAATTTATCCTCGTTTTGTCGGGCGAAATGGAGTATCTCGTCAACGGCAGGCAGACGGCGCTGCGCGCGGGCGAGGGGCTCATCGTCAACGCGCGGCGCATGCACTACGGGTTTTCGCCGCAAAGGTGCGAGTGCGATTTTGTCTGCCTGCTGCTGCATCCCGATCTGCTCGGCGGCGGCTACATCCGCGAAAAGTTCGTTCTTCCGCTCACGGACGACCGTGCGTTCGACTTCTGTCTGCTTGCGGGGGAGGCGTGGCACGAAGAGATCCTTGCCTGTATCCGCGCCGTCTACGAGAGCGCCGCGTCTCCCGTGGCGGAGCTGAAGACGTCGGAATATTTTCTGCGCATGTGGAGCGCGATGTATCTGCATCTGAAGGGCGCGGAGACGGAGGGGGACGCAAACCTCGCCGTGCTCCGCAGCATGCTCGACTGCGTGCACAGGCGTTTCGGCGGCGCCCTCACGTTGGGGGAGATCGCGCGGGCGGGCGGCGTATGCAAGAGCAGGTGCAACGAGATCTTTCACAGATATGTGCACAGAACGCCCGTTTCCTACCTCATCGAATACCGCCTCGCAAAGAGCGTGGAACTGCTGCTCGGCACGGAGCGCTCCGTCACCGAGATCGCATTGGATACGGGATTTTCGAGCGCGAGCAACTATTGCGAATATTTCAGGCGCGCCTATTGCATGACGCCGCGGCAGTACCGGTCGCGGCACCGGCGCTGAGCGGGAAAAACGCCCGCGGGACGTAATTTTGCGTTCCGCGGGCATTTTTTTTGTTTTGCGCGAATAGAGTATCGTGTACGGGGAGAAGGGGCGCGGGGCGCTCTCCGCATCGTTTGGCAAATTCGACGGGGTCGGACAAAATGCGGGCGATTTTCCCAAAATATTGCGTATAAAATATTTTATCATATGGGTGTTGTGCAATGCGGGTCTTTACTTTTCGCATCAGAACGGCGGCGGTCGCCTTAGGGCTTGCCGCGGCGCTCGCGCTCGCCTCTTTCGGCGCGTATGCTTCGGACGCGGCGGCGGTATATTGGAGCGATTCGCGGTCTCTCCCCGTGTACAGCGTGGAGCGGGACGACAACAAGATCGCGATCTCCTTCGACTGCGCGTGGGGGGATGAATACACGGCGCAGCTCCTTTCCGCGCTCGACGCGGCGCAGGTGCGCGCCACCTTCTTTACCGTGCAGTTCTGGGCGGAGAAGTTCCCCGAACATCTCAGGGAGATCTCCGAAGCGGGGCACGAGATCGGCACGCACAGCGCGACCCACTCGTACATGTCCCGCCTCTCGGAGGCGGAGATCCGCGCCGAGCTCGCCTCCTCGTCCGAGGCGATCAGTTCGGTCACGGGGAAGGAGGTCACGCTCTTCCGCCCGCCCTACGGCGATTACGACGACCTGCTCGTCGATACCGCGGCGGATATGGGGATCGTCACCGTGCAGTGGGACGTGGATTCGCTCGATTGGAAGGACCTCTCCGCGCAGCAGATCGCCGAACGCGTCATTGCGCAGACGGAGAAGGGCTCCATCATCCTCTGCCACAACAACGGCTTGCACACCGCGGAGGCGCTCCCCATCATATTGGACGCGCTCAAAGCCAAGGGCTTCGAGTTCGTGCCCGTCGGGGAGCTCATCTACCGCGAAAACTTTACCATCGACCGCGCAGGCAGGCAGCATCCGAACGGCTGACCGCGGGCAAAAACGGGAAATACATGAGGAGGTTCAAATACATTTTTATGGATCACAGCGCAGAAAAAAACAACAGGGTGTTTCTCATGGGCGAGATCGTCTCCGAGGCGGCGTTCTCGCACGAGGTGTACGGCGAGGGGTTTTACGAACTGTATGTGCGCGTCATGCGCCTTTCGGGGCAGGCGGACGTGCTCCCCGTCACCATTTCCGAACGGCTCATCAAGGGGAGCGATCTCAAGGTCGGCAGCAAGATCTGCGCCTTGGGGCAGTTCCGCAGTTATAATAAGCTCGAGGGCGGCAGATCCCGCCTCATGCTCACCGTGTTCGTGCGCGAGCTCGTCGGGGACGCCCTCTCCCGCAATCCCAACTCCATCGTGCTCTCGGGCTACATCTGCAAGCCGCCCGTCTACCGCACGACGCCCTTCAACCGCGAGATCGCCGATCTGCTCGTCGCCGTCAACCGCGCGTACAACAAATCCGACTATATCCCCTGCATCGCATGGGGGCGCAACGCTCGCTTCGTGCAGAATCTCAAGGTGGGCGACCGCGTCGCGCTCTCGGGGCGCATCCAAAGCCGCGAATACGTCAAACGCTTTTCGGAGACGGAGTCCGTCACCATGACGGCGTATGAGGTCTCCGTCTCCAAACTCGCCGCGTTCGACGAGGACGAAAACTTCGATTTGGACGGCGAGTTCGATCTGTATACTTCTCAGCCCTCGCCCGCGCATACGGGTTCCTGAGCAAAACGGCAGGCGGCGGCGCGCCATCCGGCGCGCCGCCGTCGATTTTGTCATAAATCGTATTGACAAGTATTTGTAAATGGTGTACAATGGTCGCATGGAACGCAAGCGCACAAAACTCGAACTGCGCGACGGTATTCAGGCGACTTTGGAGGGCTACCGCCGCTTCGATTACGATTATATCGCCTTCGGGCACAATTGGTTCATGCCCGACGGCGACTTCAGGTACCGCCAAAGCTTGGGCGGGCGGCTGATCTCGGGCGCGATCCGCACCGTGCTCAAACTGTTCGCGCCCATCCTCCTGAAGGTGGCGTACGAGTGCCGCGTCGTCGGCAAAGAGAACAGGCGCGCGCTCAAAAAACAGGGCGCGATCGTCGTATGCAATCACATCTCCTATCTCGATACGCTCTTCGTGCGCGCGGCGGCGGGGCAGTACCGCTCCTTCCACACCATGGCGCCGTGGAACAACAAGACGGGCGTGGGCGGGTGGTTCATGCGCCACGCGGGCATGTGGGCGTTCAGCGCCAACCTCGCGGCGACGAAAAATCTGATGCGCGAGATGGAGCGCCGCTTAAAGCAGGGGAAGTTCGTCAACTTCTATGCCGAGCAGGCGATGTGGGTGAACTATCAAAAGCCCCGCCCCATGAAGGACGGCGCCTTTTACTACGCCGTCAAAATGGGCGTGCCCGTGCTGCCCGTGTTCTGCACCTTCCGGAAGAACAAAAAGGGGCACATGAAAAAGCTCCGCATCCACATTCTGCCCGCGGTGTACGCCGATCCGTCGCTGCCCCGCGGCGCGCGCATCGCCAAAATGAAGGCGGAAGCCGAAGCCGCGTGGAAGGCGTGTTATGAAGCGGCTTACGGCAAGCCGCTCGAATATCTTCCCGACCGCAGGAAGGGCGGGAACGCGTAAAACGGCAATTAAAACGGGAGCCCCGCGGCGTATCTGCGGGGCTCCCGTGTTCTGTCTGATGATATCCGATGTTCAAGCCGATTTTTTCTCGTCGCTTTCCTCTGGCTTTTCCAACATTTCGCTCGCCTTTTCCGCCTCGTCGGCGGCGCGCTCGTAGTGCTGCCGTTCGCTCTGCTCCCATGCGAGCCGGTTGTGTTTCTTCGCGCGGACGCGGCTCTGTATGAAGATGGGCAGGTATTCCAACAGGTAGAAGGGGGAGAAGAAGAGCATTGCGATGCGCTCGCCCACCGAGATGACTTCGAACGCCTCGCGGCTTGCGATCATGGCGAGCGTCGAATAGGTGAAGAGCAGCAGGTACATGATGCCGAACGGCATGCCCACGAGGAAGATGAGCGATTTCACCCACATATCCGTCATGCCCTGCGTCGCATAGAAGATGGCGAGCCCGCAGCCCGCGAGCATGGTCACAATGGTCGTCGCCGCAAACAGGGCGAGCGGGTATATCCCGAACAGGCATTCGATCTCCGCCTTGCTCATCTTGCCGCGCTGTTTTGCCTGTTCCATAATGCGCTTTTTGTACTTTTCGTCGCACTGCGCGTACCCCGTCACCCAACGCAGGCGGCGGTTGTAGTTGTCTCTGTGCCCGACCGCCTCTTCGGTGTACAGCACCGCGTAGGGATAGTAGAAGGATTTGAATCCCTTGAGCAGGGAATCGAGGCGGAGTTCGTAGTCCTCCGTGAGCGAGCGGTAGGGCCATCCGCCGATCTCCTCGATGAGGGAGCGGCGCACCATCATGCCCTGTCCCGTCAGCGCAAGGGGGATGCCCTGTTCGATGCGCCAGCGGTTGCCGAGATCGTCGAGCATCGCCCATGTGAGCGCGGAGTTGTTGGAAAACACGGTGCGTTTCTTCCTGTCGCCGAGGCAGTTTTTCATATACTTACGGGTGAGGAAGATGTCGTACTCCTCCCACTCGAGCGCGTTGTTGAGTTCGCGCATGTAGGTGGGGGAGAGCACGCCGTCCGCGTCCACGATGACGAACGCGTCGTAGGAGGTCATCTCTTCGGGGGTGAGCGCGTGGAAGAAGGCGTCCAAAACGTCGCCCTTGCACGTCTGTTCGGGCACGACGAGCACGCGCGCGCCCATCTCCTCCGCAAGGCGGATGGTCGGGTCGTTCGCGTCTTTCACGATGACGTTCACGTCGAACGGTCCCTCGTAGTCCTGCCGCCGTATGGAGGCGAACAGATCGCCGATGACGTCGCTCTCGTTGCGCGCGGGGATGACGATGCCGATCTTGCGGTTCGCGGTCGCGCGCTTATAGGGCGGTTTTTTGAACGCGCATAAAAATCCGATCATGCGCGGCATATACAGGATCACCGCGATGACCGAGAGCGTGATATATGCGATGAGAAAACCATCGAAAAGCGTCATAACTGATCCGATCCAAACTCTCAAAAATTATAGTATCTATATTATAGAACATGTTACAGGAAAAAGCAACCCTTTTACGAAAACTTTGTCATAGAAAATTATGACACTGTTGACAAAGTGCACGATCGCGCGGTCTGTGCCGCCCGTTTTGCGGCGCGCAGGCGGGAAGCAAAAGAAAATGCCGCCGTAAAAAACGGCGGCAAAGGTATCGTTCCGATTATTTTCAGCGCTTAAAACGCACACTTTTCGCGCAGGAAGGCGATCACTTCGTCGGCGTTCATGCGCACCTGTTCCATCGTGTCGCGGTCGCGCACCGTCACGGTGCCGTTTTCCAACGTGTCGAAGTCCACGGTCAGGCAGTAGGGGGTGCCGATCTCGTCCTGCCTGCGGTAGCGCTTGCCGATGGAGCCCGCCTCGTCGTACGTGACGAGGAAGTGCTTTTTGAGTTTTGCGAGCAGTTCCTTCGCCTGCGGTGCGAGCCCCTTCTGCAGGGGAAGGACCGCCGCCTTGTACGCGGCGATCGCGGGGTGGAAGTGCATCACGTTGCGCACTTCGCCGTTTTCAAGCGTCTCTTCGTCGTACGCCTCGGTGAGCACCGCGAGCATGAGGCGGTCCGCGCCGATTGAGTATTCGATGACGTAGGGGATATAGCGCTCCTGTGTGACGGGGTCGACGTACGTCATCGACTTGCCCGAGTATTCCTGATGGCGGCTCAGGTCGTAGTCGGTGCGGTTGTGGATGCCGTTGAGCTCCGACCACCCCATGGGGAAGTCGTACTGAATGTCGCACGCCGCCTTCGCGTAGTGCGCGAGCTTGTCGTGGTCGTGGAAGCGGAGGTGTTCCTCTCGGAAGCCGAGGTCGAGAAGGAACTGCCACGCGCGCTTTTTATATTCGGCGTAGTATTCCTGATCGGTGCCCTCCTTGCAGAACCATTGGTGCTCCATCTGTTCAAATTCGATGGTGCGGAAGATGAAGTTCCCGGGCGTGATCTCGTTGCGGAACGCCTTGCCCACCTGCGCGATGCCGAAGGGGACTTTGGCACGCGTGGTGCGCTGTACGTTGAGGAAGTTGACGAACTCGCCCTGCGCCGTCTCGGGGCGCAGGTAGATCTTGTTCTGACTCTCGTCCGTCACCCCGCGCGAAGTCTCGAACATCAGGTTGAAGGTGCGGATGGGCGTCCAATTGCACTTGCCGCAGATGGGGCAGCAGACGTGGTGCTCCTGAATATACGCCTCCATCTCCTCGTTGGTCATGAGGTCGGGGTTGACTTTGCCCTTGGAGTGCGCCTCGATGAGGTTGTCGGCGCGGTGGCGGCTCTTGCACTCCTTGCAGTCCATCTTCGGGTCGGAGAAGGATGCGGTGTGCCCGCTCGCCTCCCATACGCGCGCGTTCATGAGGATGGCGGCGTCCAACCCGTAGGAGTTCTCGCTCTCCTGCACGAAGCGTTTCCACCACGCGCGCTTGATGTTGTTCTTGATCTCTACGCCCACGGGGCCGTAGTCCCACGTGTTGCCCATGCCGCCGTAGATCTCGCTCCCGGGGAAGATGATGCCGCGCGCCTTGCACAGGGCGACGAGCTTATCCATCGTCACAGCTCTCTTTGCCATATCTTTCACCTTATTATAAATTCGTTCTCGGATATTATAGTAGATTTTGGGCGTTCGGTCAAGCGTTCGCGGGGGCGGCGGGCGAACTTTTCGGCAGAAAAGCGCGGCGCGCCGCGCGCGCCGCGGGAAGCGTTTTCAGCGCACCCATGTCCGCGGCGGAGGCGATGTTTTGCAAAAGCGCGGGGGCATGTCCGCGCCGCGCGCGGCGGAATGTTCCCGCAAAGGCATCGCGCGGCATACAAAACAAGTATAAATAATGGCGCGATCGTCAAAAAAATACGCCTGAAAGAGTATCATTTTCCCGAAATTTATGCTATAATTGTGTAGAAATACGATCAATTCACACCGATCAAATTTTTTTACGCGCGATCTCCGCCGCGCGGCGGGGACCGCGGAAAGAGGATCATATGGCTGAGGCAACCAATTTCATCGAACAGATCGTGGAGAGCGACCTTGCGGAGGGCAGGGTAAAAGCCGTTCAGACGCGCTTCCCGCCCGAACCCAACGGCTATCTGCACATCGGGCATGCCAAGAGCATGTTCGTCAACTTCGGCATTGCCGCAAAGTACGGCGGCAAGTGCAACCTCTTCTTCGACGACACCAACCCCTCCAAGGAAAAGACGGAGTTCGTGGACGCCATCCGCGCCGACATCCGTTGGATGGGCTACGAGTGGGCGAAGGAGACGTATGCCTCCGACTTTTTCGATACCATCTACGAATACGCCGAGCGGCTCATCCGGGAGGGCAAGGCGTTCGTGTGCGACCTCTCCCCCGAGGAGATCAAGGTGACGCGCGGCACGCTCACCGAGCCCGGGACGGAGAGCCCGTACCGCAACCGCACGCCCGAAGAAAACCTCGCGCTCTTCCGCGAGATGAAGGCGGGCAAATACCGCGACGGCGAGAAGTGTCTGCGCGCCAAGATCGATATGGCGTCGCCCAACGTCAACATGCGCGACCCCGTCATCTACCGCATTTTGCACGCCACCCATCACCGCACGGGGGATAAGTGGTGCATCTATCCCATGTACGACTACGCGCATCCCATCTGCGACTATCTGCAGGGCGTCACGCACTCGCTGTGCACGCTCGAGTTCGAGGATCACCGCCCCCTGTACGATTGGGTGGGCGTCAGCCTCGGGTTCTCGCCCAAGCCCCGTCAGATCGAGTTCGCGCGGCTGAACATGACCAATCTCGTCATGAGCAAGCGGTATCTCAAAAAGCTCGTCGAGGACGGCTCCGTGCACGGGTGGGACGACCCGCGCATGCCCACGCTCGCGGGGCTGCGCAACCGCGGCATCCCCGCCGCAGCCATCCGCGATTTCTGCGCCCGCGCAGGCGTCGCCAAGGCAAATTCGGAGTGCGACGTCGGCTATTTCGAGGCGGTCGTGCGCGAATATCTCAACGCCCGCGCGCCCCGCGCGATGGCGGTCGTCGATCCGCTCAGGCTCGTCATCACCAACTACGAGGGCAGCGAAGAGGTGGATTTCGAGATCAATCAGCTCGACGAGAACGCCGGCACCCGCAAAGTCGCGTTCGGGCGCGAGCTCTATATCGAGCGCGGCGACTTCTCGCTCGACCCGCCTCCTAAGTACCACCGTCTCAAGATCGGCGGCGTGGCGCGCCTCAAAAACGCCTACATCGTGCGGTGCGACGAGGCGGTCACCGACGAAGCGGGCAACGTCACCGAGATCCGCTGCACCTACCTGCCCGAGAGCCGCAGCGGCAGCGATACGAGCGGCGTCAAGGCGAAGGGCGTGCTGCATTGGGTGAACGCCGCCACCTGCGTGGACGCGGTGCTCAAGCAGTACGATCATCTCCTGCGCGACGCCGACTATGCGGGGCAGGATTTCTCCGAACGCATGAATCTTTCGAGCGAGCATATCTTTGCAGCCAAGGCGGAGCCCTATCTTGCGGAGGCGGCGGAGGGGAGCGCCTTTCAGCTCATGCGCACGGGCTATTACAAGACCTGCCGTGAGGGCGATAAGCTCTGCCTTTCGGAGATCGTCTCGCTCAAGGATAACTTCAATAAATAGAGCCGTAAAATTATAGCAAGGGGAGAACGCTATGAACACACAACTTCTGAGTGCGAATATGGGCGTATGGATCGCCGTCGGGGCGGGCGCGTTTGCGCTCCTCATCTTCCTGTACGGCGTTTTCCGTCGGTTCACGCGGTGTTCGTGGCTGTCGTGGCAGGTATGGCTCGTGTTTGCCGCGCTCCTTCTTCTGCCGAAGCTGCCGCAGGGGCAGACCGCCGCAACGCGCGCCCTCATCCCCGCGGTCGCGCTCATTGCCTCGGTCGCGGTCGTCCTCGTCGTCGGCGGGTTCATGCGCAGCGGATTTCTCGCCTACGGCAGAAAAACGCCCGCGTTTTTCCGCTTCACGAACCGTTTCCTCGGCGGTATTACTTCCGTTCTCAACTTCGTCACCTTCTTCGTGGTGCTCGCCGCGCCCGTCCTTGCGGCGCTGCCCGTGTTCGGCGTGGAGATCTCCGCGCTCGGCGTGATCTATGAGAACCCCGTCTGGACGGAGTTTTTCGCGGGGCACGCGCTCGATCTCTTCGTCGTCGCGGTCTGCATCCTCATGGTGCGCTGCGGCTACCGCGTGGGGCTCCTGCGCTCGCTGTGGGCGCTCCTCACCATCGCGCTCGGCGTCGGCGCCGTTGTGCTCGCCGTCATTTTGGCGACCAAGGTGCCCTTCCTTACCAATTGGGCGTCCTCCCTTGCGGGCAGCTTTTCGTCGCTCGGCGCCTATGCAAATACCGTCGGCACGGCGATCGTCGCGGCGGTATGCTTTGTGGTGCTGCTCATCGTCGTCATCCTCATTTCGGCGCTCATCAACATGCTCATGAAAAAAGTGCGCACGCCCACCGCGCTGCGTGCCGTAGACGGCGCCCTGCTCGCCGTCGTGTTCGCGGCGTTCTTCTTTGCGGTCGCCTACGGCGTCAACTTCGGGGTGCACTTCCTCGCTCACGGCGATCTCGAGGGACTGTTGGGTTCGTTTGCGGACATGGCGGGCTCCTCGGGCGATACTTCGCTCGCGCAGAAGATCGCCGAGATCGGTCAGAAGATCGAATCTTTCTTCCTGTCCTCGCCGCTCTCCGCGCGGCTGTACGAGAGCAATCCCCTCCTTCTCATCGGCGGCGAGGGATAAGCGCTCCCGATCTCACACATACTCATTGCGGCAGGGGAGGCGGCGTAAAGGCGGTTTTCCCCGCGCAAGGGGAGGAACATGGACGAGGACGCGCTGGACTTGCTATCCGCGGTCAACGCCCTGTGCGAGGGCGCAAACTGGCGCATACTCGATGAAACGGAGCTTTCAGAGCGTCTCCCGCACGGGCGGGCGGAAAACATTGCCGCCCTGCTCGAGCGCTTGGAGGCGCGCCGTTTTATAGAGATGCGCTATGCCGAGGGCGGAACGTACTGTATCCGTCCGCTGCCTGCGGGGCGGGCGTATGCCGCCCGCGCGCGCGAAGAGGCTGTCTCGGCGGCGGTGCGCGAGCACCGCGCCTTCCGCACCGCCTTTTTGGGCGGGCTCGCCGGCGCCTTCCTCGGCGCGCTGTTCGGCGCGCTGCTTGCGTGGCTGCTCTCCCTGCCGTGGTGAAGGTATGGCAAACATTCTCAGCGACCGCAGGAGCGCGCTCATGCGCGCCCTTTTGACGCTTGCGGCGGGGCGCACGCGCTTTTTGGCGTCGCCCGCGGAGATCGCCGCGCTCCTGCCCAAAAAACAGCCGCAGGAGGAGGCGGAGATCGACCGCGGTCTTGCCGCGCTCGCCGAGGGCGGCTATATCGACGTGATCTCGACCGATCGGAAGGGGGAGCGCACCTACGCCGTCGAACTCACCAAGCGCGGCGAGAGATACTTCCGCGAGGCGCGCGAGCGGCGCCGGAAACTTGCGCTCCGCGTCGCCGTTGCGGCGCTCTGCGGCGCGGCGTCCGCGTTGGCGGGGTTTGTGCTCAAACTAATTTTTTCCTGACGCGCCCGCGCGGGGCGAAAACTGCCCGCCGGAACTTGACAAATCGCCGCGGTTGCGCTATCATAGAGGGCGAACAAAAGTTTGCGCGCGCGATCGGGAGCAGCCGGACGTCCGGCTGCTTTGAAAGCCGCGGCAGCACTGTCTTTCAGGTCGCGATCTGTTTCCGCGCCGTTTTGCGGAAACATTCGCGAAGCGAACGAGGTCTTTATGGAACACCACCCCTTCAAACTGCATGCGCCCTTCGCGCCCACGGGCGATCAGCCGCAAGCGATACAAAAACTTACCGAGGGCGTTTTGGACGGCGTCCGCACGCAGGTGCTTGTCGGGGTTACGGGCAGCGGCAAAACGTTCACGATGGCGAACGTCATTCAGAACGTGGGGCGCCCCACGCTCGTCATCGCGCACAACAAAACGCTCGCCGCTCAGCTCTGCAACGAGTTCCGCGCCTTCTTTCCCGAGAACCGCGTGGAGTACTTCGTCTCCTATTACGATTACTATCAGCCCGAGAGCTACATCCCGCAGACGGATACTTACATCGAAAAAGATCTCTCGATGAACGACGAGATCGATAAACTCCGCAACGCCGCCACCTGTTCGCTCGGCGAGCGCGACGATGTCATCGTCGTCTCCTCCGTCTCCTGCATCTACGGCCTCGGCGCGCCCGAGGAGTTTTTCCGCCTCGGCATCTCCCTCCGCCCGGGGCAGGCGATGGCGCGCGACGAGCTTTTGTCCCGCCTCGTCGGCATCCAATACGCCCGCAACGACATGGACTTCAAACGCTCCACCTTCCGCGTGCGGGGGGACGTGGTGGAGATCTTTCCCGCCTCCAATTCCGAAGTCGCCATCCGCGTGGAATTTTTCGGCGACGAGATCGACGCCGTCGGCGAGATCGACGTGGTGACGGGCAAGGTGATCAGTTCCCTCAAACACGCCGTCATCTTTCCCGCGAGTCACTATGCGGTGGGCACGGAGCGGCTGCAGTCGGCGCTTACCATGATCGAGGAAGATCTCGAAGGCGAGGTGAAGGCGTTCGAGGACGCGGGCAAGCTCCTCGAGGCGCAGCGCCTCTCGCAGCGCACGCGGCACGATTTGGAGATGATGCGCGAGATCGGCTACTGTTCGGGCGTGGAGAACTATTCCCGCTATTTCGACGGGCGCGCGCCCGGGGAGCCGTCGTTTACCCTTCTCGATTATTTTCCCGAAAATTTTCTCGTGTTCATCGACGAGAGCCACATGACCATTCCGCAGATCCGCGCCATGTATCACGGCGATCTGTCGCGCAAGAAGAACCTCGTCGATTACGGCTTCCGCATGAAGTCCGCCTACGATAACCGCCCGCTCACCTTCGAGGAGTTCGACGCGCGCGTGCCGCAGATGATCTGCGTCTCCGCGACGCCCGCGCCCTACGAGCTCGGCGAGGCGGGGCAGGTGGTGGAGCAGCTCATCCGCCCTACGGGGCTTTTGGATCCTCCCGTCACCGTCAAACCCACAAAGGGGCAGATCGACGATCTCCTCTCCGAAGTGCACGAAGTCGTCGGGGCGGGCGGGCGCGTGCTCGTCACCACGCTCACCAAGCGCATGGCGGAGAGCCTCACCGACTACCTCAAAGAGAACGGCGTCAAGGTGCGCTATATGCACTCCGACGTCGATACTTTGGAGCGCATCGACATCATCAACGGGCTGCGCGCGGGCGAGTTCGACGTTTTATGCGGCATCAATCTGCTGCGGGAGGGGCTCGATCTGCCCGAGGTGCGCCTCGTCGCCATTCTCGACGCCGATAAAGAGGGGTTCCTGCGCAGCGAAACTTCGCTTGTGCAGACCATCGGGCGCGCCGCGCGCAACGCGGAGGGGCGCGTCATCATGTATGCCGATACGGTCACGGGCAGCATGGAGCGCGCCATCGGCGAGACGAACCGCCGCCGCGCCATACAGCAGAAATACAACGAAGAGCACCACATCGTTCCCAAGACCATCGTCAAAAAAGTCGCCGAAACGTTCGCCATCACGGGCAAAGCCAAAAAGCAGGCGGATATCAAAAAGGCGGATATCCCCGACGAGATCGAAAAATTGAAGGGGCTCATGAAGGCGGCTTCCGCGCAGCTCGATTTCGAGCGCGCCATCGAGATCAGGGAGCGGATCGCGGAGTTGCGCAAACAGCTCCGTCAATAGTTTGAAAAGCATTTCTCGCGTGATACTTTGTCGCCTTTGCGCACGCCTTAGTCGTGTACGTCGTTGTACACTCCTTGCGGCGTTTGCGCAGGCTCCTCGTCTGACGCGGAACTGCTTTCCAAACGGGCGCACCATCGCGCAATACCTTGTCGGACTAGCGGTTTTTCTCGGTCATGTACGTCTTGGTACACTCCCGTCGAAAAATCCGCGTCCTTCGCGTCTTGCGCGCGGCTGCGGCGCAAAAAGGGAAGCATTTCTCGCGCAATATTTTGCCGCTTTTCCCGCGGCGGCGCCGCGTGCGATGCTGATTCGGAGGATACCATGTCTGAGGACAACCGCAATTTATTTTCGGGCAGGGCGGCGGACTACGCGCAGGCGCGCCCGAGCTATGCCGCAGCGCTTCTCGACGCGCTCTACGAAAAGCACGGCTTTTCCGCCTCGTCGCGCATTGCCGACATCGGCGCGGGCACGGGGAAGTTTTCCGAACTTCTGCTCGCCCGCGGGAGCACGGTGTATTCCGTCGAGCCGAACGCCGATATGCGCGCGGAGTGCGTCGCGCGGCTGAAGGGCTATGCAAATTTCGTGCCCGTTGCGGGCGACGCGGCGCATACGGGACTGCCATCCGGAAGCGTCGATATCGTCACCGCGGCGCAGGCGTTCCATTGGTTCGAACCGAATGCGTTCCGCGCCGAGTGCGCCCGCCTGACGGGCGGCGGCATCGTTGCGATCGTCTATAACGAGCACGGGCAGGAGGGCGTTTACGGCGAGATCGAAGAGATCGCCGCGCGCTACCGTCCCGAACGCGTCGCATACCGCAGCCATGCGCGCGCCGCGGCAAAGAGCAGCGCCATCGCGGAATTTTTCCGCGGCAGGTTTGCGGTCGAACGGGCGGATTATCCGCTCGCCGAGGACGAGGAGATTTTTCTCCGCCGGAGGCTTTCAAGTTCCTATGCGCCCCGCGCGGGCGAAGAGGGCTACGAGGGCTTTTGCGCCGAGATGCGGGAACTGTTCGCGCGGTATGAAAGGGGCGGGAAAGTCGTTATGGAAAATCGTTCCGTCGCCTATATCGGCAGAGTGTGACCGAGGCGGCGAAGCGCAGATTGGGAAATTGCAGAAGAGGAGGGCGTTTGGCATGAAAATCGCTGTGGATATCGACGATACTTTGAACATCTTAGAACGCGTCCGCTATGCGGGCGAGTATATCCGCCGCAACGATCTGCCGTTCAAACTCAAAGATCCCGACGCGAACGCGTTCGTCGACGTATACGATTGGTCGACGGACGACGTTCTGAAGTTTGTGCGCGAAGGGGGCGGCATCACGGCGTTCACCGACGCGCCCGTCCGCAAGGGCGCGCGCGAGGCGCTCGCGCGTTGGAAGGAGGAGGGACACACGATCGTCATCCTCACTTCCCGCCTGCCCTCGTGGTTCGCCAATCCCGAAAAAATTTCGCGCGATTGGCTTGAAAAGCGGCGTATCCCCTACGACGAGCTCGTCGCCGACTGTCAGGAAAAGGGGAAGTACTGCGCCGAACACAACGTCGACGTGCTTATCGACGATCGCCTCGAGCACTGCCTCTCCGCACAGGAGCACGGCGTGCACGCCGTGCTTGCCGTCAGCAAAGCCACGCTCGGCCGCGCGCGCGAGGTGCGGTATGCGGGCGCGAATTGGAAGCAGATCGACATGGCGGTGCACCACATCGCGGGGCTCATCGCCCGCAGGAAACTTCTGTGAGCCGCGCCGAGCAAGCCGAACTCACCGTCATGGTGATGGTGCGGAAAAAGGGCACCGATCTCGTCGCCGTCGAAAAACGCAAAAAAGGGCAGTGGGACGGGCTGATCTTCCCGGGCGGGCACGTCGAGCGCGGCGAGAGCTTTGCCCGCGCCGCCGTGCGCGAGGCGGAGGAGGAGACGGGGCTGACCGTTTCGGCGCTGCGGTTCTGCGGCGTCGTGCATTGGGCGCACAGGGAACGCAGGGAGCGATACCTCGTCATGCTGTACCGCGCGGAGGGCGAGGGCGAACTTCTGCCCTCCACCGCCGAAGGGGAAAATTTATGGATGCCCCTCGGCGAATTTATTGCGTCCGCGGGCAAGTCGCCCGCGATGGACGAATATCTCTCCTGTTTCCTCGGGGAGGCGGGCGAGCTCTTCGCGGAATACGACGGCGACGGCACCGATACGCTCGTGCGGCAGTAGCCCGCGGCAGACGAACATAAACGGATTTATCGATACACTATGAACTTTGTAAAAGAAATTTTCATCAAGGGCGCAAAAGAAAACAACCTCAAAAACATTGACGTACACATCCCGCGCGATACGCTCACCGTGTTCACGGGGCTTTCGGGCAGCGGCAAATCGACGCTCGCGTTCGATACGATCTTCGCCGAAGGACAGCGGCGGTATATGGAGAGCCTCTCTTCCTATGCCCGACAGTTCCTCGGCATGATGGAAAAGCCCGACGTAGAGTCCATCGAGGGGCTCTCTCCCGCCATCTCCATCGATCAGAAAACGACTTCGCACAATCCCCGCTCCACGGTGGGCACAGTCACGGAGATTTACGATTATCTCCGTCTTTTATTTGCGCGCACGGGCACGCCGCACTGCCCCAACTGCGGGCGGGAGATCAGGCGGCAGACGGTGGACGAGATCGCCGACAGGGTGATGGAGATGCCCGAGGGCAGCAAGATCATGCTCGAGGCGCCCGTCGTGCGCGGCAGGAAGGGCGAGTACGTCAAAGAGCTCGCGTCCTACCGCAAGAGCGGGTACGTCCGCGTCAAGATCGACGGCATTGTCTACGATCTTCAGGAAGAGATCAAGCTCGATAAGAACATCAAACACAATATCGGCGTCGTTGTCGATCGTCTCGTCGTCAAAGATGGCATCTTAAAGCGCCTCACCGAAAGTTTGGAGACGGCGCTGCGCCTTGCCGACGGGCTCGTCGTCATCGACTGCGGCGGCGAGGAGACGCTCTATTCCTCCCGCTATTCCTGCCCCGACTGCAACATCTCCATCGAGGAGATCGAGCCGCGCCTCTTCTCCTTCAACACGCCGTGGGGCGCCTGCCCCGCTTGCACGGGGCTCGGCTTTCAGCAGGCAGTGGACGCCGATCTCATCTGCCCCGACCGCACCAAGACGCTGCGCGAGGGCGCCATCCGCATCAGCGGGTGGAATCTCGATTCCTCCGCCGTCACGCAGATGTATCTTGAAGGGCTCTCCCGCCGCTACGGGTTCTCGCTCGACGTTCCCGTCAAAGACCTCCCCCAAGAGGTGTTCGACCTGCTCATGTACGGCAACGACGGCGAGAAGATCGACCTCGACTACCGCACGCGCACCTATCATTCGAGCTATAAGAGCGCGTGGGAGGGGTTCGTCAACAATTTGCAGCGCCGCTACAATCAGACGAGCTCTGTGGGCGTAAAGTGGGATATCGAGCGCTATATGCGCACCTCCGACTGCCCCGTCTGCCACGGAAAGCGCCTCAAAAAGGAGGCGCTTGCGGTCACGGTGGGCGGCAAGAACATCGCCGAAGTGTGCGAAATGCCCGTCAAAAAGCTGCTCGTCTTTTTGGATGAACTTACCCTTACGCCCACGCAGCACGCCATTGCCGACGTCATTTTGAAGGAGATCCGCAGCCGCGTCAACTTCCTCATCAACGTGGGGCTCGACTATTTAACGCTTGCGCGCAGCGCGGCGACCCTTTCAGGCGGCGAGAGTCAGCGCATCCGCCTCGCCACGCAGATCGGCTCCGCGCTCTCGGGCGTATTGTATATTTTGGACGAGCCATCCATCGGGCTGCATCAGCGCGATAACGACAGGCTGCTCGCCTCCCTCAAAGGACTGCGCGATCTCGGGAATACGCTCATCGTCGTCGAGCACGACGAGGATACCATGCGGGCGGCGGATTACATCGTGGATATCGGCCCCAAGGCGGGCGTGCACGGCGGCGAAGTCGTCGCGTGCGGCACCGTCGAGGATATCATGAACGAGCCGCGCTCCATCACGGGCGACTATCTCGCGGGGCGGCGCAAGATCGAAGTCCCCGCCGTACGCAAGAAGCCGGACGGCAGGTGGTTCACGGTGGAAAACTGCCGTCAGAACAACCTGAAGGGCATCACCGCCTCCGTTCCGGCGGGGCTGATGACCGTCGTCACGGGCGTTTCGGGTTCGGGCAAGAGCTCGCTCGTCAACGAGATCATCCTGCCCATCCTCGCCAACAACCTCAACGGCGCGCGTCAGCCTACGGGCAACAGCGGCGCGTTCTCGGGGTTGGAACACTTCGATAAGGTCATCGCCATCGATCAGTCGCCCATCGGCAGAACGCCGCGCTCCAATCCTGCCACCTATACGGGGGTGTTCACCGCCATCCGCGAGCTCTTCGCCGCCACGCCCGACGCCAAGGCGATGGGGTTCAAGTCGGGGCGGTTCTCCTTCAACGTCGCGGGCGGGCGGTGCGAAAACTGCTCGGGCGACGGCATCATGAAGATCGAAATGCACTTCCTGCCCGATGTATATGTTCCCTGCGAGGTCTGCGGCGGCAAGCGCTACAACCGCGAAACGCTCGAAGTCAAGTATAAGGGCAAGTCCATTGCCGACGTACTTGATATGACGGTGGAGGAGGCGTGCGAGTTCTTCCGCAACCTTCCTTCCATTTACAACAAACTTGCAACGCTCAACGAAGTCGGGCTCGGCTATATCCGTCTCGGGCAGAGCGCCACCACGCTCTCGGGCGGCGAGGCGCAGCGCGTCAAGCTCGCCACGGAGCTTTCAAAGCGTTCCACGGGGCGCACCTTCTATATCCTCGACGAGCCCACCACGGGGCTGCACAGCTACGATGTGGAAAAGCTCGTGAATATCCTCATGCGCCTGCGCGACGGCGGCAACACGGTGCTCGTCATCGAGCACAATCTCGACGTCATCAAGGTCGCCGACTATCTCATCGACCTCGGTCCCGAGGGGGGAGACGGCGGCGGCACCATCGTGTGCACGGGCTCGCCCGAAGAGGTCGCCGCGTGCGAAAAGAGTTACACAGGGCAGTTTCTGAAAAAATTGCTGTAAAAGGGTTCACAGATTTTTCCCGAACTGACGTCGTCGCGGCGGAGCACACCTTGCGGGCGGTTCGACTGCGCCGAACGCCGCGCTTAAAACGCTCGCCGCTCCTCTTCGCAAAAAATCTTTCTGTGAAATCTTTTTTGCGAGTGCTGTGGTACGACAATGTCGTGAGGGGGAAGAGAAACCCAACGTTCGCCGTTGGCTCTGCGCGCGGTTTTCCTCGGCGGCACACTACCTTGGTGCCGCCAAGAGGTGGCGCGGCAGCGCCGCGACGGTGGGAGTACTTGCCTCCCTCCCCGAGGGAGGTGTCTGTGCGACGTTGCCGCACAGACGGTGGGAGTTTTCCATGTCGATTGATTACGAACATAAAAATGTTGCGCGTGCAAGGACATTGCGCAAAAACGCAACGCCGCAAGAGCGAAAACTTTGGTATTGTTTTCTTGCTTCGTATCGTCCGCGTTTTCAACGGCAAAAGCCGATCGATCGCTTTATTGCCGATTTCTATTGTTCTGAGGCAAAACTTATTATAGAGCTTGACGGTTCTCAGCATTTTTCCGAGGAAGGCGCGCGGCGCGATTTGTTTCGTACGGAAAGGTTGGAGAACTATGGATTGCAAGTCATACGGTTCAGCAATTTGCAGATCGATACGGATTTTCAAAACGTCTGTGCGTATATCGATATTGCGGTGAAAGAAACGCTTCAATCAAAATAAGAAGGTTTTTTTCTAACTCCCTCAGGCTGGCATTCGCTCGCCAGCTCCCTCAAAGAGGGCGCCAAGGAGTACTTGCCTCCCTCCGTGAGGGTGAGCCATGTATAATGCGCATCAGCGCGGTGCGCTGTGCGCGCATGGCGAACTGAGGAATTGCCTTTATCAGCGGCAATTTGTGTCCGACACGAGGAGAAAGTCTTGCTTGCAAA